>JBHEMC010000059.1:0-27319 GCA_046262775.1 Pyrinomonadaceae bacterium | reverse complement strand
CATCCAGAGTCCCGCACACGACGTGCTCGTCGGGAATATGCGCTTGCCGACGCGCTTGCAGCCAATGGCATTGAGCACTACTTTGCCGTTGGCAATCGTTTCAGTGAACAATCAGAACGTCAAAGGCTTGAGCTTGACTGCCGCCGCACCTTTTCGCCATTCGCAAAACTAGTGCTTTCGATGTTGCTTTACCTGGCTGGTCCTATACCAAAAAGTGGGCCTTCCATGTCACCTGCCCAATATTCGTCGCAGCATAATTTGGAGGCTTGATGGTCCTCTTTTGACGGACAAAATATTGCATTATGACCGGTTGGTAGTGTTTACCTGGCCCAACCTGCCTCACGTGGGCCGTGCCTCGAAAAAAAACGTTGACAATCTTTCATCCAATTGCGTCTTATAGTGGTGAAGGAACTCGCCTCCTCCTTCCCCGACCTCGAGTTGTCCCATTCTTCACCTTAACCATTTAGGGTCTCCACTACGAGCATCAACCAATGTTCTCCCACAATTACGTTCTCCTGCGCACCAGGCTGGCAGCAAGCATCGCACTTATCCTGCTCGCCGGCGGCTCCATAAGCTCAAAACCCACGGCGTCTGCGGATCGCCACAACAGCATCAACAAACCATCCGGCAGCACTGACACTTTCGATCTCTCAGATTTTGGCGCGGTCGGGGATGGAGTTGCTGATGATGGTCCAGCACTTCAAACCGCGCTTGACGCACTTGCACAAACAGGTGGAGGCACGCTGTTTATTCCTGCCGGCCACTATCTGATCGCAACCCCTGTTGCCGAGAATTTTTCGAATACTGGAGCTACCATAACGATACAGGGTGTTCCTTCGTCTACCATGCCTGCACCTCTAACTGCCGGCGGCTCCGAACTGGCCGCTGGTTTGGACCTCACCTCGGACATAATTCCAGCTACGGGAGACTCTGGAAATGCGATCACACTCATTGGACTGCAACAACTGCTGATAGAGCACGTCGGGTTTACAGGACGGCCAGACGTCAGTACCGACGCCGTTGAAACCTTGTACCTCAGCGACATCATCTCTGCGACAATTCGGCATTGCGAGTTCTATGGTCTAGCCTCAATCGGTGGGGGGAATATTGTCAAAGCGGTTCGCAGTACGATGACAATCGAATTGAGTGTGTTTCTTGGTTGCACGGCAAATAGCGGCCTCTATGCGCCCACAGTGGAAAACAGGGAGTGGCGCGGGTTCACTGTAGCCAATTCAATTTTCGTCGATTACGGTCTGCGATCGTTCTGGGGTAAAACCGGTCTAGGATCGCCTCTTTCATGGATAAACATGGGTGACGCCGCCTCTAAGACAGCAGATTCACCCCGGCGTGAATTCGTCGTACGCGACACATTCCTTGATGAGGGTGGCTGGATCGGAATCACGGGACTTCCTTTCAGATACGGTGTAGTCAGTGCCCCAATCGATTTGGTCTATATCACAGGGCTGCGCATGAATGTCTCAAATTTTAATACGTCGGGTCATCTTTTCTACGACGCGCAGAACCTGATGGTTGAGAGTGCTCATTACGGCTGGAGCCATAACGCCAACTCCGCGATCGACATCAACCGGGTAAACAATGCAATATTTGATGGACTGACGTGCGTGGACGACGCATCTCGATTACACGCCGACGGGCAAACGCAGCGGCTTTCTGTAATCAATTCCCAATATGAACAACTCGACTCCCAAGCTCAGACCACCAACGTAATACAAACAGCTACCGACGATGAGGATCCGGTGCAGTTTGTACGTGCGCAGTTTGTTTCCGCGTTGGGGAGACAGCCAGATCCGGCAGCACATTTTTACTGGTCTGATCTCCTGATAAAGTGCGGGGCAAACAGCGAATGTCTTGACCAGCAGCGGGCCGCATTTAGCAATTACCTCCAGCTTAATCCCCAACCGAATTTCGACATCATCGGTAGCGTTAGTGACGAAAATGGCGGCCCATTGAGTGGATCCATAATTACATTAAGCGGGGCGCAATCAATAACGACCGTCACTGATGCACTGGGTAATTTCCGCATTTCAGGTTTGCCGACCAGTGGCAATTACACCATTACAGGCAGCAAGGTCCATTACACCTTTACCGCAGGCCAAAGTCTTGTTCATCCGGCGGGGAATGTTAATGTCAACTTACAGGCCACACTGAATCGCCATTCCATCAGCGGTCAAATCACAACAGTAGACGGAACACCGCTGAGCGGAATACAGCTCACAATTGCGGACGGTTCCGGCTCTTCCGTCACAACTGATGAAAATGGGAACTACTTGTTTGCGGCGATGCCAGCTGGCGAGAACTACACGGTAATTCCGAACTCTGAAAAGTTTGTCTTCAATCCCTCACAAACTTCCTATCAAAATTTGTCAGGGAATGTGTCGGCAAACTTCTCAGGCAAGCCATTACCGGAGATCGTCACGCTTGAGGCTAGTGATATGGCACTGGCATTTGATTCCGTTACTTGTGTCACAGAGCCGTTTTCAATCTTCAGCTCTCCGAAATTCAGTGCTGATGGCTTGACGCGCGTAATGTTCTTTGCGAGACATCTTGAACAGATAAATAGTATTTCGCAGATCGGCGTTGAGGCCGAAGATGGCGATGGGAATGTTTATCCGCTCGAAATCGAGTATCTGGGTAACGTCACTGGCCAGGTCTGGCTCAAACAAATCAATGTCAAACTATCTACGGGTTTACCTACTGACCAGGAAGTTACAATCCGGCTTCGTGTGGCCGACGGCGTGAGTAATAAAGCACGCATACGATTGATGTCACCCTGAGCTTCACCTTCGACCATCGTTTATTTTCTTTTAAGAATTTCTTGAGAACTCTCTAAGGATTTCTGTTCTCTCCCAGGTCAAAATCAAATTAACAAACGGATAGACAGTTAATCGCTGTAAGACACGGTCGGAAACGATGCGCGATCCAATCAGCGTTTAACTACCCCTAATATTTTCAGCGGTGCCTTCTGTGCTTTCTGGAAAGCTATAAGGTCGACAGCAATTGATGGCGTGGCCAGCGTCGTAACGGGTTCAGGCGAATCCATTCCGCTGAGCTTGCGTGAGTTCGGGTTTAATTCCCCGGGATTGCAGTGGGTCGCCTTCCGTACCGGGGGAGTTGCACATCTTCGTCACAATAAGGGTAAGACAGAAGTGTGCTTGATTTTGCGAGTATTGCAAAGCGTTGCTGCTGCGTAAGCGCGGAATTTAGACGGCTTGGCGTGAAGGTGTCGTATGCCAATGGGTGCCAACGGGCTTCACCGTTGCAGATGAGGCATTTTGTGCGGACGCAGAAGTTACAGTTTGAGGTATGCCCTCGTACGGGTCTGGTCGAACAGAGAAGATATCAGCGTTAGCCTGCAGAGAGATTTGAGCAGTGGCAGAAGGAATTCGCCCGTGGCGCATCACCTCGCACACTGCTGTGGGCACAACGGATGGCAACGCTTCCGGGTAAGAGACGCTAGTTTGTTATGTGTTTGCCATCTGTAGTCTTCAGTGGCAGAGCGTCAAGGGTCGGAGCGGCTTACCCGCCAGATGTGCGGCGGCGAATTCTCGCTTGCCGGAAAGCACTGCTGATGTCCGGGTGCGGCTGGTGCGGGCCCCCTGAAGATCTGACACTTCATGCTAAGTACGCAATAAGGCCAAAAACGATGGCAATAGCCGGATGGACCGGCTGAGATACGACCACGCATCAACAAAGCCGAGTGCGCGAGAGCGAGACTTTTTGAGGCAATGCTATCTGTGGTCGGGTTGGTCGACGTGTTCGGATGAGAGGTCCTTTAGGAAGCCACTGATCCTGTCAGTCGAAATCAGTCTCTTACGATATCAGCAGCCTGGTCGCGTAGTGAATTCGATGCGACCATCGAGCGTAGCAGCACCCCAAGCGAGGCCAGTTCAGAAGATGACGTTGGTGGCAGCCACTCGGTCTAATCGGGCGATGTCTCGGTCAAAATAACTGACCGAATTCTCTCACATTGAAGCGCCTCACCTCGCGCAATCTAATGGCAGTTTTCGAAACTACGTCGATTTCCAAACAAAAACGACCATCCATGGACCAGGCCGAAGGTGGCACGGTGGGTGCCAAGGCGATAGTGCGGCGCATTTTGTGCCGTCCGTCCGCTGTGTAGCCATTAAAAGCCTGAGACCCAACATGAAAAGAAAACCCTTCCGACTTGTTTCCCTAACGGCAGCTGCCGCACTTGCGACCTCGGTTTGCGCCGGCATCGTGATTATGGATGTCACCCACGCGCAAGATGCTAAGGCTGTGAAATCACCCACGTCTCAATATGTTATTGAACTGACTGCTCTTGCACGTGAAGGCAAACTTGAACTACCCACCGTTAAAGATTCCACCGTTGCACGTGTTGTCGATCTCCTCGCAAAAGACTCGGACAGAAATCCGGTGCTAGTAGGCGCCGGCGAGCTGAACGCAAATGCAGTAGCAAGCGCCCTGGCACAAAGGATCGCCGCCAGTAACGTACCCTCAAGCCTGCGCAATGCGCGAGTCTATAGCCTTAAGATCAATGGCATTCTCGATAACTTGAAAACCAACGTTGAACTCAATCAACGGCTGCGGGCTGCTTTGAGTTCTTTCGACGCAAACGGCAAGTCAATTCTCTTTGTAGACCAACTGGATCAGTTTGTCGGAACGCATGCAAGCATATCCGTCGCTGAGACGTTGAAATCGGTAGCGCAATCCGCTCACGTCAAAGTGCTGGGTGCAACCACTGAAACGGCTTATCAGGAATACATTGCTGCAGATACAACGCTCGATGGACTCTTCCAACCGATAACATTTGCTGCCGATTCAATGGAAGAGGCGAACTCTGCAAGTGGATTTAACGGGCAGAAAGTCTCGCCCGATATCCAGCAGCTTTTAGAGACCTCAGCGACAGAAAACGGTCGGGTATCCGCAATCCTTCAGGTTGAGAATGTAAAAGACGCTAACCTGAACGGTTTCTTCCAGCGTTATGGAATCCGCGTTAGAGCACGAATGCCGCAGGTCGGCACGATAGCTGTCGACATGCCTGTCAGCGCCATCCAGGAGCTTACGGCGAACGACGCCATCCTCCATATCTCAGGAAATCGCGAAGTGCGATCTTTCGGTCATGTGTCAGCCACCACCGGCGCCGATCTGGTGAGACAGCAAACGATAAGCACGTTGTTCGGCTCCAGTTCCTACACGCTTGATGGTTCAGGAATCGGTATCGCCATAGTGGATTCGGGAATTGATTTGGACCACAAGTCTTTTTTGGGTACGAACGGTACGTCGCGCATAGTCTTTAGCAAAGACTTCACCGGCGAGAATCGAGTTGACGATCCTTACGGTCATGGCACCCACGTAGCAGCGACAGCAGCAGGGAATGGCCGTGTCGCTAATGGGAAGTACATTGGTATTGCACCAAACGCCAACCTGGTTAACCTGCGAGTTCTAAACAGCACCGGGACCGGATCGGTTTCGAGTTTACTCGGAGCCCTGGATTGGATACTTAACAATCGCACTGCATACAACATTCGCGTCGTTAACATGAGTTTGGGCATCCTGGCAATCGATTCGTATCGCAACGATCCAGTGTGTCGCGCCGTCCGCCGCCTGGTCGATGCAGGTGTCGTCGTTGTCGCAGCGGCTGGTAACAATGGGAAAAACAGCAGCGGCCAGAAAGTTTATGGAGAAATACATTCACCCGGGATCGAACCTTCGGCAATTACAGTTGGAGCCGTAAACACCTTCGCTACGAACGGTCGAGGCGACGATGTAATCGCAACCTATAGCTCGAGAGGTCCAACGCGCAGTTTCTGGACAGATGCGAATGGCGTAAGACATTACGACAATCTAATCAAACCCGAGATCGTTGCACCCGGCAACAAGCTGATCTTCGCTGAAGCAGACAACAACCTGCTTGTCACTGAGCATCCGGAACTTGACGCCGGTGTCAGCGCAGCAGAGAACCGTCGTGAGATGTACCTGAACGGAACATCAATGGCTTCCCCAATCGTCGCTGGTTCGGCAGCACTCCTCCTCCAGATGAATCCCAAATTGACGCCAAACATGATCAAGATGCTGTTGATGTATACCGCACAACAGTTACCCGGATTCAATGCATTCGAGCAGGGTGCTGGTGAAGTCAACGTAGAGGGTGCTGTTCGTTTGGCGAAGGTTATGAGAAATGATCTTTCCCTTCTGAGTGTTGGGTCTTCACTGCTTACAACCACTACCCTGCCGGCTCCGAAGACCACGATTGCTGCACAAACCTTTACATGGGCCCAGGGAATCATTCTTAACCACACCTACGCCAAGGGGTCTACATTGATTACGAACTATCAAAAGATCTATAGCCTGGGCGTGCTGCTGGGTGACGGCGTTCTCATTGGCGACGGCGTACTACTCGGCGATGGTGTACTACTCGGCGACACCATCATGACAAGTAATGGTGTGTTGCTTGGCGACGGTACATTCCTTTGCAGTAGCGGTGTTCTTCTTGGTGACGGAGTGCTACTTGGTGATGGCGTGTTACTCGGTGATGGCGTGCTCTTAGGCGACGGAGTGCTGCTTGGAGACGGCGTGCTGCTTGGCGATGCTTATCTACAGGCTCGAGCAGCAGCTTTCGCGGGCGATAATACTGCATCCATGACGCCAGACTTTGATAGTGGGCTCGATTACCTTGGCTACTAGAAACATGGTGACTGAAACGCTTAGCGCAGAGCTCTCATTTCCATAAAAGCCATAATGCAACAGCTCACAACTCGCGAATCATTATTCGAATCGATTCACGAGTGTAGTGATGAACGATTCACCATATCTGCTGGAGCCGGATCTCACAGTCTCCCTAGAAGAACTCAAAGAGAACGACTGCAATGAGGTGCTCGCGGTTTGGGCTGAGAGACCGATGCACACTGTCTGTATGGCTGGTCTCGCCAGAGATAACAAACTCCAGAGCCCGCGCAATCGCGGAACATTCTATGGCTGTCGTAACTCCCTCGGGCGTTGGAAGGCTTGGCTCTCATTGGTCATGCACTCTCGTTGAGGAGAACAGAACGTGCTATGCGCGAATTCAGTCTGGCAGCACAAACTTTTCCCCATAAGCACATAATTCTCGCAAGTGCTTGCAACAGCTTTCTCCGCAGTTGATCGGCACCACGAAATCGACCTGCGTCTTAATTAACGAAGATAAACTTTCGCGTTCACAAGTTCTATCGAATGTGCAATTGCAGAAGGCGCGCCCTATTCGAGGCCCTTAGCCTGCAATCGCACTTCTCCATATCCTAGAGCACTCATCAGGAATCACTTCAAAACCGCCGCCTGTGCGCTAAGCATTAGCAGGTGCCAGCGCTGAAATGTGTTGATTGCTTCATTCGGCATCAAACGAACGTACGCGGTTTCAAAAAAAAGCTTTTCGGGTGACGGCCACTCTAACCTGACGATGGGATTGAGCGAGGCCGGCACCGGGTTTGTTGATGACGCCGGTGCAGCGTTGCTGTTCTTTTCCGCGCTGTCGTCTTTTTTGTGGGCGCCTTTTTGCTCAAATGCAATTGAAGCCGAGATCAGCTTGGCACGAAGTGGCATCCGTGCCCGTGTTCGTGAAGCATTCGCCGCGTCATAGACTCCGACATCAAAGTCAAATGCGGTTGCGACCTTGGATGAATCGGGAGACCAGACGGGCAGCGCCTCCGTAAGCGAATCGTCAAGTAAGCGTTCCTGTCCGTCAGGTGCGATCAATCGAGGGCGGCCGGCCGGCAGCTTAAATTCCTTTTCACGCTCATTCCACTCCGTTTCCTTGCAAGCAAGTGCGACCAGTGCGTGGTTATCGGGAGCCCACGCGAAAGAAAAATAGATTAGTCCTTCGCGAGAGGTGAGGGGCTTGAGGTCGTACCCATCGCGATTGCAAATATAGATTTGTTCAGTTTCAAACGCGGCGACTGGCGCAAAAGCGGGAGCAACAGACGGCGCTGGGTTTGGCGAAATGTCAGGAATGGCATCAGGTGGAGGCGTTGGGCTCGAACGCACCACGCGTTTGTGCGCAATGAAATTGATGTAATTGCCATCGGGCGACCAGGCAACGCTTTCCGGAAACACGCACGAAAGTTCGGGAGGAATGAGGTTTCGCAAAAAATTTCCATCAGCTGAATAGACATCGATGCGAAATGCAGAACGAGGTTCATTTTCCGTGCCGTAAAGCGCGAGTGCGCGTTTTCCATCAGGTGATACGACTGTGCGCAATAGTGCGTCGTCTTGTCGTCGTGCTGAAAAATCGTTTTGTATACCCGGGATCTTATCGGTGTCTTCGATCTTTAAGTCGGCAGGTGGTGAGACATCCGGTTCCAGCCGATATGCGAGTCGTTGCGCCGGTACGTCCCGCAGGATCCGTGGACGCACGTCTTGCCGTTCCACTATCGATTTACAACCAGCGGAAAATAGAATCGTGATCAGAATCGAGAATATGGTTGAGGTGATGACCGTGGCGCCGCGGTTCCGGATCTTAATCATGCCTGCTGCAAATAATTTCCTGCATTCACTAAATTTCGTTATGAACCTTCGAGCTGGAACTGAACACAGCTTGTCAGTTGCGATTCGCGGGCGCACGTTCTTGCCGATTGTTTATGAGTTCACGAACCATCATCGGGCTCAGCGCCAGCAGCGCCCGAATCGTGTTTCGCGGTGATAGATGTTCATCATCACTCTCATCTATTGTGACGCAATTGTGCTCGACCGATCGCGCCAACCTTCTCGTAATCGACTCATAGCTCGGCGACGCTGCGACAAAACTGTGGACTGCCATTGTGCCGACCAGATCACAGACGAGTTCCTCTGCGCGTTGCCCGCGAATTTCAAGACCTGTGAGATTCGAAGCACGCAACGCTACTGTGACCATGAGCTGTCGCAGACCATCCGAATCACCATCCGCTATATGAGTAAGCTCATGGGCCAATACGCTGATCATGCCTTCGTCGGAGGGCAAGCCAGCTAGAAAAATCGTACCAAACGTGATGATGCGGGGCCTCGTTAAGTAAACTGAGGCATTATCACGCGATTCCATGTCCGGCCTTACATGTCTGACTGACTGAACTCGAAAAATTGCTTGCTCCATCCGCGTTCTCAACGGTTGCGACTTTTGTAGGCCGTATTCCGAAAGGAGTTGTTGTAATGCGCTAATGACAAGGTCCTTCGCGACAGGCAATAACTGTTGTGCCCGCGCGGCTCCAGCTTCAGCTTCCGCGCTTTGCACTGGCAACGAAGGACGCGCCTGCATGTCATCGATCGGCACACTTCCTTGTGAATCGAGTTTAGCGTCGGTACAAACAACAACAATAGCCTGCTCCAGCAACGCTCGGGCGGCTGTCATCGACACTCTTGTTCGCGCTGGATGTGAGTCGGAAGTCTTTTTTCCTTGTGTTTGACCGGAAGCTGTCGCCGGCAATACGAACGACAAAAGAATCAACCACAAAGCAAAGAGGCGTGTACGCCTGCTTCTGGAAAACCGAGTTCTATTTTTACCGTCGCAGTTCATTCAATCACTCACCGGTTACGCCATGAAGGTTTTCGCTTTTCCATGAAAGCTGCAACTCCTTCGGTCGCATCGGCCGACTTCATTAGTTCATGTAAATAGATGTTCTCTACATCCTGCAACACGGAATCAAAGCTCTGACCACGTCCGATATCCAGGGCACGTCTCGTAAATTCTAATGCCGTGCCTGATAACTCTCGGAGTTTCGCCAACACCTCGGCACACTTTTTTTCCAGGTGTTCGCCGGAAACAATATGGTTGCATAAACCAAGCCGGCCCGCCTCGACAGCGTCGATTACCTCACCGGTGAAAATCAGCTCGCGCGCGCGTTTCTCACCCACAATGCGCGGCAACAAAACGGCAGCGATAGGTGGAAACACCCCCAACTTGATCTCAGGTTGACCAAAACGTGCTCTTTCAGAAGCAATAACGATATCGCAGGCAGCCACAAGTTCACATCCTCCGCCAAGAGCAGGTCCATCCACAATAGCAATCGTCGGTTTCGCCAGTTGGTCCAGCAGACGGAATATTCCGTGAAACGCATCGAGCATCTGGTAGATGGTTTCTTCGACGTGCTCTTCAACAGCGACACCAGCACTGAACGCCCGGCAGTCTTTTTCGGCAGCGAAGACAATGGCGACAATTTCCCTTTGCGCCGACTCGCCGAGCGCACGAGCGACCTCTTTCATCATCGGGATGTTTAAAATGTTCAGTGGGGGCCGCGCGAAACTAATGCGAGCAACGCGGTTTACGGCTTCGAAGCGTATGTGTTCATAGGCCATTCAACTACCTGCTCCCAACCACGATTGATAAATCTTCCGCTGTTGGCCCGTAGGATTTGGCACATTGACGATACGGTACACCCCTTCAGAACGTGTTCCCAGTTTGATCAGCAGAGTGCTCAAATCGTCGAAACGAAAGATTGTCAGGTTCATGATGTCGGCCGCACGTTTTTCCGCAAGACGCGCGTCAAAGAAATCCTTGCTGGCACGCATATTGTCGATCGCTATGATCTGATCATCCGTGTTCAATCCCTGATCGTAAGCAGGTGAACCAGCGTATACGCGCCGAACCATTAGCCGCTCTCCCTGCTGCGCCAGGTCTGCGCCAAAGTACGGACGCGCAGCGCCGCTCGTTTGTCCTGAAGTTTCCAGTTTCAATCCCGCGGCAGCGAGTGCTTTGTTGTAATCCAACTCCTCACGGCCGCGTATATAACGAGCAAAGAATTCTTCCAGACTTGAGCCGGCTATCATTTCAGAGATTTTTTGGAAATCTTCGGGGGTGTAGTTTTTCCCCTTCTTGTAGAACTCAGTGTAAAGGTAGCGCATGACATCATCCAGCGATTTTGCATTACCGCTGCGTTGTCGGATTTCCAGATCCAGCAGCAAACCCAGGATGGCGCCCTTATCGTAGTAGGAAACCTGCGAGTTGATCGAATTTTCATCCTGCCTGTAATACTTGATCCAGCTATCGAAGCTGGCTTCTTCTGCGCTTTGCTCGAGACGGCCTGGTGTGTTCTGTAAGTTCTGGAAAGCTGTCGCCTCATTTTCAAGGAAGTCGTTGGCTGAAATGAGTCCTGAGCGTCTCAACGCAATTTCGGAATAGTAATCAGTAATGCCTTCGGCCACCCAGAGCAGCTTCGTGTAGTTTTCTTTCGTATAATCAAAGGGACCGAGCGCATCAGGCCGAATCCGCTTTACATTCCACAGGTGAAAAAACTCATGGGCAACAAGTGACAAAAAACTGCGGTAGCCGGGATCACTGACGATGGTCTGGTTAGGTCCAGCTGAACCAGTTGAGCCCTGCGAGCGAAATCCAAAGCGCGGGAACCCGAGTGCTGTCGAATTCAAGTGCTCCAATCCGCCGCCACCGTTCGAACGTAGATGCAAAATGAACGTGTAGTCTTTGTATGGAATATCTCCCATCAAGGCTGATTCTGTTTCGACAATCT
This sequence comes from Pyrinomonadaceae bacterium, assembly GCA_046262775.1. Classification (GTDB taxonomy): domain Bacteria; phylum Acidobacteriota; class Blastocatellia; order Pyrinomonadales; family Pyrinomonadaceae; genus PSRF01. The sequence continues at coordinate 15,851 of JBHEMC010000059.1, read as the reverse complement.
TCTGCACATCGCGGCGCATCCGTTCCGGATCGTAGTTGCCTTCACCATCGATCACGATCCGATGAGGCACCCCGTGAACCGTGAACGACAAAGTTTTGAAGTTGCTTACCTCAAACGGTGAATCGTACAAAGCATCAAAATTCTCCGCGGCAAAAGTATTTCTCTGCCCGGGAACAGCAGGCAGACCCGTTGCAACTTTCCATATATCCGGCGCTAGCACTTTTATCGTTGATGGATTTTTCAATAACCCCTGCGGATACATTAGTAATGCTGCGTTATTCCAGAACGCATGGGAAGAGTTGAGTTCGTTTGTCCTAACAGTCAATTCGTTTGCGTAGATCTTGTAAGACACGTGCCAGTCTCGCGAGCTGTTGGTTATCACTCGCCATGTGTTCTTATTCACCTTCTCCCATTTCAGGTTCTGTCCGGTGGCATCTTTCGCGTCGAAATCCTGTAGATTCCGCTCAAATTCACGTACCAGATACGATCCTGGTGTCCAAACTGGCATTATGAGCAACTCTTCGGCAGGAGCCTCTGAACCAGCCGGCCGCTTCAGTTGCATGTCCACTGCCAAAAGATGGGTATGTGGTCGCGCCATCGATACGGTGAAGGAGATTGTCGCCGGTGATGTTTGTGCCGCGGCTATCGCGGCAAACACGAGGATAAAAAGCGCTGTGATGGAATGCAGTACGATTGTTCGCATTTGGTTATTCTGTAGTTGAAACGGATGTTACTACGAAGACAGCAAAATCGACACGTTACGAACGTGAAGGATTGAATTGTGGATGACGGACACTTTGGTCTTGGGCTTTGGCTTTTGGACCGTGCTTTTTTGGTCGTTAGTTCTGTTTCACGTCCGAACGGGCGATCCACGACGAACACTAAACCCAAAGAGACCAAATACCAATAGGTAATGCATTCGCAAAACTTTCGCGATTTAACCCTGTGAAATTTATTTAGTCGAGGCAATAACCATGGAAGTCGTGAGTTGTGAGAAATGCGGTGCGAAAAACCGGGTGGAACCCGCCAAACTAAGTCATGCAAAATGCGGGCGGTGTGGTGCGAAGCTCGGCACCGCAGGGACATCGCCAGATCAGCCCGTTCATAAACCACTGACGGTGACTGATGCGACCATAGAGCGCGATGTGCTAACGAGCGATGGACAACCAGTACTCCTCGACTGCTGGGCCCCGTGGTGTGGGCCATGTCGGATAGTTGCGCCGATACTGGATCAATTGGCGGCAGAGTCTGCGGGGAAGTATCGGATTGCTAAACTGAACGTTGACGAGAACCCACGAACCGCCACTCAATACAACATTGCGAGTATTCCGACGATGTTGATCTTCAAGGACGGAAAGCTTATTGATCGACTAATCGGGGCCCAACCAAAACCAGTCATCGCCGAGCATCTCAGGCGCGCCGTTTAGATTTTGTAAGTTGGTGCTTTCGTATTTGCGCGACCCTCTTAAGTTTTGTCGCAGCATGCAGCGGTGACGGCTTTCTTATCCAGTTGCCCTTTGTGAGTGAGAAAGCGCCGTCTCCGCTGCGCTCTGCGGGCGCACACAAAAAGAGATGCGTACTCTCACAACCCGCTTGGACAATAAGATTAGCATGCTAATATCTCTCCCGCTCTGTTTAAGCAAAATCGGGAGTAACAATGCCGATGTTTCGTCGCCTCTTAGCTACCTCGCCCACGTGGGTCACATTGCCTCTTCGTTTGGCGTTAGCGATCGTTTTTGTAGCGCACGGCTCCCAGAAAGTTCTTGGGACCTTTAATGGGCCAGGTTTCAAGGCTTTCATCTCCGGCGATACGCCGTTTCCATTTATGCGGCCGACGTCCTTCTGGCTTGCTGCCGCCGCTTTTTCCGAACTGCTGGGCGGAATTCTCATCGGTCTGGGGTTGTTGACTCGAATCGGGGCATTCTTTATCTGCTGCACGATGCTCACCGCAATTCTTGGAGTGCACTGGCCAAATTTTTTTAGTAATAAGCGCGGGCTCGAATTTCCGCTGGCATTGTTTGCGATGTCACTCGCAATGTTGATAGCCGGCGGCGGAATAGCTTCAATCGATCGTGCAATTGCCGGGGGCAAACGTTAAAACACAAAGCGAATTAAAGTGCAGCCCGCAATGAAGCGTTCTCCTCTTATAGTCATTTTTACAACCGTATTCATCGACCTAGTCGGCTTCGGCATCGTAATTCCCGTTTTGCCTTTCTATGCTGAAGGTACAGCATTCAATGCGACGCCACGCACTGTCGGCCTGCTTTTCGCTTCCTATTCGATAATGCAGTTGATCTTTTCACCCGTGCTGGGCCGGTTGTCAGACAAATACGGTCGCCGACCCGTTTTGCTGTCGTCGATTTTAGGGACCGGACTCGGGTTTTTGATTTTAGGATTTGCGACCACTGTCTCGATGCTGTTTGCCGGCAGAATTCTCGACGGCATAACTGGCGGAAACATCTCCACCGCCCAGGCCTATATCGCTGACATCACCACCACCGAAGATCGCGCGAAAGGAATGGGATTAATTGGGGCGGCGTTTGGTCTGGGATTTATTTTTGGACCGGCAATTGGGGGTGTCCTCACCCGTTGGGGAATTCACGTGCCGTTCTTTTTTGCGGCGGCACTCTGCTTTGCGAATTCAGTGCTTCTGTTTTTCCGCCTCCCGGAAACAGTGACGAAGGACCATCCAGCACGCAACCTGGCGAGTGGAGGCCGCGGGCTTGCTCAGTTGCTCACTTCAATTAAGCAGCCTCGACTCGGATTCGTCCTGACGATCTACTTTCTATTCATTGTTGCCTTTTCAATAATGACCACTTCCTTCTCGTTGTACACGATGTTCAGATTTGGCTATGACGCGCAGCACACTGGTTATCTCTTCGCGTACGTGGGGTTAATTGCCGTGATCATTCAGGGTGGATTGATAGGCCGGCTCGTGAAGAAGTTTGGTGAACTTCCGCTGGTGATTACGGGGGCGCTATTTTTCACGCTAAGTCTGTTTGCGGTTCCGTTCGTTAGTCCTGTGGCCGGTGGATTAGCAGCCCTGTTGATCGGTGGGGGCGTATTCTCAATGGGCAATTCATTGGCAACACCAGCCCTAACGAGCCTCGCATCGAAGAGCGTGGGACCTGCAGAACAGGGTACCGTGTTGGGAGTAACTCAATCTATTGCTAGTTTGGCGCGGGCTGTTGGACCATCATTAGCGGCCGTCCTGATTAGTAGCCGCGTCGCACACATGGGGGCTGATGGCGAACTGCACTTCATGAGCGTCCACTCGCTGTTTGTTACATTCTGGACGGCGGCCGCAATCATGTTTGTCGCATTCCTGCTGGCACTCTACTTCATTAGGACACGCGCTGCCGAATACCCGAGGCGTCGCGGAAGTCGCATGATTTGAATAGCCAGATAACACAGACCACTGATCAATCCTTAAAGAGATCCTCTGACCAGCTGCTTAGATCTATATCATCTGCGGGTACCTGTGGCTCATTTCGCAAACTGTGCGATCGGCCCATCAGGATTTGTGAGGTCCTTCATTACCGCGAAAGGTACAAGCACATATTGAGGTCCAGCCGCGTAGGGCCCGACCTGATAAGAGTTGAAGTTGACACCAAGGCCTCGACGCGTCACTGTCCAATTCTGGTAATTTTTTGGTGTTGGCCCAGCACCTGATTGAATTGTGGAATCGTCAAGCATTCCGGCTTTCGCTTTGGATTGCTTCTTTAGATCACCTATGCAATACGCCGAGATAGCCTGCAAATATTTCCTGGCCGGCTTGAACAAATCGCTTAACTTTAACTGCCGCCCATTTTTTAGATCGTAATTTACGACTTCTGTAACCGAATTCGGATGGGCCGCTCCCCGATAATATGTATTGACGTCAAGTTCGAGACTCACTAGATCGTCCTGTGCGAGCGCTATGGAATAAGCCACGTTGATGTAACTCCCCATAGCCTCGGTAGGTGGTTGCTCACCTTCTCCCACGGGCGCAGCCATCTCTTTCTTAAAGTCGCTCACCTCCTTAGTGACGGACGCACGCACGAGCTGGTTAAGTTTCTCCGCGTTTGGGTTTGCGGAACCACTCAACTGCGGATAAAGGGCTTCGATTTCATAATTGAGCTTCTTGTTTGTCTCCTTAATCTGCTTGATGATTACATCGACGTTGCCGCTGAAAGAGATTGGTTCTTCATGCATTGAGAAAGCAGTCTTCTTCTCAGCGTTCTTATCCCCTGGCGGCTTCGACCAGTTGCCTGCGATGGTGATCAGTCCGTCCTCTGCTTGAGGTTTCCAAATGCCTTTGAACAAACCAGTCTGCTTCCCCGACGGATCGAATTCCTGCAACGTGACATTGCCATCCTTGTCGACATTTCCCTTGAGATCGATCTTGGTTCCAATCTTGCGATAAAAATAGTTGCCGGTGACTTGATCTCCAGTACGTTGAAGTTTCATCTGCAAGTCCAACGTAGTACCGATAGAGCCCTTGAAATACTTCACCTCCGCTGCGGGTGTTGTTCCTCCTTCGGGATGATGTTGCTCTTCTGCGACAAGCGAAGATGGTTTTGCAGTTGTGGTCGGGGACTGCGGATGTTTTTGGCAAGCCGAAATTACGACAAACAGGATGATGGTCAGGACAAGAGAGATTCGTGCGGTCATGAGATGAGGATAAAGAAATTGCAGACGAAGGAAAAGCTGTCCGACCTGGGAGACCATTCATTTGCAAAAATTTACAGTCAGGAAAGGGTCAAGCGCAGCGCGACCCCGCCCAAGCTTCACTAGCTTCCAATCAACTAGTTCCTTTGCAAGTCTTTACTGGCATCTACCTTCCTGAAGACAACTCATTTTAGAAAAATTTACAGTCAGGAAGGGGTCAAGCGCAGCGCGACCCCGCCCAAGCTTCACTAGCCTCCAATCAACTAGTTCCTTTGCAAGTTTTTACTGGCATCTACCTTCCTGAAGACAACTCATTTTAAAAAAATTACTGTCAGGAAGGGGTCAAGCGCAGCGCGACCCCGCCCAAGCTTCACTAGCCTCCAATCAATTAGTGAATTGGGGGGTCCAGGTGAATGTTGGGCGGTGAGGGAAATTGGGCGGGGTCGCGCTCCGCTTGACCCCTTCCTGACTGCTGAATTTATGGGAGTTGAGGAGTCCAGGTGAATGCTGGGTGGTGATGGAAATTGGGGCCAAGCTTCACTAGCCTCCAATCAACTAGTGAATTGAGTGGTCCAGGTGAATGTTGGGTGGTGATGGAAATTAGGCCCAAGCTTCACTAGCCTCCAATCCGCTAGTGAATTGGGGGGTCCAGGTGAATGCTGGGTGATGAGGGAAATTGGGCGGGGTCGCGCTCCGCTTGACCCCTTCCTGACTGCTGAATTTATGGGAGTTGAGTGGTCCAGGTTAAGCTGGATGATGATGGATTGAGCCCGGGCTTCACTAGTTCCAATTCACTAGTTGCAATCTTCACGAGCATACACCTATTGCCGGAGACCGCTCATTCTACAAAAACTTACAAGGATCACCTCGAGTCGAGGAAAGAAGAAGCGCTGGTTTACGTGGCTGCATATCGATTTTTCAACAATCCACCGCTTGCCATTTCAACCCGCACATCAGCGAACGTTAGCTGCGACAGACTACCGCCCGTGAAGAGTATGTTCTGCGTTACTTCAGCTAACGCGAAGGGCGGTAGCGAGAACGCATCCATGTCCTCATCCGTTTCAAAGTTTATTTCCGCAAGTACGAGGCCGAACAAATCGCCAAGGAACATATCGATGGCGAAACTCCCATCGTAATCAAATTTGTAACGGTTCTTGCGAATTTCATTCGCCTCAAAAAACGAAAGCACCTCGGCCTCTTGCGCGTTGAGGTAGGTGTTGGTGATCATCGTACGCGAGAGGTCATTAGCATCAAGAGGAAATTTCTGTGTGAACTTTACCGTCCATTTGTTTGATTGCGGCACGCGAACCTTACGCAAACGGAGGCGCGTGCCCGTAATGTAGTTGTCGGTTATCTGAAGGTGCGGATCGGTGCGGGTCAGCCCCGAAGGGAGATCTTGCAACAAAAACCGGCGTTCCCGCTCGATGCGTGAATACTTACTTTGTGGAACAACGGTATTATGATCCGTTAGCTTTGCGACACCCATTTGATTGTTCTCTATCGCCAATCGCTCAGTCTGCCGCAATTGGACAGGCTGAGCTGCATTGGACGAGCCTGAACCGGACTTACATCTTTCCGGCCTTCATGTTGGCAAGACGCTGTTCGAACCGTGTCGTATCGACCTTATCCGTTTTTCCACGCTGAATCGCTTGTTCAGCAACCGCTAGTGCTTCGTCTTTCTTGCCTGAAGCATAAAGGAAGTTTGCTTTGGCGGATAAATTTTGAAAAGTTTCTTTCACTTTGATCGATTGCTCAGTCCACTTCAATGCTTCGTCCCACTTGTCATCGCTTGCGTAAGCGTTGGCAAGCGTCAACGGAAGACGCCAGTCACTGGGATTGGCAGCAATGGCTGCGTCAGCCTTAGATCGCCAGATTGTTTCCACGTTCGGCACTTCAACTGTAAACGGCACGGCAACCTTCTCCCAACGAATCACGACCTGTGCCGAGTTTGCAGTAACCGCTGGTATACTGAATTCGAGCCATTCTTGATTGTCATTGACCCACTGCGGTTTCGCTTTAATCCGCAAGGTGTCCTTCGCCGGGTCGTAATTAAAGCTGCCCCATTGATTGGCGGTACCGTTGAAGACGATGGTCCACTCATCCTTGTTAGGAATCGTATGCAGACTGTATTTGCCCGCCGGTAGTTTCTGCCCGTTGATTAACACATCGTCCGTAACTTCGAACATCGTTGCTTCATTTGCGCCAGTGCGCCAGACGTGTCCATAAGGAACGATCACCGCATCCTTGGGACGGATGTTTTGATCGTCGAGGGTGGCTTCACCCTTTGTCGCAGTTTGTTCTGCAGTTGGGTCACCCCAAATCTTCCGGCCTTTTACGCCCGGGCGACTATAGGTGATTGTTAAGTCAGTCACACCAATCGTCTGCATCACGCTTGCTTTCTGGCTTGGTCGAGGCAAGCGAATCGTAGGTGGCTGTTGGGCAACCGCGGCGGTAGTTAATCCGAAAACGAAAAGAAGAGCGAAAACAGAGGTCTGAGTAAGTCTTAGCGAAATCATTTTCTTTCTCCTGGTGGTGAATGTTTGTCGCATCATACACCCGAGCACACGTAGATATACAAATGTACCCGGTTGTCGGAACGCGAACACACTATTTGTGAAGCGACAGGCGTTGCCTTATCGCCAAGTGTAATGGTTGTGAGCTAGCCAGAAGTAATACGGGTGCGCGTTTATCTACGACCAAACCTAGGAAATGGTTTCACTGATATGTCGCGTGAGAGTGATGTTAGCGGAGAATGGGTCATTGGTTTGAACAACAGTTTTGACATTCTAATGATCGGTCCGCCTGTACCAGCCGTCAATTTTACGGCCTTGCCACGTTTTCGAGGTTCAAGCAATAGGTCGGCGGGCTGTTATCAACGGCCCTATCGCGGACTCTTCGTACAGAGAGTTGTCGATCATAAATGCATGCTTTGATTGGCAATCGTCAGTGCGAACTTGAGCGATCCTTTACGGCTCCATGACGTTCGTGCTAAAAAACAGCCGTCAGCCGTTCTTCTGATTTTCTATATATCACCGCTAAAGTTTCTTGCCTGTCTCGGAGGACATTGTTTATGTCTAGATCTGTTCAATCGGCGTTCTGCCGACGCAATTCCCTGCCTTTGGTATTCCTGTTTGCCCTGTATTTAGCGACTAATCTGCTGGCGCAGGCTCAAGCGCCGGCAAGCCCGACGCGTTTATTGCGCATGCCTACCGTAAGCAGCGCCGAGATTGCATTTGCATATGCGAACAATATCTGGGTGGTGGGGCGCGACGGTGGAAGCGCTCGCCGTTTGACCAGCTTTCAGGGACAAACTGCCAATCCACATTTTTCGCCTGATGGTAAATGGATCGCGTTTAGCGGCGAGTACGCCGGTAACTTTGACGTGTATGTCGTGTTGGCGCAAGGCGGCGAACCGCGGAGGCTGACGTGGCATCCAGGCGCTGATCTCGTTGAAGGCTGGACACCTGATGGCAAATCCATTCTCTTCTCATCCACTCGTGCAACCTGGACGCCAAGTGGCGCCCCGAGATTCTGGACCGTGTCTGCCGAAGGCGGCGTTGAGGAACCGATGCCCTTACCGCGTGCTTACCAGGGGAAAATTTCCAGCGATGGAACGCGTATCGCCTATCGCATGAACAACTCGTGGGATGAGGAACGGCGCAATTACCGGGGTGGTCAAAATCGGCCAATCTGGATAGTCGATCTGAAGACCTATGACGTTGTCAGTCCGCCGTGGACTGACTCGAAAGATGTGGATCCCGTTTGGATGGACGATGCCGTGTATTTCATTTCAGATCGAGACGGCGTCGCGAATGTTTGGGACTATGAAACGAAGACAAAAAAACTTACGCAGGTTACGAAATTCACCGACTTCGATGTGAAGTCGATCGACGCTGGCGCCGGCACAGTTGTGTTTGAACAAGCCGGCTATATTCATGAGTTGAATCCCAAAAACGGCAAAGACAAAATTGTGAGTATAACTGCCGCCGGCGACTTCCCATGGATGATGCCGAATTGGGAAGACGTGACAAACCGTCTCGCAAACATGGCGTTATCGCCAACCGGTAAGCGAGTCGTTGCAGAAGCTCGCGGCGAGATTTTTACAATTCCTGCAGAGAAGGGCGACGTTCGTAATCTGACTAACTCGAGCGGATCCGCCGAACGAGACCCGGCATGGTCGCCCGACGGGAAATACGTTTCTTATTTCAGCGACAAGTCGGGCGAATACAAGCTGATGATCGAAGCACAGGACGGCTTGACTCCGCCGCGTGAAATTACCCTTCAGAATCCCACTCACTACTACACACCCTCGTGGTCGCCTGACTCAAAGAAGATTGTCTACACAGACACGAACCTGCATGTATGGGTAATCGATGTGGCGAGCGGACAAGCGAAAGTGGTCGGCAGCGATCCATGGATGGTTCCCCAGCGTACATTGAATCCCGTTTGGAGTCCTGACTCGAAGTGGGTCGCGTATGCGAGCCGTTTGAGATCTCTTTATCACGCGATCTTTGTCAGTAACGTTGAGACCGGAGAAACAAAGCAGGTCACCGATGGATTAGCAGATGCAGTTTGGCCTGCGTGGGATGCTAGTGGGAAGTATCTTTGGTTCCTAGCCTCCACTGATTTTGGGTTGCGCTCACAATGGCTGGATATGACTTCTTACGACCACGATGAAAACTTCGGTGTTTATCTGGCTGTGCTGAACAAAATTGATCCAAGTCCATTGCTGCCTGAGAGTGATGAGGACAAGGGCGTGGGTTCGGGCACTCCCGGTACACCTGGTGGTCGCAACCTGCGTCCGGCTGCAACACCAGCTGAATCACCCACTGAACCCTCGCCGGGCGAGCAGCCGTCGCCGACGCCACAGCGTGGACCACGCGCTCCGGTGAACGTGCAGATCGACTTTGACGGATTGTCGCAGCGGATTATCTCCGTTCCTGGTATCGCAGAAAGACAATACTCAGAACTGCACGCAGGTGCGGACGGAACTGTCTACTATCTTGAGGCTTCGCGTACTCCGCCCGGGAGTGGTGGAGGTGGCGGATTCTTCGGCGGTGGCAACACACTTTGGCGATACCGAATCAGTGAGCGAAAAGCTGCTTTATTCGTCAACAATGTCACTGCTTATGAATTGAGTGCCGATAGCCACAAGTTACTTTACCGAGCAGCCGCGAGTGGCGGAGCCGGTGGTCCGGGCGGCCCCGGCGGCGGTGTGCCGCCTGCGCCACAACTATTTTTAGTCGATGCAGATCGCGCTGCCCCTCAGCCCGGGCAAGGTCGTTTGAATTTTACGATGCGGATGTATCTCGATCCGAAACAGGAATTTAGACAGATTTTCAACGAAGGTTGGCGTAATGAACGAGACTACTTGTATGTGCCTAACATGCATGGGTCTGACTGGCCGAAGATGAGGGAGATGTATGGTCAGCTCCTCCCCTACGTCATGCATCGTGCTGATTTGAATTATCTACTCGATATGATGGGTGCTGAGATCTCAATCGGGCATTCGTACGTCCGCGGTGGCGACATGCCAACTGTACCCCAACCCCTCGGCGGTTTACTCGGAGCGGATTTCGGTGTTGAGAATGGCCGATACAAGGTCACAAGGATTTACGATAACGAAAGTTGGAATCCAGAACTTCGCTCTCCGCTCGCAGCCCCGGGCGCCAACGTAAACGCAGGTGACTACATTCTCGCCATCAATGGAGTTGAATTAAGAGCGCCTGACAACATCTATCGATTGTTAGATGGAACGGCAAATCGACAGACCGCTTTAACCGTAAACAGCACGCCTACCATACAAGGTGCGAGAACGGTAACAGTCGTTCCTGTTGCTAATGAACAGGGGCTGCGAACACGCGCCTGGGTTGAATCGAACCGGCGTTTGGTCGAGAAACTTTCTGGCGGACAGCTTGCGTACGTCTATCTGCCAAACACCGGGCAGCCAGGCTACTCGAGTTTCAATCGCTACTACTTCTCACAACAAGACAAGAAGGGAGTAGTTGTCGACGAGCGTTTCAATGGCGGTGGTTCGGCAGCAGATTACATCATAGATGTTTTGGGTCGTGATTTCGACGGGTATTTCAATAACGTCGCGGGCGATCGTTACCCGTTCACGAGTCCGGCAGCAGGAATCTGGGGACCGAAAGTGATGATCATTAACGAGATGGCCGGGTCCGGCGGTGATCTGATGCCTTATATGTTCAAGCGTCGCAAGATTGGATTGTTGATTGGTAAAAGGACGTGGGGAGGCCTGGTCCATACAGCAGACACACCGACATTTGTTGATGGTGGTTCGATGATTGCACCCCGGGGAGGTTTTTTTGCTCGTGATAACAAGTGGGCCGTCGAGAATGAAGGCGTTGCTCCCGACATAGACGTCGAGAACTGGCCTAAAGACGTTATTGCGGGACACGATCCGCAGCTTGAGCGGGCAGTTCAGGAAGCAGTGCGTATGTTGAAAGAGCGGCCTGTCGAACGGGCAACAAAGGAACCTCCGCCCCCAACCTGGGGTAAGCGGCCGTAGAGGTAAAGCAGGATTTGTGGTGTTGTGCAGCTGTAAGCAGCGGCCTTGTGCCGTGACTATTTAATGTTCAGGAAACGGCGCACAATTGGTAGTTTTCCGGTTAGCAGTAACTTGCCTTTCGAGACATGACGAACATTTATTCATCAACCACGACGGGAGACATGATGAAGAAATCTATTGTTCTCGTACTGCTTTTTTGTTTCGCGGCAACCGGCCGGCCACAGTCACATTGCAATCGCCACGATGAACCGCAAGGGAAGTTCTCGATTTGTCCGCCGAGTGGATGGACTGTCACTGAGCGTAAAGGTGAGCCGTTCAAAATGTTCTTTGACCCGGCAACCAGTACATTTGTGGCTAACATGAACATCAGAACTGAGGTGAACAATATGCCGATTGCAGAATATGTTGCGGCCAGTGTTGATTACATTCTGACGAGTTACGAAAAGTTGGGAGCTAACAACCTAAAACAGTTAGGCCAAACAGACTTGTCAATAGATTCGGGTTACAAGACGATCAAGGTGATATTTGCTTCTGAATACAAGGGCATCAATATATTGTCTGTTCAGTACTACATCGATGGTGGATCTGGTAATAAGTTCGTGGTTACAGGCACATCACTCCAGTCTGCACGAGATGTAAACGAACCCCTGTTCGACAGTTCCGTGAAAACCTTCCGCGTCTCGAATTAATCCTCATAAATACATTTGGAAAACGAATAGGCAACTAGATGCTTCAGTCGACGCTGTGGCGGCCTATATCCAATCAGAAAGGCGTTCAGCGACTCTGCTCTATGCCGCTCCTTCAGAGCTCAGGTCGCTCATTCTGTCCCAGGAGCGACGCGCTGCGCTGCAGCTTCGCGGCTTGCCCCCTGGCTATCCCTATCACGGCCCTATTACGGCCCTGGCGCTGACGCGCTACACTACAGCTTCCCGCTTGCCCCCTGGCTATCTTTATTATGCGTCCTTTGGCGCTGATGGTATGTAGCCACTCTGTAAAATCAACTGGCGATTCCGCAAAAACTCGCGAGGCTCAATTATTTTGCCGGCAATCGCCGACGCAGCGACCACGTATGGTGACGCCAAATACAATTTGCCTGGACCACTTCTTCCCGGAAAGTTCCTATTTTGTGCGCTGATTGTAATTGTCTCAGCTGACGCCGATGCCCCTGGACCAGCATTGATACAAGCGCCACATGATGGATCGATCAACTCCGCACCCGCTAGCTGAAAAATTTCGATATATCCCCGATCGCGTGCGTACCTCTTAATTCGTTGCGACCCAAACTGAATATACAGATGTACGCCTTCCGCAACTCGCTTACCCGCCGCCAGCGCGCTTTCCAACACCGCCGCATACATGTCCATGTCGGCCATCTTCCCACCCGTACAAGAGCCGCCGTAGGCAGCATCAATCTTCACTTCTTCAGTTAGCTGGTCGATAGGGATTCCGTTTCGTGGATCACCCGGCGTCGCGACCATTGGCCGGATTGTATCGAGGTCAATCTCGAACACTTCGGAATACTCAGCATCAGGATCGCTATATGTAAAGCCACGCCGGACCTCGTCGGCGTCAAGTCCGCGCGTATGGACGATGTAATCAACTGTTACTTCGTCCGGTTCGATGATGCCGGTGGTGCCGCCTGCCTCGACACTCATGTTCGTTAGAGTTGCGCGTTCATCCATCGGCCAATTTTTCAGATCGTCTCCAGCAAACTCTAAGACCTTCCCGATGCCTTTACTGGTCTTCATGTAGTCAGAAGCGAGGATATAGAGCATTACGTCTTTCGCCGAAACGTCGTCAGCCTTTCGACCCTTCAGCACATAACGAACTGTGTCCGGCACTCGAATGCGAATGTCTTTTGTGTACCAGGCATTCGCCATGTCAGTAGATCCAACTCCGAAAGCAAAACAACCCAGGACACCCGCCATGCAGGTGTGCGAATCAGTACCGATCACGACCTGACCAGGCAACGCCACATCTTCGACAACGGCGTTGTGGCAGATAGCTTCCGAGCCACCTTCCGGATTCTCACCGTAAAGCTTAATCCCCTGTTGACTCGTAAAACTCTCCTGCGTCGACGCAAGTCCTTCTGCTCTTTCGAGCAATCCCATCGCTCGGTGCTTTTCAGACATGACACGCCCGAGAAATGTTAGGTGGTCACGAAAGGCAAAAACCGATTCCGCCTCAGTAACTCGCGCTTCTTTACCGAGTGCTTGCTTCAAGAGCGACTCCGCCATTGGCGTGACGTACTCATGTGAGAACCGTACATCCGCGACAGCGAACAACGCGTCGCCAGGCTTCACTGCTTGCACACCAATTTTTCCAGCCTTAATGAAGGCATGACGCGCAATAATTTTCTCGACGATAGTCATTGGCCGGGTGGAGGTGTCGAGCTGCGGCGGCGAAATCTCACCTGCTAATCGCGCTTTGTTGTAGTTGAATAATCCGCCATACGACACAATATCTCGAGAGATCGGATCGAGACCTTTCGTAAACTCCGCCAGCGCGATATCTTCACCGCGCCGGATTCGCTCAATCAATCCAAAGTCCGTTGAAGTTAGCAGCCCAATATTCTGCGAGTTCTGGCCGTAAATCTTTTCAATGCTTTCAGCGATTACGAGCTGAATTCCTGCCCACTGTTCGGCGTACGGTGCGGTTTCTCTTGATGAACCACAGCCTTTGGAAAGCCCTGAAACAACAACGGCAAACCCTCCCCTACGAACTTCGTTTTTTTGCACAGCTCCGTCGCGCATGCCGACATAAACGTATTCTCCAAGCGTTTCATCGTAGTAGAAGCAGACCCAACCAGGCGTTATTTCGTCGGTCGAGATGTTGTTCATGAGAGGTAATTGGCCGTTTTGGAAACGTTGAGATAGTTCTTCTTCGAGGTGGGCCGCTTCCTGCCCTGTAGCCTGGAGTTGCCGCCGGATCAGCGTAGTATCATCTGTTAAAAACAGAATTCGGCCGGAAAATTTCATGTGATCGGGTCGCTTGCTGATGCCTGTCATTCTTCTCCCCTGCTATTACTAGCAAAATACAATTTGACTGCGAAAGAAAAGTGATTATAACCTCGGCTACGTAAAACCTTTAACGGGCATCGAAGCGTCTAACGCAATGTAGCGGAGGAGATGGCAAATGAATGTGTTTATTAAAAGGCTGGCGGTGGTGGGATTTGCCCTCGGGCTTTCACTCGCCTCGTTTGGCAATCGGTCGATACTTGGTTTTAGCCGAGCGGTATTCGCTCAGGAAACTGACGACCAGCTGAAGATCGATATGTACAAGAAGTTTGTGGACAATCGCGTTCCGAGTCCAAAGGCGGCTTATCAGGCAGCCAAAGATTATTTGCAGAAGTATTCAAAGGACAACGATCAGTATACGCAGTATCTGCAGAAGTGGGTGCAGGCATATGACCGTGAAGATCGAAAGTTCCGGTTACCGAACCTGATTTATAACGACAAGAATTTCGTTGAGGCTTACAAACTTGGTCAGCAGGTGCTCGCAGATGACCCTGAGAACCTCCGCACCCAGATCGACCTCGGTTATGCCGGTTACCTGGCGGCTACGAACAAGAACGAAAGCTTCAATACCGAAGCTCTGGGTTACGCCCGGAAAGCAATTGGCGCACTCGAAGCTGGTAAAGCGCCAACCGATTGGGCGCCATTCAAGGGCAAAGAAGATACCCTTGCCTACCTCAACTACACGGTTGGCTTTCTGACATTAAAGGCAACGCCGGAGCAGGCTTTGGACTCGCTGTTGAAGGCCGCACAGTTAGAAAGCGATTTGAAGAAGGCCGCATCAACTTACTATTTGATTGCATTAGCCTATGAATCTGGTCCGTACAAGACGATGTCAGCGGCTTATCAGACAGCTTATGCAAATAAACCGGAGACACCGGAAAGCAAGGCCGCTCTTGATAGACTCAACGTGGTGATTGATCGAATTATTGATGCGTATGCCCGGGCAATTGCCGCATCAGGCACAGATCCGAAAACTGAACAAACCCGCAAAGAATGGTTGGCGCGAGTCACCGACCTTTATAAGTTCCGGCATCAAGGTGCAGATACCGGCTTGACGGACTTAATCGCGTCAGCATTGGTGAAGCCACTGCCACCAAAACCTTAAACAGTGAAGTGATCACCGGTCATTATGCGCTGTGAAAAATGCGACGTATGATTTAAATCACGAGCGCATAGGTAAAAGAGTTGTTCCCAATCTGCTGAAGTTTCTGAGAAGGAATGGGTCAAGCGCAGCGCGACCCCGCCCAATTTGCATTAACCACGCAGCTTCACCTGAACCACTCAATCCACATCAATTTAACTGTCAGGGGTTTAAGTGCTAGTGAAAGTTGCAAAGGTTTTAGTGAAGCTTGGGCGACCCCGCCCAATTCCATCACTACCCAGCATTCACCTGAACCACTCAATCCACATCAATTTAACAGTCAGGTTTAAGTGCTAATGAAATTTGCAAAGGCTTTAATGAAGCTTGGGCGGGGTCGCGCTGCGCTTGACCCCTTCCTGACTGTAAATTTTTGCAAAATGGGTTTCTCAGCGTTTGTTCAGCGGACCCACCATTTACAATGTGGAGTGTCACAAATACCTGATTACTTTTTCATGAGATCGAGCACTGCCGCAGTCATCACTTTTACACCGGTCCGCAGCGTTGGCTCAGGCAG
>JBHEMC010000058.1:0-27463 GCA_046262775.1 Pyrinomonadaceae bacterium | reverse complement strand
ATTATCAAGCCGCGTTCGAAACAGGCCACCTCAATCCGGTCGCGTAGTTGTGGTGCGGGTTTCAGAGATGAACGGTTTTCGACAAACTCAACGCCGATCATCATACCCATTCCCCGCACGTCACCGATGCAGTCGTATTTCTTTTTTAGTCTTTCGAGTCCTGCCTTGAGGTAGCCGCCTACTTCCGCGCTGTTTTGCACGAGACCGCCCTGTAACAGTTCAATGGTCTTTAGCGCAGCCGCAATGCAGACTGGATTTCCACCAAACGTGGAAGCGTGAGCGCCGGGTTTCCAGTTCATGAGGTCTGCTCGAGCTACACATGCGCCGATCGGCAAACCCGACCCAATACCTTTGGCGATACAAATTATGTCGGGTTCGACTCCGTAATGCTCGCACGCGAACATTTTTCCAGTGCGACCCATCCCCGACTGCACCTCATCGACAACCAACATGATGCCATGCTGATCACAGATGCGTCGCAAGCCTTTTAAGAAACCGTGAGGCGCTGGAACGTAACCACCCTCACCTTGTACAGCTTCCACGACGATAGCCGCGACTTCATCCGGTGGCGTTGTTGTCTTAAACAATCGTTCCTCGATCCAGTTCAACGCACCCTGGCCTGCGCCACCATTGCCGCAATCGGCCTCGTTGAACGGATTGCGAAATTCATTGGGATAAGGAACGTGCACGACGTCCAATGCCTGTCGCTTAAAACCACGTCGTTGAGTAACTTTCGATGATGTCAGCGAAAGTGAACCTAGCGTGCGTCCGTGAAAGCTATTGAAAAAGGCGATGAACTTCTCTCTACCAGTCACGTGCATTGCGAGCTTCAAAGCTGTTTCCACCGCTTCCGTGCCGCTATTCGCAAAGTGCGTGCGCGTGGGACCGGAAATGGGAACTATCTCGTTGAGCTTTTGACCGAGTTGAGGCATGTGGCGATAGTAATAGTCGGTGCCACACATGTGGATCAATTGCGCTGCCTGGTCCTGAATAGCTTTTACAACTTCGGGGTGACAGTGCCCTGTCGAACATACTGCTACGCCTGCGTTGCAATCGAGGAACACGTTTCCGTCAACATCTTCCACCCAAACTCCACTACCTCGCTCCGCAACGAGTTTGAATGAGGGTCGCGGATACGCCGGATTGACGAACTGGGCATCGGCTTCAACGATCTTTAGTCCCTTTGGTCCGGGCAGGGCTGTCTTGATTAGCGGACGTCGAGGCGGCGCCATAACTGTACTTGCCATGATGATTCTCCTTGTCAGTTGGGTGCTTCAGGTTCGGCCGAAGACACCAGATCTCTTCAGAATTACTCAGAAAAATGAGGGATTATGAAGGAGTTGGAAACTAATCGGCGAAGAGGTTTGCCCGTGATTCGAGGGGTCGAAGATGTAAAGGTTGTGGATTAAACACGACAGCAGTTTACCACGGCGATGGCGGTATGTGCAGTCTCGTTTGATTGGACCGGGAGCGGGGTCGCGCTTCGCCTGACCCCTCCCCAACCTGCAAATTTTCCACCTGCCGGTGTTGCCCCGTCTACACAAAATTGCTTTGATTGGACCGGGAGCGGGGTCCCGCTTCGCTTGACCCCTTCCCAACCTGCAAATTTGCTAGCTGCAAATTTGGTATCTGCAATTTTGCTAACTGACCACAGACTACTGCCTACTGACTACTTTCCAAGCTTCTTCGCAATCTCACTAATCCTTGCACGCAATCTATCTTCGTCAACATTGGTCACACGGCCATCACGAAAGACTTGTCGGCCGGCCACTACGGTCATTACAACATCGCGCGCGGATGATGAAAAGATAATCCCAGCGACAGGATCGTAAAGCGGCTGTTGATGCGTGCCTTCTAATGAAATAATCGTTAGATCTGCTTTCATACCTGTTTCTAGCTGTCCAACTTCTTTGCTCAGCCGAAGACACCGCGCCCCTCCTTCGGTAGCGATTGACAACGCATCGTCAGATGTAAGCGGCGCGGCCGAGGTTTCGGCTCGCGCCGATAAGATCGCAAATCGTGATTCCTCAATAATGTCGCAAACATTGTTGCTGGCGACTGAATCACTGCCCAGGCCGACTCCGACGTTCTTTGCGAGAAATTTCGCGAGAGGAGCCCGGCCATGACTCAGCTTCGCGTTCGACTTTGGGCAATGCGCAATCCGGGCTTCGCTCGTCGCGATCAGATCCAGATCACGATCGTCAACTCGTATGCAATGGGCCAACAGTGGGCGAGCAGAAAGAATCCCCGTCTGTTCTAAGTATTCGATAGTCGACAAACCGGACCACTGCCAGTCAATGCCGCGGCGTGCGAGATTGTCTGCAAATATCCCACATCCCCGACGCAATAAGAGTTCTTCCGCAACAGACTCCGCGGCATGCGTCATCAAAGGAACGTTTTCAGAGATCGCGAGTAAAGCAATTTGCTCGAGTTGCGGCGCGCACACTGTGTAGGGCGCATGCGGCGACACGCCGGCTCTTACCAGGCTAGTTTCCAATTCCCGCAATGCTGCCAACTTCTCTTTCAGTTTGCCGACGTTTTCACTTATGAGTCGCGGATCCGGTCCAAATGATTCCTGGAAGACGACGCCCCGCAGCCCAACATCACGAAGAGCACGCATAGCCGCGGTGCCCGAATCGCTTGCGTCAGCAACACAGGTGACACCGGCGCGAGCAGCCTCGCAGGCACCCCACGCGGCGGAAACCGCAATATCATCAGGAGTCATGTGCTCGAGACGAGCCAGCGTCAATTTTTTTAACCACTCAAAAAAATCATGCTCTTCATTTTCAAGACAGCCGCGCATTGCGGTTAACTCGAGGTGTGAATGCGCATTGATCAAACCGGGGATGATGGCGGCGCCCGGACAAATGACAACATCTGCTTCAGGAAATTTCGCCTTCAATTGCGCGGTGTCTCCGACATTGGCAATGGTGTCGCCGGTAACGGCAATTGCGGCGTCAGAAAGCGGTGGGGATGAGACGGGTACAACCCAGGACGCGGAGTATATTGTGGTCATTGGCAGAGTAAAACGTCAGTTTGTAAATCGCAAGAGTGGGTTCGGGCTTAAGAGAGAATTTGGTATTGGAAGTTTGAAATGCGACCTTTGAATGTTGCCATTTCTGCATTCCCACCCGCACTCGCAACACAGGATGAAGACGAGCGCGGGAATGACAAACGAGAAATGTCAAAATATCCCACTTCTATTTCCTTCGCCGACAAGATTCGAACGGACGACGAACTAAGAATTTAACAGACCTATCGTATCGGACTTCTCAGAGATCAATCGCGGCGCTCGTGAGTTGATGAACGAACTCCCGTTCCGAAATGCGGCAAACTCCGCAGTAAACGCCGGTTGCCATCGATCGATGTAACGATGCTCAAGCGCACTTCGTGGTCGCCGCTGGTCGAATCGCGAACGTCGAAATCTTCGAGGTGCATGTGCTCCTTTTCCAGTAGGTCGAGTAAACGATCCAGGAGATCAGCCGGATGACGTGTGTTCAGCGTGTAGTGAAACATGCGTTTGCGCCGGATGACTGCCCGCTCCACACGGCGTAAGAGAACTAAAACAACGATAATTAGCGCAGTAGAGAAAAGCGCGAGCACAAACATTCCGTCGCCTATCGCAATTCCGACTGCACCAACCACGAAAATAGTCGCCGCCGTCGTTAGCCCGGTAATCGAACCACGAGATTGCAGGATCACGCCGGCGCCAAGAAAGCCTATGCCTGTGACCACCTGCGCAACCAGTCGCGCAGGATCTGTGTAAGCGGCGCCGCCACTTATGTGACGAGAAACAATCGTATAAAGCGCCGCGCCAATGCAAATCAGAACATTCGTGCGAAGACCGGCTGCTTTGCGGCTTAACTCGCGCTCAAACCCAATCGCGCCGCCGCAGAGCATAGCAAGTAATAGTTTGCCGCCGACTGTAAGCGTGGGCCAAGTGATCATTTAGCAATAATTGCCAGCGACTACAACTTGGACCGCTGCAATGAGGCTTGTCCTTTTGCGTTCTTTAAGTTTCGATAGCGCTGAATGATCGAGATAACGTAAGCCCGAGTAGATGGTATATCGATGCGGGTAATGAATTCAGCAGCTGAAAGTTCTTTTCCACTGTCGCCCGGGCGGTTCCATTCAACTGCCCGACTTGGCCCAGCATTATAAGCGGCTATCATGCGCGGTTCAGCATCAGACAAATCCTGGAACTGGTCGCGGATTTTTTCGAGGTACCAACATCCGATCTGCAAGTTGTGCTCAGGGTCGCGCAGAAAACTCACTGGATCAGAGGCCATTTGCCTCTCCAGCTCGCGCATGCCGGTTTCCGAAGCCCACTCGCGCCCGACAGCGGGCATCACCTGCATCAATCCGATCTCTCCATCCTTCCCGGTTTTCCACGGACTGAAATAGGTTTCCTCGTAAATCACGCTCCAGACAAGATCAGGATCGATGCGGTAGATGGCAGCTTGGCGGGCGATTAAAGTGTCGTAACGATGGGTCCAGTACTGATTAAAAATATAACCGGCTACAAGTAACGTGAGGATTACAAGGGCAACCACCAATGCGCGCTTCATCTAGTTCAAAGAAGGAAATCGCCGGCGATTTCCAATGTCAGAGTTTTCCGCCGGCCATTTTAATCTTAATTGCTCCTTTTGAGACTGCCCCAGAAACTAGCGGCTGAACAAGCATAATCCACACCTTCATAACGCGAGCGGAGTGCGTGCTCATCCAATACGTGCCCCTGAAGCCAAACTTCCGCCTCAACCGTTGCGCCGACTTGTAGCGCATCACCACGAAGGGATCGTTGATTGACTAATACTTCGATCTTAATGCGATCAAGATCGAGATGAATCCAGAAAAGTTCGCCACCCGATAACGGATTTCGCAATGGTTTGAAGGCAATGACCTTTCCTGACAAGCTCCAATCGTTCTCGTGCGCTGCGCGTGCAGGAGCGGCTTTCTCCAGCGGCGTCCATCTAGTTTTTCCTCCTGACCGTTTGACGCGCGCTCGATAAGCCAGGCCACATAATCCAACGTGCAACTCCTGCGCGCCGAACCCTCTTGGTCCCACTTCAGTCAGATTCTGGAGCTCAAACAGCACTTCGCAATCAGTACCTTCGCGATACCCATGGACCACCGCCTCTCCTTCTTCGTCGTACTCCGTTAGAGCCCATGGAGTAATCGTCTGAATATAACGTGCGCGAAAGCCTGGTCGACAATCAGCATAAAAAACGTCACCGCTTCCCGATTCGTAGAGAACCGTCCACACTTCGAGACCTTCACCCAACTTCCAGCAACGGCCATGCAACACGGCGCCGCGACGACTCAACTGAGTTGGTTCGCCCTGATCGCCAGCGCGCTCGGCGAGATAGTTGAAAGCTTTTTCGCTCGCGACTTCTAATCCGATTGTTTCAAACGTTGCATTCATGATCGCGAATTATATTGTGTGCCATTCTTTAGTGCGTTGCCATTGCATTATGACGTGCCAGCTTTGCGCTGTCTACGCTGCGGCGATTTGCCATTCTTATGATTTGCGCTTGGTGCACGGGTTTTCAATCCGCGTATCACGCGCTCAGCGCCATGCCGCGGAGCCACGCCCGATCGGACCATTTCCGCAAACAGATCTACGTCGTAATCGGCTTCACGCGACATCTCTTCTCGAATTGCGTGAAGTACCTCGAGAAATTTTGGTCTCCGGTACATAGACTGCTTTGTTTTCGCGCTCTTCTTGTTCAATTGCTGCCACACATTAGATGGCACTCTTAGCCACTCTTCCAAACACTCCACTTCGAGTGCTTTGGTTGATGTCCCGACGCCTCTTCACGCATTCAACGAATGAGTGGCCACGAGGCCCCGGCAAACTAACAAACGCTCAGCTCACCTTCTCGGTTGCTTCTGAAACGAGGAACTCCGGCGTAACGATCATCGGCACGTAAAATCCAGCCGCCGTATTGAACAGTTTAATACGTGCCTGGCGCCGCACGTTGGCTAAATGTCCGAAGTTCCAGGTAACGATATAATCAATCTTGTGATAGGAGGCGATCGCCACATGTAACGCATCAGCTATATACTTGCGATGAAAAATGCCACGCGAGATGTAACCTTCAGCCAGGATTGCAGCTTCTTCAGTCAAATCTACCTTTTCAAGTGAACTGATCAATTTTAGATAAGAACGCCGATGAGGTTCAGCCAGCCGAGAAATCTCCGCTGAGACGAGTGGAGAAATCACTGCTCGATAATCTTCGATTTCGTGCTCCCACCAGCGAATCGTCAAGTCGCGTCGAAATGGTTCCCCATTATCGAGGTAGGCGCCGACAACTGATGTTTCCAAATACAAACTTTGTTTCATAATGCCTTACGGCCTTCGTTTCAGATTCTCCACGCTTTCGCCGTTGCTGGTTGTGGACTCCAGTTGAATAACAGCACGCGCGAAATCGAAATAAATGCGAAAGCGACTAAGAAAGTTGCCACCCAGAATTCCACTTTGCGTGAAACCTGCTGTTTCGTTTACAGGTTCCATATCGAGAACGGCGGCATTCACATTGTCAAGTCCGCTAAGCCCAAGTGCAACTCTTGGCAATAATACGAGTTTCACATCTTCTGTAACGCCCGCAGCGCCGTACACCCGCATCTTCGTAGGCTGAAGCAGACCTGTTAGCTGCTCTTGTGCAGCGAGCTTCTCCGAGATGACACTAATGCTTGCGGCAGTGTCGACAATAAAATTGAATGGCTTATCAAAACCGGGCAGGCTAACTTCGCCGCTCAGAAATCCGCTGGAGGTCGTGCGCAGTGGAATCTCAATTGTTTCACCGTTCACCGGAATAGCAAAAGAGCCTGGATCTTGCTGCTTGCGAACAGCGGTCCAGCTTTCGTAAGCATCCGATTGACGCTGGCGGATGAGTGTGATTCGCTTGTGCTCGTAATCAATGGCCGCCAGAAATTTTGTTATGGCAGACAGACCCAGATATCCATCAACAGGCACTTTGTCGTCAAAGAAGTGGCGAATATAAACGGGCATGTTTTGAATCTTGACTTCGCCGAGTTCAAGCTCCGAGATAAAACCATAAATTATTTCAAATTTGCCTCCTCCTCCTACTGCGCGTGCCAGTCCGCCTTTTGCTACGGGACGCAATCCGAGGGTTTGAGCAGTTGCGTCAGAAATTACTGACATTCCCGAGCCAGTATCCAGCACAAACCGAAAAGTCTGTTTTTGACCGTTTATGCGAACGTTCAGTATGGGCCTGCTGTCGTATGAGTCAAAAGAAATAACGGTCCGACTTGCTCCGGCTGGCGCATAGAGCGAACCTTGCCTGCCGAGATAACGAAGGAAGTCGATCAGACCACGAATGCGGGCACGTCGATCAGCATCGGTCTTCGGTGCAATCGAAAGAAATCGTTCGTAGGCGTCTGCTGCTTCCCTGTAGCGTTCGCTTCTCGCTGCGGCCTGGCCCAAATCAAAAACATAGTCCGGTTCTTCGGGGTCGAGTTCGGCAGCTCGCCGCAATCCGGGCACGGCGAGATCCAGACGATTCTCATAGAAGTCAACCATCGCTAATCCGGCGATCGCCATTGCTTCGTCAGGATTGAGTGTTAACGCCGTACGAAACTCCTCAATGGAACTGCGAAACTCTCCAGAAGCGAGGATGGCGGCCCCCAGTAACGCGTGTCCGCGAGATGACAGCGGCTCAAGCAGTACCACACGCGCGGCGTTGTCGTAAGCAGCCTGAAGGCTGCGCTGTTTAAGAAGAGCAAAGCTAAGTCCAAGACGCGCTTCGTTGTCGTGTACATTCTTTTCAAGCAATTCGCGGAAGATTTTTTCGGCTAGCGGATAGTCCCCCTTGTGCAGAGCATGTTCACCTTTGCTATGCGCTTTATCAGAAACGACAACTATCGCCGACACCAGTATGGCTGATGCAAAGCAAAGACTGATGGCGGCCATACATCCAGCCGCCATTGATGCTAAAAAGCTTTTGCTACGTAACTGCATGATGCGCACCGCTGAACTGATTTTGGCAACCGTGAACACTTCCAAGCTACTTCAACACTTCACCGGTCTTCAGTGACCAAAGAACGAGGTCCAGTTCGTCAAAATCAATTTTTATGTCGCGCGCAAAGCGCCGGAGCTCCTCCTCTACTTCAAGGTATTTTGTGCGGTTACCGGGAGGTTTCGTCGAATCGATCACCCCCACTTCGGTCAAGCACCTCATTACATGTTTATCAAGGATTGCATGTCCCTTAACGCCGATGTTGCGCAGAAAGTGACTGGCCTCCTTATAACCAAGTCCCTTTATTCGTTTCTCCTGGGCCAACCAGTCACGACGTTCAATTGGATCTGAGAAGCTGCGCAACCGTTGTCGCAAGGCCATGCCGCAGTCAGCGTGAAAGTAATTTCTGGTACTGACAATGTAAAGCGGTCTTGCAACTGGAAAACGATGCGCACCGGTGATTCTCAAAACGTCAGTCATCTCCTGCGGCTCGCCCTTGAACAACAGCGATTTCACAGCTTCAACTGCACTGAGGCCCATTCGGGCCGAAGCTCCTGCAGTGAAGATGCAATACGCAAGTTCTTCCCAAACACGCGCATCTGAACCGTGTCGCCAAATTTCCCGAAACTCAGCAAGACGTTTGCGAATTTCTTTTCGACGCGCGCGATGAGTGATCAGCACTCGCGCAACTGTCACCGGTTCTTGATTACGTTGCACAGTAATTTGTCAATGACGCGATTCTATGAGCGAGTCTGCAAACATGTCAACGAAATCAACCTCAAAGAAAAATTCAGAGCAAGGGCTCGGGACATGAATCAAAAATTCTTCTTCATTACCATCGCAGACCTGGGCTATGATGTTTCGACGTTCGCTGCCCGTGAACCGGAATCAGCGACGAAACATCTTTCCGGGTAGTTGCTTGCATCAAATGCACTCTCCCTCACTTGCCCCCTGAAATTGATGATGAGGTTTTCCGCATTGCCGAGCATGTTGATTCGAGTTGCGCGCTTTTTTGTTTTGATCTCCGTTGCTGGTAGCATCGTGTTCAACGTTCAGAACTCAGCTACAGCCCAGGTTCCCGAGACGCGACCTACGCCGAACGCGGCACAATCAATACCCGGCGTAAAACCTCCAGCCGAGGAACAACCCGCATCCGAATCTCGTCCACTTTACGGCGTTCAGGGAGTGCTCGTAGAAACACTCGACGGCGAAACCGTCGCAACGCAATCGGAGCACGTGCCCCTGAATCCCGCCTCGGCAGTTAAATTGGCAACTGCGCTCGTCGCATTACAAACGTTTGGGCCTCAACACCGCTTCTCAACCGGAGTTTGGAGCGACGGCGCGTTCGACAAAGAATCGGGCACTATCAACGGTAATCTTTACCTTTCCGGCCGCGATCCGTCTTTCCATTATGAGCACGCCATATTGCTCGCGCGTGAACTGAACAGACTAGGCATTAAGCGTGTGACCGGTGATCTGATCGTTCCGCCGGGTTTCACGATGAACTTTAGTTGGTCAGCCCGTGGCTCGGGCGAGCAACTCTACGTCACGTTCGACGCCACGTTGCGCTCGGAAGCAGCAACCAGGGCGTGGACATATGAGCGTACGCTGCTCGACGACCACGCAAGTCTTGAATCAAATCCGTCAGTTGCTGTCATGGGCGAAGTTGTTGTGGGGAATGTTTCAGCAGCCGCGAAACTACTGCTGACACAGAAATCGAGCAAACTAGTAGATATCCTGAAAGTGTTACTTTGTTATTCTAACAACTTCATGGCCGAACGAATTGGCGAGACTCTCGGTGGTCCAAACTCAGTGCAACAGCAGCTCGTGACAAAACTCGGAGTCGATCCTGAGGAGTTAAGACTTTCTTCACTCAGCGGGTTGGGCATCAATCGCATTTCTCCTTACGTCATGATGAAAATCGTGCGAGGTCTTCGGATTGAACTCGAGAAACAGAACCTATCACCTGCCGATATCATGCCAGTGGCAGGCATAGACCCTGGCACAATGAAAGACCGCTTTACTGGTTTAGCCTGGCGAGGGAGCGTAATCGCCAAGACGGGGACGCTTGTTCGAACTGATGGAGGTGCAAGTGCTTTGGTGGGTCAGATGAAGACGGCGAGTGGTCAGGAGTTGCTATTTGTCATTATCAATCAAAGCGGCAGCGTTTCAAGGTTCAGGGAAAACCAGGATCTGTTTGTAATGCAGATCCAGAATAGCCGCGGCGGTCCAAAGGCATTTAAATATACGCCGCGTCAGCTCGCCATGGAGTTATCAGATACTGAGGTGAGGGTCAGTACAAGCGACGAGTACGAAACCGGATCCAAGTTGCGGTCACCATAGACGTTGTCGATCCCATATGAAGTATGCGCCCCGGCAATTCGAAGATTGTCGGGGCGCTTTACCGTCCGATCTGCGCGGCGTGCGGCACCGCGGAGTGGACGATGCTTTGGGTGCCTGAATGACAATAGGCACGAGTCCCATCTACTCTAAAGTTCAAACCCTCACGAGATTCCGAAAAAATACCTACGGGCTAAACAATAGGAAGTCCTCTTCCGTTTGTGTCACTTAAGGTGACGCAACGCGCCTCACAAAATTGGGCCGGAGATTTGTGGATCGCTTAAAAAGCTGGCTTTTGATGGGATTTAACTACTGGCATGCACATTGCCATCTGCTCGTTTGCGATCCGTGTCTGCAGGAGTCGATCGATGAATCGCTTTGGAGGCGAGCTACAACATGCACAAAGTAAATCGTAAGCGCCAAACGTCCCGACGTTTGAGCCAGCGAGGCTTCACCATGATGCAGATGATCATGACGGTGGCCATAATCGCGATTGTCACGACGTTCGGCGTATTGGGAATCACCGGTGCACGCGCAGAGATGCGAGTGCAGAATTCAGCACGTCGTTTTGCCGTGTACGTTGAGAAGGCTCGCGCAGATGCTGTCCGCCGCCATGCTGGCGCCGGATCAGAGTCATCGGTCCAGACATTCGATCCGGGTACCAACACTTTCGCCGTAACAATGGATTTTGATGGGAGTGGTATTGTGCGAACCCGCACGTTTACACTCGACAGTGGCGTGTTCTTTTCAACAGTTGGACAAACCGCGACTTTCGACTGGCGCGGTCGTGTTACTGAACGACTCGCTTTCCAGGTGTCGAACGGAACCAAAAGTATACCCGTCGACATCTCAGGATCAGGCGACATTACCGTAGATGATCAAATCTTTGCGGACGATGCAATACCGGATGTCGCGTTAACCCAGGTGACGGGAGATTTGATACCTGATCCAACACCCTTGCCGACTGCAACGCCAACACCGGAGGGAGTACCAAATCCGGATCAGACTCCTACGCCAACGCCCACTCCACCAGGTAACAGCGGCGGAAGCAGTGGCAATGGAAGTCCACATTCAACTCCAACCCCAACCCCGACGCCGTCGCCGTCGCTGTCGCCGACACCGACCCCAACACCAAACCCTAACGGCACACCAGCGCCTACTCCGCTGCCTGCATGCAGTGCAACAGTGACTTCGGTGAGTTTGACATTGAGTCAAAGCGATTCTGCGAGGCGCACCGGCACCGTCGCTTACACGCTCGCGAATGGAACCGGCGCACGTACGGTCAGCGCTGTACTGTCAGGAGGCGGAAACAGTTTGAACATCTCTGTATCTCCATCAAGCGTTAGTGGCAGCGGAACCGTTAGCGTGACTATCGGTGCCAAGTCGGGAAATGGAAATCGAGGAACGTTTGTCGTCCAAATCTCCTCGAGTCCAGGCTGTGGGACAACTCAGCAGGTAACGGTCACGGTCGGCAACTAAGGAGGGTAAGTGGATGAACGCACACACTACTGCAGCGGAACACGTAACGAACAAGCAAGCCCAACCGGACGGTGGGTTCACGCTGATGGAAACGGCGATTGCGCTGGTCCTGATGATGGTTGTGGGGCTTGGCGCTGCGTCGCTGTTTGCGTACTCCGCCAATACCAATTCCGAAGCGAACGACCGTGAATTAGCGATGGCGATTGCGCAGAAGAGAATGGAATGGCTGCGAAATATGCCCTTCTCCGCAGCCAACAGGAATCTTGCGTATTCGTATCCAAACGGCGGGCTTGGCGCAACAAGTGCTTCCGGAGTAGAGGAAATAACGACAAGTGCAGGGCGCACTTATTTGGTGACCACAAAGATTGTGAACACTGCGGTCGTTCCCGCCGGTCAACCAGATGCGGGCCAGCCCACTGTGAAAACGATAACAGTCAATGTCAGACCTGAAGCAGGAATCCCGCTGGGATCAGTAAATCTATCGACGCAACGCTCCAGCCTGGTTCCGGGTACTTATTAGCCAGAAAAGAGGCACCGATGCAACCGAAGCACAAAATAACTCTTGCGAGAAACGAACAAGGGTTCTCATTGATGGAGCTCATGATCGCGATGACTGTGACTCTCGCTCTGATGGGAATGGCGAGTACGCTGATCGCGGGAGCACTCCGCATGCGGAGCCGCGAAAATCAGAAGTCGGACGCGTTGGCTGACGCTCAAAGGGCAATGAATATCATGTCGCGCGAGATTGCTGATGCTGGTTTCAACCTCAATACGAACGGCCTCGTTGCTGCAGAATCAGGTGCGAATCGCATCCGCATCAGATCGAATCTCAACAAGTACGACTACGCCGTCTCCGACAGTTCGCGCAATAACGTTACGGATCCCGGAGAAGACGTAAGTTACTTCATCAACCTCGCAGCGAATACGAAGTACCTTGCGCGACACGATCAATACGGCACCGGTAATACGGTTCTCGCCAATCGTTTGGACTCTTTCAACATTCATTACTTCGCCAGCAAGGTCACCTATACTGCGGATCCCGCGGCATCTGACATTTCTAACGCATCTGCGGCCGAAGTTTCCCCTGACCAGGCGAAATATATCGTGATTGCAGTGTCAGTTATTTTGAACCAGGTCGGAAAGCCGGGATCACCGGGTTATCAACCCGCCTACACAGTGCTGCTGTGCTCAGATGTCACTCTGCGCAATTCAAATTTAACTACCTATTAACGATCCGAAACTGCGAGGAATTGTTTGCCATGAAAGCTCTAACTGCAAATCGTTTGTGCGAAGCACGACGCGGAGAGCGAGGAGCCGCTTTAGTAACCGCTCTGCTTCTTTCTGCATTGCTGCTGGCCGCTGGCGGGACTCTGATTTTGACGACCTCAATTACGGGAACTAATGCAGTCGATTCAACAGCGGAGATGCAGGCCTACTATGCGGCCGAAGCCGGCGTGGCACGGACATTAAATGTGGTGCGCGGCAATGTTGAGTCGAACCCAATTGGTACTCGAGCAACGTTTCGCAACGTCGTGAGCTCACCAAATGTTTGGCCGGCAACATCCGGCAACTTGGTGAATGTGGCCAATGATGGAAGCTCAGGTTTCAGGGTCACGTCCGTCATCGACCCCGATGATCGAGACGGCAGTATTCGCGCGGCCAATCCCACATATAAACCCGACCGGCTGAGGATTCAGGTCACAGGCTTTGGGCCAAGAAACTCGCGAAAGAATATGGAGGTAATCGTCAGTAGGCTTACGACGAACTACATTGTAACCAGCACGATTACACTACCAAATGGCACCGGAAACCCAATCAATTTCAACCTCGGTGGCAGCAATGTAACGGCATTTTCAGGCGTCGACGCTGCAGGCAATCCGAACCCGTCGATTTCCGCATTCGGCGTGGCAGGTAGTGATTTCAATTCCACCAGCAACGTCATCAATGGCTGCCAGCCCGACGGTACTAACTGTTCAGGAAGTACGCCCGTTGTCACACCTTCGACTCCGATGGTTTTAAATTCCGGGAACACGCCCAGTTTTCTTCAGTCCGTACCCGGTGCGCGCTCGTTTCTGTATGGTACTGGCGGCATGATGAATTTAGCCATATCCGAAGGTCGCTATTTCACCAGCGGTGCAGCTGCGATGAGTAGTCCCGGCGGTTTGGGCGCAACAAATCCGAATGGTGTGCTCACATTCGTCGATGGTGATTTTGTCCTGGGACCTGGTAGTCCAACGGGACAAGGTACGTTGGTTGTTACCGGTACGCTTACACTCGATGGAAATTTCAATTACAACGGAGTCATCATGGTACTTGGAACTGGCAGAGTGCTTCGGAGTGGCGGCGGCACGGGCAGTATTTACGGTGCACTCTTCGTGGCCAATTTCCCACGCACTGGCCCTGACTCTGACATATTCGGCGTACCAACATTCGATACGAGTGGTGGCGGCACGGCTAATATTCAGTACAACTCGGAAGAGATCGAAAAAGCGAAGAATGTGGGCGGACATACCGTCCTCGGCGTGCGGGAATATTAAAGTCGCTGTTGGTGCCGAACTATCGTTGTCTGTGGTGAGAAGCACAACTCTATCGATCTGCAATGATACAAAAGCACAAAACAGGTCGCCCTCGCGAACTTACCCCGTGGTCACAGCGCGGTTTCACACCGGTTGAGCTTTGTCTTGCCGTCCTCATTATAGGCGGGGCAATATTGACAGCTTCGACGTTGGTCTTCGCGGCGTTTTACGAAAAACGAAGACTGGACCACAGCCTGGCCACTCTCCACTCGGCGCAGAGTGCGCTTGATTTGATGAGCAGAGAGATTTCAAATTCAGGATTTGGTTTGACTGACAATGGAATCGTACTCACAGATTCCGGGCCCACTTCAATTCGAATCAGAGCCAACCTCAACCGCAACAGCACCATTGCAGATCCAAACGAAGATTTAAGATTCGTTTTTAAAACTGACGAACAGAAGCTGGTTCGGTTCGATAATTATCCTGGCAGTGAAAACGCGAGGGACCTTGCCGGCTCGATTGAGTCGCTCAGCTTCACTTACTGGGATTCAATGGGCCAGGCTATTGCAAGTCCCGCCAATTATGATCATGCGCATAGCGTGACCATTCGTATGAATGTCGGTCTTCCTGAACAACCAAATCACGAGCGCACCGTAATTCGTCTAATTTCCAGAGCAGAACTTCGCAACGCGCCTTCGTATTGAACGGCAGGCGAGAATTCAATTGTGATCTGTCAGGGTGTAGGCCATACGTCTTACACCCTATTTTGTGGAAGCCAATCCGTACGGCTACCTTCTTCAAAACATGCTTGACACGTGCAACTGAAACCATCAATGATCCGTCCGGTAGCTCTTGAGCACATGTGCACTACCCACTAACTGTAATTACAGCGAGAGTAAGTTATCCTTCCGCAAGCACGCACACGTATGCCTGACATTCTGCTCGTGAAGACAAAGATAGTTTGCGCCGGGTCATGCGTCTAACTCTTGAGGGGGCCGGGTACCAGGTGACGGAGGCTGCTGATGCTCGTGGTGCTATCAGCGAAATTTCAAACACGCGTCACAGGTTGGTTCTCACCGACCTCCGAATGCCGAACGGATCGGGTTTGGATGTTTTGCATGCGGCACGCGCGGCCGACGCTGATGTACCTGTGATTGTCGTGACGGCATTTGGATCCATCGACGAAGCTGTGCAGGCAATGAAGGATGGCGCTCACGACTTTTTGCAGAAACCAGTCGACTCGAACCATCTTCTGTTGCTCGTGGAGCGAGCCCTCGAGCAAGCGCGCCTCCGCACCGAGAATATTCTATTGCGAGAAGAATGGTCGCGTCGGTACGGCTTTCCCCGGATACTCGGAGAATCGGTAGTTATCAAGCGGGCCGTTGCTGAGGTACAACGCGTTGCGCAAACCGAGGCGACTGTGCTGTTGCTTGGAGAATCCGGAACAGGCAAGGAACTGTTCGCACGCGCGGTCCACCATTTATCAAGTCGACGCGACAAACCTTTTGTGGCAATAAACTGTGCCGCAATTCCCGAAACACTGATCGAAAATGAACTTTTCGGGCATGAGCGAGGCGCGTTTACGGGTGCGAATGATCGGCGACAGGGGAAGTTTGAACTCGCATCTGGCGGCACTGTATTTCTCGACGAAATCGGTGAATTGCCGTTGGGCGTACAAGGCAAGCTGTTGCGGGCAATCGAGGAAAAAGTTGTTGACCGGATAGGAGGCAAGGCTCCCGTGCTGGTTGACGTACGTGTCGTTGCGGCGACGAACAAGGACCTGAAAGCCGCGGTAGATAACGGTCAATTCCGCGGCGACCTGTTCTTCCGTCTCGCCGTGTTTCCGCTCGTTATACCTGCTCTACGCGAGCGTGGCGACGACGTGATTTTAT
Source organism: Pyrinomonadaceae bacterium (assembly GCA_046262775.1). Lineage (GTDB taxonomy): Bacteria > Acidobacteriota > Blastocatellia > Pyrinomonadales > Pyrinomonadaceae > PSRF01. Next base: position 11,257 of record JBHEMC010000058.1, on the reverse strand, counting down.
TGGCGCAACATTTTGCAAAGCAGGTAGGACAGGAATTGCGACGGAGAGAAGCAACTCTCGCGAACGATGCCATCGCGGCTCTCGGCCGGCATTCCTGGCCCGGCAATGTACGTGAGTTGGAGAATGCGATCGAGCGCGCTTGCATCCTCTCAGACACGATGCAATTGACGGCATATGATCTCGGACTTATGGGTGCTCAGGACGAGAGCAACGACACGCTTCAACAACTCGATTTGTCCGGAACTCTCTCTGATGTAGCTCATCGCGCACTGCGTCTGGTTGAGAAGAAAAAGATTTTTGCGTCACTTGCAGCCAATGGTGGACACAAAAGCAAGACTGCAGAAGATCTTGGTATCAGTTACAAGACCCTACTCACGAAACTGAGGGATTACAGTCTCTGATGAGCGATTCCTCAAAACCTCATACCGGAGACGACGACGCCCCGGCGGGACAAGCTTCACTGAACGACCCGACGATTAGGACCCATAGCGAGATTCCACGCAACTCGAGTCGTGCAGCAGGAGAGATCCTCGAACAGATCGGGGCGAGTACGGGAGAATTTCCAAGTGAAAGCACAGATTCACCCGTAGAACGCAGCAGCGGCAAATCAGCATTCATGGTCGGGGCCGGGATTCTGATCAGCAGGATTGCTGGTCTGATTCGACAGCGGATCTTTGCCCACTACTTCGGTAACTCAGCGGAAGGCGATGCATTTAATGCGGCTTTCCGGATACCGAATTTTCTCCAAAACGTGTTTGGAGAGGGAGCACGTTCGGCGCCGTTCATTCCCGCCTATGCCAACTTACTGGCCCAGCACGATGAGGAAGAAGCTTCGCGAGTGGCAAATGTGATCTTCGGTATGCTGGCCCTGTTGACTTCCGCGATTGTATTGGTTGGTGTTCTGGCAACACCGTACTTTGTTAGCGTGATCGCGGCCGGCTTCCATGATGAACGTCGTGAATTGACGATCAGGCTTGTCCGCATTCTTTTTCCAGGTGCGGGATTGTTGGTTCTTTCAGCCTGGTGCCTGGGGGTCCTTAACAGCCACCATCGCTTCTTCATTTCCTACACAGCACCGGTAGCCTGGAACATAGCGATCATCACCGCGCTCATCGCTTTTGGCCCGCGAGTAGAAGCTGCAGGCCTTGCAGTCTACACCGCATGGGGATCGGTTATCGGCAGTGCGCTCCAGTTTAGTGTGCAAATCCCGACACTACTTAGATTGATTCACCACTTTAAACCCGCTATCGATGTCGCTAATGTGCACGCGAGGCAGGTCTTACATAATTTTTTTCCAGTGTTCATGAGTCGTGGCGTGGTCCAAATCAGCGCGTTCGTTGACGCGGCGCTCGCAAGTTTCCTGGGCACCGGAGCCGTTGCGGCTCTGACATACGCACAAAGCCTGTACACGTTACCCGTAAGTTTGTTTGGGATGTCTGTGTCGGCGGCGGAACTGCCCAGTATGTCGAGGGCGCTCGGCAGTGCTGATGTTGTAGCAGAGACTTTACGCAAGCGACTCGATAACGGGCTACAACGAATCGCTTTTTTTATTGTGCCTTCCTCGATAGCATTTCTAGCGCTTGGCGATGTAATAGCAGCAGTCTTGTATCAAACTGGACGCTTCACCAGAACAGATTCAGTTTACGTGTGGGCTATTCTTGCCGGCTCTTCCGTCGGTCTACTCGCCTCAACACTTGGTCGATTGTATTCTTCGACTTATTACGCACTTCACGACACGCGCACACCGTTGCGATATGCCACTATTCGCGTCTTACTTACAACGGTGCTTGGTTATCTCTGTTCGCTGCCGTTACCGCGCGCCCTGGGCATCAATCCCAAGTGGGGCGTCGCGGGATTGACTTCATCGGCAGGTGTGGCGGGGTGGATTGAGTTCGCGCTGTTGAGAAACAATTTAAATCAACGAATCGGTCGGACGGGTCTTCCTTTGTCATACACTGCGAAGCTTTGGGCCGGCGCGATTGTGAGCGCAGGCGTTGGCTGGGGACTCAAATCGTTATTGCTTACGTGGCGTCCGATTCCACTTGCGATTGTCGTCTTGGGTGCGTATGGCACATGCTATTTTGGAATCACGTTCGCTCTGGGTGTTGGACAGGCTCGCCTCGTTAGCGCAAGGCTGTTGCGTCTTCTTAAGTAGTTGTTCCGCTCCGTAATATTTTCTTTCCTTTTCTGGAATTCCACACTCATTGCTTCTTTTTACATCCGTGAAAACCTCCTGCGTTTCCAAATGCGAAGAAGCCTAGCCGCAAATGCCCTCAGATCGGCGCAATTGGGAAAACCTACCATCTTAGACGTTTAAATATCTTGAGATAAGAAATCAGAATAAGGAGTTTTGTAATGTTCCCCCTAAACAATTTGCGTCGTCTGCTGCTGACATCCGCCACTGTGGCCGTAATGGCAGTTGCAGCCTCTAATGTATGGGCCGACCCCATAACAATTACAACTGGTAATCCAAATAACCAAAATACCGATAACGTGCTTTTTAACAATGCCAGTCTTGTACACTCGGGTTTGTTGGTTCAGGGTGATTTCAACGGCGCCGGTGCAGGTTTCATCGTCGACTTCACATCAACCTCCGGTAGCGGCAATCTCGGCGTCAGTGGAGGCCAGGCAGTGCTTGTTGGCGGAACGGGTAACAGTCCCTTCTCGAACGCGACGGTCCAGCTCGAGAATGGAGCAACATTCACGAAGCTGATTCTGAACGTTGACGTCACGGCGGGGCTGCCCCCACCGACGCAGGTTCAATTCACAGTCAATTACACACTCTCAGGCGGTCAAGTCTTCAGCCAAACTTTCACAGTCGATACCAATGGTCAGAATTTTTTCGGAATCCAAGCTGCAGAGGGTGCAGTAATCAATAGCGTAACTATTCAAGGGGTAAACGGAACCACTTTCGAGGATATCAACCAATGGCGACTTGGTGGGTTCTCCCAAACTTCAGAAGTTCCTGAGCCAGCGAGCATGTTCCTCCTCGGCACGGGATTACTTGGCGCCGCCGGAGCGATTCGGCGTCGGTTCAGGAAGAGCAATTAGTCACTAAGACAGCAGGAGACGACGATGTACACTCAGCCGATGATTTTTCCACTCGACTCAAGCGGCAACATTTATGCTCTGCAGGATGAAAAGGGATACTTGGTTGGTACCGGCAGTCGTGAAGTATGTGAGGTTCTGATGAACATCATCAAGACGCCCATGGCGCCGGTCGCTTCCGAAAGGCCTTCAGCCTTAACGGGACCAAATGTTCGGGCGGCGATAGCTATCTAGGCGGAAACGTCCAGATTTTCGGGGACTGGAGACGCGGGCGAGGGCGCCCGCGTTCCCATGTTTGGAGCAGGAGCCGTCCTGTTCCGAATTTTTTTACTTTTTTTCTGGAGTTCGTCGGGTATTAGCAATATCTCTTAAGTATCCTGGAAACGGAAGGTTGGAGCAGCGGCAGGTCAGGGGCAGGCGGCCTTTGAGGCCGCTTTTTTGATTTACGGGCGCATGTCGCCCGCGCCCCTATCCGCAAAGCATTTGAAACCTGCCAATTGTCATTTATCATTCCTGCCGTGCGACAAATCCTCTCCACAGGCCAAATGCGAGAAGTCGACCGTCTTACGGTAGAAATTTACAAAACTCCTTCTCTGCTGTTAATGGAATCTGCGGCAAACGCCACTCTTCAAACAATTACATCATGTTTCAAGGGTGGACTTGAAAATAGGAAAGCGCTGGTTCTATGCGGAAAGGGCAATAACGGAGGCGACGGCGCAGCACTCGCTCGCGGACTTGCTCGGTCGGGGATCCATACCGACGTTGTTCTGTTCGGAAAACTGAATGAAACTGATGGGGACGTTCAGGCTAACTTCACTACTATTAGCCAACTCGCAAGCTTTCACGCCGGCTCAGCCATCAGTCCCGCACCAGTAACTTTTCATGAATGCGAGGGTGTCTCCCAATGGGAACGCATGGCACGGCCTCGAGGTAGCTACGACCTCATTGTAGATGCACTTTTCGGGACCGGGTTGACGCGACCACTCGATGGTGTGTATCTGAAGGTCGTTGAACATCTGGCTATGCTGCGGACCGCGCGCGAACGCGCTGACGATACAAAACCCCTTATTCTGTCAATCGACATTCCTTCTGGTCTAAACGCCGATACGCCGGAACCGATCGGCGCGGCGGTGAAGGCAGATGTCACCGTTACTTTCACTGCGCCTAAGCCGGCGAACGTTTTACCTCCAGCATGTGAATTTAACGGAAGACTCGTCGTCTCAGACATTGGCTCGCCCGCAACGCTTATCGATTCCCTCAACCCATGGCTCTTTCTCACTGAAGAGGATGATGTAAAGAGATGGCTGGTAAGCACCCGTTACACATTTAACTCCTACAAAAACACGCATGGTCATGTCTTAATTGCCGCTGGATCGAAGGGCTACACAGGCGCTGCGGCATTATGCGGTAGTGCGGCGATTCGGGCTGGGGCCGGTCTGGTAACGGTCGCCACTCCAGCTTCTGCGCAAGATGCCGTAGCAGCGAGTGTGTTGCCCGAGGTAATAACAATTCCTCTTGCCGAAACTGACCGTGGCGTGATCAGCGATGAGGCGACAGAAAACTTCCTGCGAATAAGTCAAAAAGCGTCCGTTGTCGCGATCGGTCCCGGCCTGACATCAGACGACGAAAGAACTCGAAAGTTTGTGCGGGCGATCGCAGAACGCAGGACAAGACCAATGGTAATTGATGCCGACGGTCTAAACTGCCTGGCGCCCTGGCCATCGACGTTAAAAGGATCTGACGCGCTTCCTTTAATTCTGACGCCACACCCAGGTGAAATGCTTCGCCTTATAGGAACTACAGATGCATCGATCATGAAAGATCGAGCGGCAGTTGCGCGCGAGTTTGCTACGGCTAATCGCATTATCCTGTTATTAAAGGGTTCACGTTCCCTTGTTGCCGCACCCGATGGACGCGTGTTCGTGAATCCGACTGGTAATCCCGGACTAGGTACGGCTGGCGCGGGCGACACACTGACGGGGTTGATTGCCGCCTTTCTGGGTCAAGCCGTCGCGACATTGAAGGATGAGACGGATGCACTGGCAGCGACTATCGCAGCTCTATATGTTGGAGGCGTTGCGGGTGATTTAGCAGCGAACAAGTTCGGAATGCGTACGCTGATTGCATCAGATCTTCGGGAACACTTCAGCGCCGCTATTTGTGCCCTCGATCCAATGGGTGAGTTTCCTGACGACAGATCCTCATGATGATTGCGCCATCACTTCACGACGCAGAGTTCCGGAGTTGGTCTCCCGGTGAAACCTTTAATTATGGCCACCAGCTTGGCGCACGCCTGTCGGGTGGAGAAATTCTTCTGCTTAGCGGCCCACTCGGTGCTGGAAAGACCCTGCTCGTCAAGGGCATCTGTGCAGGCCTTGGTATCGATCCTGAAGATGTAACGAGTCCTTCGTTTACTCTTGTAAACCCGTATGAAGGCAGGCTGCGGCTCTACCACATCGACTTATATCGGCTCGACGAAGGAGCCAGCGCTGCTCATGCTGTAGATCTGGATGAGTTACTACGCGACGAGCAGGCGGTGATAGCAATCGAATGGGCCGAGAGAATCGGTCGCTATCCGTTACCGGAAAATGTCTGGAATATTCGGATCGAAGGTGACGGTGAAGCTTTACGGACAATATCGATTGAAGAAGAGAGAGCGAAAGTAATCAAATAAGAAACGAATTTGGTTAGCTGGCTTCGGCTTGCCGAACGTAAACGCGTGTTACAATCTCTATATGTCATATCCTGAGATAATGATTCGCCCAATGCGGGAAGACCTGACGCGTCTTGGCTTCGAGGAGTTACGCACAGCGGAAGCTGTTGATGAACTGGTCAAGAACTCGGACGGCACGTTGATGCTAATGGTCAACTCCATCTGTGGTTGTGCCGCAGGAAAAGCAAGACCGGGTGTCGCTCTGGCACTTCAGCAACAATCGATTAAGCCTGATCGCCTGGCGACTGTGTTTGCGGGTGCTGACATTGAAGCGACAGAACGAGCCCGAAGCTACTTCACTGGCTACGGCCCGTCATCCCCGTCTATCGCGATCCTAAAAAACGGTCAGTTGGTTTACATGCTGGAGCGCAGACAAATCGAGGGACGCGACGCTGCACAAATTGCCGACGAGCTAAAAAGCGCGTTCGAGCAGCACTGCAACGAAGGAAATTGAAGATGCCCGCAGTTGTCGGCAAGAGGGCCACGGCCGTCACAGCAAGTTGAGCGACCAAGCGGTTAAGAATCTTCCACCAGCGAGGCTTTGCCATTTCAGAAAGGAAGTGCGGCGGGTGGCACCAAAGCCTCAAATAGGATTCCAAACCCAAAGTATCGCAGTTCGCCAGGTGACAGCTACACGACACAAACCCTGTGCGCTAACGAATACGTCAACTGTCCTGTCTCCGCTCGCTTAAAAGCCTTCCCACTTCGGAATGCATCAGCACAACATCAGGCGACTGCTGCAACGCCAGGAAATAGTTCTTCTGAAACTCATTACCTGATTCCGAAGGCGCTAACAACTGCCGCGCCCTCTCAACTAGCGCCACTGCATCCAGATGTGTTGCCGGTGTCGCAGAAGTAAGACTGTCAAGAGTCTCGTCAATCTGAACGATTAGTTCCGACAAACGGTGCAACCAATCGAACCATGGATCCTTCAACACCAACTGCAGAAACTCGTAGCTGTTGTTGATCCTGCCGCGCGCCCGCTCATATCCTTTGCGCTCTTCATCGAGCAAGAGTTTGTGTAGTCGTAGGAGCTTATGGCGCAATCGTCTTAAGTGCTCCGATGTGTTTTCTGAAATCTGTTGCTCTTCTGGCACCAAGTGATCTCCATTTCCTGGTTGCTATTCTGAGATCTTCACACACTCCTGAATCAAAGCCTCAGCATCAATTACTTTCCTATGAAACGCAACATTCGGAGCCTTCAAATTGTAGAGCTTAATTCGTTTGTTAAGTTCCGCAATGGTCTCACAAAATTCTTTCATTGCGCGCTGCCATTGGGCGGTACCTGCCCATCGTCCGTAAATTTCGCCTGCACGGACCAACGTATTTTTCGCCAGCAAAAACTGCGCATCAATATCTTTCCGTTCCTCAAGCCATGCAGGACCAAAGCCGGCGTTGCGTAACAGTCTGTGAACCATTCTCAGGTCAGGATCTTCAAATGGATTTTCGGCAAGTTCAATTGGTTCGCCTTTACCCGCCAGATCATCAAATTCGCCTCGCTCCATCGACTCTCGGATCATCCGGTCAATCAGCGTCTCCCATTTTTCCATATTCTCCTCCCTGAACTTAGAACGTTCACGCGTCACGGCTGGTTCCGGCGCTATGCTATGATCCGGACGATGCCCAGCGCCATCTCCCTCGGCACTCCTGTGGAGGTTCTTCACAATTTTAAGATTGCGCGCTTAGGTCCAACTCTCTCGCGCAAGCTTGCCGCCGCCGTCGCCTCTCACGCCGGCAAGGACGATTATGCCGCCGCTACTGTCGAAGATCTGCTTTCCTATCTACCAATGCGCTATGAGGATCGGTCGCATTTCGCGAAAATCCAGGATCTACAGGATGGAATAGACGCTTCGCTTGAACTCCAAGTGAAGCTTGCAGGTGGTTATGAAGTCAGGAATAGGCGTACTCGTGGCAAAAGCAAACTTTTTATTTTCGAAATATCAGCCGTGGACATCGGTAAGACCGGGCGTCCGGTTGTAGTGTGGTGGTTTGTCTCAGGACGTCATGCCTACGACATCATCAACTACTACTCAAAGCGCCTGGAACGTGGCACACGATTCGTGACGTTTGGCCGTTGGGAGTGGGATACGCGACGCGGCACATTTGCGGTACAACTGCATAGGCCTGCTGACGAACTGGAATTGGTGTCGTCGCCCACTTCAGGTCTCAACGAGGAAGCCGTAGATTCAATTGAAGACGACGCGTCAGATCCAGCCTTAGCTGCTATTCATGTCGGTCGATGCGTTCCCGTTTATCGCAAACTTGGTCCTTTCAATTCAAAACGTCTACGGGAAATTATCCATGCAACACTTGGCAGCCTCTCTGACTCTTCGCTTCCGGAAACACTGCCGTCCGATCTGCGACGGCGATCTCGACTGATTGGCCGCGCGGCTGCAACACGTGACATTCACTTTCCTCCCGCTGATGCGTCGATGCGCAATTACGAACGGGCGCGCAGCGAAGCACACATCAGATTAATCTTTGAAGACTTCTTCTGGTTATCTCTTGCTGTCGGGTTTAGACGCGGAGAAAGAGTGAAGGAAACAAAACCCGGAACGATTCAAATTGATCCAGGGGTCAACAATGTGGTTTCGGCCGTATTGCCGTTCAAGCTAACTCGTGCTCAGCGAAATGTTGTGGTGCAGATTTTCAATGACCTGCAATCTACGACTCCGATGAATCGTTTGCTACAGGGCGATGTCGGCAGTGGAAAAACCATAGTATCGGTTATTGCTATGATTGCTGCCGTCGAAAACGGATATCAGGCAGCATTGATGGCGCCCACAGAAATCCTGGCGGAGCAACACGCGCGAAACATCAAACGCCTGCTCGCAAAGACACCTTACCGGGTTGAGTTGCTGACTGGGTCCTTACGTAGCTCTGAAAAAAAACTTTTGCACGAGGCGCTTCGCGCCGGGGAGATCAATGTTTGCATCGGAACCCAGGCGTTGATCCAGGAAGCAGTGTCGTTTTCGCGTCTCGGACTTGTAGTTATAGATGAACAGCATCGCTTCGGAGTACGTCAACGTGCAGAACTTCGCAAACGTGGACTGAATCCTGATGTTCTCGTAATGACTGCAACGCCCATCCCGAGATCCCTGGCCATGACCGTTTATGGTGATCTCGATGTATCAGTTATCGATGAGTTGCCACCAGGTCGCACACCAATTGAAACTACGGTACTTGGTGAAGACCAGCGGCAAGAAGTGAAACGTTTGATAACTCGGGAAGTACGAGCAGGTCGTCAGGTCTATGTCGTCTATCCGCTTGTTGAAGAATCAGAGAAGATGGACCTGAAGGACGCAACCAAAAGGTACGAGTACCTACGTGACACGGTGTTTCCAAAATTCTCAGTCGGCCTCGTTCATGGAAAGATGAAACCAGCCGAGAAGGACGAAGCCATGCGTCGCTTTGTCGAGGGTAAAACGGACATTCTGGTATCTACGACGGTGATCGAAGTCGGAGTGGATGTACCGAACGCATCTGTAATGATCGTGGAGCACGCAGAACGTTTTGGACTCTCACAGTTGCATCAACTGCGCGGACGCGTGGGTCGCGGCGCAGATAAGAGCTATTGCGTGCTACTGACGTCCGACAGGAAAACTGTGATAGCGGAAGAGCGACTCGGTATCATGGCCAAGACTAGTAACGGCTTCCTCATTGCTGAAAAGGATTTGGAATTGCGTGGGCCAGGTGAAGTGTTGGGTACAAAGCAGTCTGGTCTGCCGGAGTTTCGCGTCGGCAACCTGGTGCGTGATCAACAGATACTTGAGCGTGCGCGGCGAGAAGCGGAGTTCTATCTGGCGAAGGACCAGAACGTGCCGCCGATTTCCGAAATGTTGGCCAAAGTCAATCGAGATCCACGTTTCGGACTAGCTGGCATTGGCTAATCGGCATCGGTTCCGGCATTGAAAACCTATTATGCTTGTCGCGACGCGATGCACCAGTCGGGTTGCACTTGGCGCTTGTCGCGGTAGACTGCATTCACCGTTGCATACAGACGAAAGCTCATGCGAGTAATCGCAGGACTATACAAAGGGCGCAATCTCAAGAGCCCGCCTTCACTGCAGGTGCGGCCTACTTCTGATCGGTTACGGGAAACACTCTTCAATATTATCGCCCCACGCATTGAGGAAGCTCGCTTCCTCGACCTTTGTGCGGGTTCCGGGGCTGTGGGTATTGAGGCACTGTCACGGGGCGCTTCTCATGTTACTTTTGTGGACCAATCGCGGCGAATGTGCGCCTTAATCGAAGCGAACCTTGATCTCTGCCGGATTCCCGAGCAAGAAACTGAGGTCGTGCAGTCTGACGCTTCCGACTATCTCGGCCATGCGAGCGCCCACCTGATCGCATCCTGGGATATTATTTTCTTTGACCCGCCTTATAAAATGGATTATTCAGAGGTCTTGAAGCGGTTCAGTTTACCGGAAAATGGCCTGCTCACAGAGAGCGGGATCTTAATCGTGGAGCACCATCATAAAAAAGCATTACCGGATGCGCTCGACGGTATAAGATGCAGCCGCCGCTTGAAACAAGGCGATTCGGTTTTGAGTTTTTACGAAAGCAACCAATCTTAACCGGAGGAGCGAACATGCCCACACAACTATCTCGACGCGTGTTTGGAAAATTAATCGGCGCCGGCGCGGCGTACGCGGTACTTCAGCCTGAGTTGCTACCAAGAAAACGTGCGCTCACCTCTGTCGCTCCCCATAGCGAAGCGTCGACAATTGTGCGGCTGAGTTCGAACGAAAATCCTTATGGCCCATCACCCGCAGCCCTGAAGGCAATGACTGACGCGTTCTCGTTAGCGTGGCGTTATCCTGATGAGCACGAGGACTATCTCGTGCAACAACTCGCGAAGTTAAACGGCGTCGGTTCCGACCATATTCTACTGGGCGACGGTTCTGGCGATCTCTTGAGACTAGCCGCAATGGCATTCACCAACGGATCACGAAAACTCGTTTTCGCGGACCCGACATTTGAAGCGATTGGCGCACATGCCCGCATGGCTCAAGCCGACGTCGTGAAGATTCGGTTGACTTCTGATTACTCTCACGATCTATCGGCCATGCTTGCTGCCTCAGGTGACGCGGGATTGATCTACATCTGCAATCCTAACAATCCCACTGCGAGCATTACACACAAGGACACCTTGAGCACTTTTCTCGCCAAAATTTCTGAACGAACAATCGTGCTCATTGACGAGGCATATCACCATTACGTGGAGTCACCCGATTATGAGACGACAATTCCCTTCGTGAAGCGATATGCGAATCTCGTGGTGGCGAGAACATTCTCAAAAATTTATGGCATGGCGGGCCTTCGCTGTGGTTACTGTGTAGCGCAGCCTGCGTTGATTCAGAAAATGCGAAGCTATCAAAGTTGGGATAGCCTTAACATCATGGCGTTAGTTGCGGCGTCCGCTGGCCTGGAAGACGTCGAGCACGTGGAATCCGGACGACGACTGAATAGAGAGGTAAAGCATTTCCTCTATAC
>JBHEMC010000057.1:281-27549 GCA_046262775.1 Pyrinomonadaceae bacterium | reverse complement strand
GTACACAATCTGTCCGTCGGGAGTTGTAGCCAAACCTTCGCGGCCATCAACTCTTCCCGCCCCGCTACTTACTTCTGTAGTGTTGCTCGTATCAAAAACACTAGCAAACCAGATGTTGGCAGTCGATTCAGACTGAATGCTTACGAGCCGGCTCGAATCACTGGTAAGACTCACACCACGGTAATTGTTCAGGTCGTTTGTAATGCGTCGTGGTTCGCCCTGCGGATACGAAACGTACCAAAGCTGCTGAGAATCAAAGCTGGCCGTTTCCTTCTCCGACGCTGCGACAATTAAGCCTTCACCGCTGCTAGCCCACCCCACATCCCCAATCAACTTCCAACTCTGGTTGCCAATTTGTTTTTCTTCTCCGCTAGCAACAGCAACTTCTACGAGATAAGAGTTGTAACTCGGAACAAAACTTCCAGCACCGCACACTAACTTCTTCCCGTCAGGCGACCAGGATACTGACCGGAAAAAATTCGGCAGCTTGCGTACTGCTACACGTTGCTCGCTGCCGCCACTGGTAGTGGCGATGATCACGGCATCCTCACCTTCGTTCCCATAATTGCGAATAAAAGCCAATTGCTTGCCATCCGGCGAGAAAGTTACTCCGCTATCAACCTCCGACAATATTTTGCGTGGCGTACCACCCAATCCGCCAATCACATAAAGATCGGAAGTGCTACGCGTTTTTGAGCTGGCTACATAGAAAATAAAATCACCGTCGCGCGAAAATGTTAGGCCGGAGTACTGCACGTCAGACGGGGCGACAATCTGAACATCGCTCGTAGTATTAACCTGTCGCACGCGGAGGCTCTGCTGCCCGTTGTCGTTGGCTACGTGTACGAGATATTTGCCGTCCGGCGAAATTGCTGCTTTGTCTGCGGAGCCGGTGCTGGTCAGGCGTGTAATTCTCATGTTTGATGAGAAAGCTCTCGAATGTTCTGAAGCAATCAACCAACGGTAGGCGATGGCCAGTATTCCGGTAAATGCAATCAGTCCAGCCAAAAGCATTAGCAAACCGACAGCTTTCGGGTGCGCCTTTAGTTCACTTGTAACGTATTGGGCAGTTGAGCGTGATCTTGACGAAGTTGACTGGTTGGACCCTGGGTGCGAACTCGTTTGACTTGGAACAACTGAGTTGTCATAAATACCTGAACCCGAATTTGTGACACTGAGTGGCTGAATGGACCGCTCGATCTCAGCGTTTATTTCGAGTTCGCGTTTGAGATTCTTCAAATCCAAAGCGACTTCTCTCGCCAACTGATATCGCTCGTTTGGATCTTTCCGCAAGCTTTTTTTGATGATGCGTTGCAATTCGGCGGGCACTTCGGCCGAATAGCGTTGCACAGGCACCGGCTCAGTAGTGAGAATGTTCGCAACCACATCACTTGCAGTCGAACCGCCAAACGGAACGCGGCCTGCTATTAGTTCATACAAAATGACACCGAGACTCCAGATGTCGGTGCGAGCGTCTAACTCCAGACCGCGTGTCTGTTCTGGCGACATGTAATGCGCCGTTCCCATGACCTTTCCTGGGTCGGTCTTAACAACTTGTATCGTAGCTGCTTCTGAATCACTCGTAAGACCTTGATAGTCGCTAAGCTTGGCCAGACCAAAATCGAGCACTTTTAGATAGCCGTCGCTGCGAATCATAATGTTGTCCGGTTTAATGTCGCGGTGAACAATCCCGGCAGCATGTGCAGCGTAGAGCGCAGCAGCGATCTGTGCACCCAAATCCAAAATCTCCTGGATTGTCATAGCTCCCTGATTCATGCGTTGCCGCATGGATATTCCTTCGATGTATTCAGTAGCTATGAAATGAATGCCCGACTCAAAACCGATTTCGTAAATCGTGAGGATGTTCGGGTGGTTCAATGCAGATGCAGCGAAAGCCTCCTGTTTGAATCTCCTTAGCCGTTCTTCATCTCGCGTGAATTCCGGCGGCAGTAGCTTAAGCGCAGCAAACCGTCGCAATTGAGTATCCTGAACCAAATAAACCTCACCCATGCCGCCTACACCGAGTAGTGACCGAATTTCGTAGCGACCGAGACGTTTACCCTCTGGTACCGCCATACGTAGATTGAGGAAGTTTGTAGCTCTTACCTGTAATTTAGCAGTCTGCCACAAATATATAACGAACCAAGGCAAAGCAAATAGATATTTCGCACCAGGAAAGACTTACGTCCAGCAGGACGTGATCATTAGCTTGACGGTAGATTGACGACAGCAGCTTTCACTTAGATCCATTTCCGGGGACGTGACAGTCGACCAGAGCTCCAAAATTTGAAAGTAATAATCAACACCTTTGCTGCTTGAAGGAATGCTCCACGCCGAACAGGCGTTCGTTTTGTTTACGCAGTTGCGCGAAAAATCAACATAAATTCCACACTCTCTATGTCGGTGCTAGTGTTCACTCGTTTACAATCCGCTTTACTCGACGTACACCCAGGTGTTAGGAGACGTGTTGTGAAATTGATCGATAAACTGGATGGCAATAGCGATACCTTTAATCAGGTAAACTCGATTCTGAAGTCTGGAACAACGGCGTTTGAGATGAGTTATCGCCCCAGTCATTGCGATCATCTCGTTCAGTTCTACGAAACCGAGACATTCCTTTTGGATTCGCTTCAATCGTACGTGGCTTCCGGTCTGGAGGCTGGAGAAACTGTCGTTCTAGCAGCTACCGCGTCACACCTGGCGGCGCTCGAATCCCGACTGCAAAACCGCGGAATTGCAGTTGCAGCCGCGATTGCCGCTGGACGTTATATAGAACTCAATGCCGAGACGACGCTGAATTTTCTGATCGCAGATGGAGCATTGTCCGCCGAACGCTTCAATCATGTTATTGGCGGCGCAGTATCGGCAGCAAAAAAGGCCGGTACGCACATACGCGTGTTTGGCGAGTTGGTTGCCGTCTTGTGGGGGCTGGGAGAATTTTCGCTCGCCCTGGAACTCGAGTCGTTTTGGAATGATCTGAAAAAAGAGAATGAGTTTTCCCTACTCTGTGCGTACCCGCTGCAGGAGTTTAGTAGCGAATCATCATCCGGCTTGCTATCGGAGGTGTGTGCAACTCACACGCGAGTTATTCCGGCCGAAAGCTATTTAAGTTTGCGCGATGAACAGCAGCAGCTAAGAGCTATCGTATTGTTGCAGCAAAAGGCCTTTGCTCTTCAGGCTGAAATAAAGGAACGAGAGAAGGCGGAGCAAAACCTGAGGGCTGTTACGGAAGAGCTGGAGATGCAGGTCGCAGACTTAAGGCACCTGCATGAAATGAGCTTAAGCTTGACCAGTACACTGAATGTAGACGCAGTATTGAAGCAGGTGCTCGCTGCCGCCGTGACAGTACAGAAGACTGACATGGGATTGCTGTCTCTCGCCAATCCCGCAGGAGACGGCATCAACGTAAAGTGCAGCATTGGTTTTGACAAACAGTTCCTGAAACAAATTGAGTTTGTGCCCGCAGGGATGGGAGCATGTGGTGGTTGCTACAAGCAAAAAGAGCCAATTGTCATAAAGGATGTCGAAACAGATCCGCGATTTGAACCTTACCGAGACGCAATCCGAAAGGGTGGCGTTCGCGCATGTCACAGCACGCCACTCATTACACGCAGTGGGAAAATCATCGGTGTGCTTTCAGTGCACTTCCGTGAAGAACATGAGCCGACAGAGCGCGAGATGCGTTTGATGGACCTATATGCCCAACTCGCATCCGACATAATCGAGAATGCTCGTTTGCATCATCAGCTTCAACAGGAACTCGAGAACTCTGAGCGAGCCTTAAGGCGCGAGCAGATCGCGCGGGCCGACGCAGAACACGCTAATCGCATGAAAGACGAATTCCTGGCCACCGTTTCTCACGAATTACGAACACCGTTGAATGCCATAATTGGATGGTCTCACATGCTCCGTAGTGGTCGACTTGACGACGACACGGCGGCCCGCGCGATCGAGACCATAGAACGGAACGCCAAGAGCCAGGCTCAATTGGTTGAAGACGTGCTTGATGTTTCGAGAATGATCACAGGAAAACTCCGTTTAAAGCTCGGGCTGGTTGATGTCGCCGCAGTTATCAACGCAGCAGTTGATTCAGTTCAGTTTGCGGCGGATTCGAAACAGATCGATCTGGAAGTAACGCTGGAGCCGTCCGCACGGCACGTTCTCGGCGACGCCAGCAGACTCCAGCAGATCGTTTGGAATCTGCTCTCCAATGCAATCAAGTTTACGGCTGCAGGAGGACGCGTGACGGTGCGGTTAGAACACCAGAACGGAAGTGTACAGATCAAGGTTACCGACACGGGTCAAGGAATCAGTCCTGAATTTTTGCCATGTGTATTTGAGCGTTTTCGACAAGCAGATGCGAGCAGCACCCGGCGACACGGCGGCCTTGGTTTGGGTTTGGCTATAGTTCGACACCTTGCGGAATTGCATGGCGGCACGGTATCGGCGGCTAGCGCGGGTGAAGGCTGGGGCGCGACGTTTACAGTGAGCTTGCCGGCGGCAATTGAAGCTCCGGGACCGACTCCGCGACGGAAGACGACAGGGCAATTGCCGGAAGCTGAAAGTCTTCCGCTATCGGTGGCCCCTTCGTTGGACGGCATCAAGGTGCTGGTGGTTGATGACGACAGCGACACTCTGCAGATGCTCGCTATAATGCTTGATGAACATTGCGCTCAAGTGCAATCAGCATCGTCTGCTGACCAAGCTTTCGAGATGCTTTCCTGGTTTAAGCCCCACGTGGTTGTGCTGGATTTAGCTATGCCAGGAGAAGATGGTTACTCGTTGATCGAAAAGATTAGAAGATTGAACTTAGCAGTTGCCAACGTACCGGCCATTGCTCTAACTGCTCACGTAAGGGTCGAAGATAGGGCCCGCGCTTTGTCGGCAGGGTTCAATATGTTTGTGCCGAAACCGGTCGAGCTCACTGAGTTAATGACCGCCATTTCGAATTTGGCTGAAGCCGATGGAAGTAGAATCATGTAGCGAACGTGGTCAGAGCTATTGAGGCGTTCCGTTAGCGCGAACATCCACCACTCGGCCTGCGAAAATTCTCCTGAACAGATCATTGGCAGTAATTGGCTCAACTCTCTTCACCGAGTTGTATTGCTGGAGTGCACAATCGTGATCGTTTAGCTGTAAACAAACAATGGCCAGATTGTAGTGGGCCGTTGCCGAATCCGGGTAAATCTCAAGCGCATGTTTGAAGGATTCTTCAGCGTCCTTGAAACGCTTTAAACGAAAATAACTGCTTCCCAAACCAGTCAAGGCCTCCGATAAACCCGGTTTTGTTTTCAGGGCACTTTTGAAATCGTTCAGGGCCGCCTCAAAATTTCCCTGTTGGTAGTTTGCGTTGCCACGGCCAGCGAAAGCCTCAGCTGAATCTGGAGCCAATTGCACGGCACGGTCGAAACGCGCCAGTGCTTCACCGTATCTGTGCAGCGACAAAAGGTTGTAGCCAATCACGTATTGAAGTGTCGCAGAATTCGCATTACGCTCGACGCTATCGAGGCAAAAGTCGAGCGCCTCGTCGAATTTATCGCGAACAGTTTGCGTCAAACACAGGCCGTCGATTGCATCTGCAAAATGAGGTTGGAGCCGTAGAGCCTCGGTAAAAGCCGCCGCTGCGTCGTCGTATCTTTGCAAATCGAAGTACGAAACTGCGAGGTTGTTTTGGTTGAAAGCCGAATTCGGGTCGAGCTGAAGTGACCGCTCGTAAAAATGTGCGGCGAAAACCGGCCGACCGAGCTTTTGATAAGTAAATCCTAAATACTCGCACAGTCTGGTACAAGTAGAGTTGATTTTGTACGCTTGTTCCAGCGATTCAGCCGCAAGCTCATAGCTATTCTCATCAAGATACGCAACACCCAGACTATATCTGGCGGTGAAATCTGAGCCGTTAGTTACTACCGCAGCCTTAAACGCCTGCACCGACAATTGGTAATCCTTGTTTGCAAAGGCTTTCCTGCCCTTGGCCATGTTTTGCTCAAAATCAGCATCCGCCGCGGTGCGTTCGCTTGTTTGTAACGCTTCATCACGTGGAGTTGTTTCTTGTGAAAAAACCGGTTGGACCGTCAAATATGAAATTGCTGCGAGTAATATGACAAAAAGATTCCCAGAAAAGTACATTATCCCGTCTCTGATAACGAAGTCTGCACAATTGGGAGGGCCAATGTCGGGGTCACGGTTGACTGCGCGAGTCTTTAATCGTCGGCAACAGACATGCCACCTGCAACGCCTGAGCTTTTGCCGTCCCTTATCGGAGTTTAGTTTCTCGTAAGGACCATGTGGGCGTCATGAATTAAAACGGAAACACAGCGGATTGGACGATTACGGTTCGCAACAGACTTATGCATTACTTCGATTGTTTGGCTTAACATCATCGACAGCGATTCTCGCGCAGTGCTTACATACCGACTGACCATTTAAAGGTTCAGGCACCGAGTGCAATCCCTGAGGAGACGAACAAGATAGGATTTGAACTCTGAGACCACACATCGTGTAACGATTGTCACGCGAAAGAAGGTGATAGACTCGACTGTTTGCGCTTGTAGCGTACACGGCTAAACTCGGTAGCTCATTCAAGACTTGCATGGGGTAGTCGAGGGAACGTTGAAGCACTTACAAACATAAACTTCAGGTGCCCTGAATCTTTACGCCGAGAGCCGTGTTTGCAAGCATCTAGTACAAACAACACCATTCACTGGTCCAGTTTGTAGATCTGAGAGATTAGCTGCAATCCAAGTGCCGATTCTTGACAACTTAGAGTGGTGGGAGCGTTTGCTTGAATGGCAATGAATCCGTTAGATCTTTAGCGACTGGCTGCAATGCGTACGGCAAGAACGGCGGCGTCCGGACGTAATCGGCCTTAGTTCGCGGAAAAACACACGGAATGATTTTAAGTGCCCTCAGATCGTTCTCAATCGGCAAAACTGATCTCTGTCGTTTTCGTTATTTGTCGTGTCTTTGATTTGGTCCGCAAACGTGCAATTGCGTTTTTTGACTCTCCGTCTATCCATGTCAGTGCTGGTTTCTTCGGAGGAAGGCGATTGGAAGGAGTTACTTAGTGTGGCAGGAACAAGGTTACGCCGTTGAAGCTGAAGAAAAAAACCTGAATCTGGTGGGCGCGACGATGGACAGCCTCGATCCAGCCAACGGTGCTCATTCAGTTAAATCTCAGATGGATATTTGAGGAAGATGCCAAAGATCCGCGACCAAAAACCAAAGGCGGAATCAATCCTGGCTCCCGATCAGTTAAAGCGCATTCCGGGAGCCCGCAAAATTGGCATCCCTGAATTCGTCTCACCACAACTGGCGACGCTGGTCAAAGATGCGCCGACTGGGAACGACTGGTTTCACGAAGTGAAGTTCGATGGTTATCGCATGCTTTGTCATTTGAGGGGTGGCAAGGTTCAATTTTGGAGTCGTAATCGCAACGATTGGACTGCGCGTTTCCCCACGTTGGGCAAAGCAATCAAGAATCTCGACGCGGCGAGCGCCATACTTGATGGTGAAGTCGTAGCAATCGACGCGGCAGGTCGCACGAGCTTTCAGAAACTGCAGCAATCGATTGGCAAGACTGGTGACGCGAGTTTTGTATTCCAGATTTTTGACTTGATGTACCTCAACGGATTTGATTTAACCCGTACGCCACTCCGTCAACGAAAAGCACTACTGGCGCAGTTGCTTGAATCTGCCAAGTCGCGAAGTCGTCTGCACTACAGCGATCATGTCGAGGGAAACGGCCCCGCATTCTTTAAGGAGGCTTGTCGTCATGGAGTTGAGGGGATAGTCTCGAAACTGGCTGATTCTCCCTACGAATCCACGCGAAACCGAAACTGGCAAAAGGTAAAGTGTATTAAGCGGCAGGAGTTCGTCATCGCCGGATACACGCCTTCAGAGAAGGGTATGCCGGGATTCGGTTCGCTGGTTTTAGGTGTGTACGATAAAGGAAAACTCCTATACGCCGGCAGGGCCGGAACAGGCTTCACGATCAAGCAGCGGCTCGAACTTCGAAAAAAACTCGATCCACTTGTGCAGGATTTTTCGCCCTTTGCCGTGCGGCCGAAAGATCCTGGACTTCGGCATGCAGTCTGGGCAGAACCAAAGCTTGTCGGCGAAGTCGCCTTCACTGAATGGACTGACGACGGCTCAGTTAGACATCCTTCGTTTCAGGGCTTACGCGAAGACAAAAAGGCAAAGGACGTCGTGCGGGAAGAGCCCAATTAACGCGCCAGATCTTCCCTCAATAATTCCTTGTTAATTGCAAAAGCGGCCTGTGCTCCTTCCGAGGCAGCAACGATTGCGAGCTGTACAAGGCGCGAGGCATCTCCCGCTACATAAAGACCAGGCACGGCCGTGCTTTCATAATCACCGGTTTCTACGCAGCCCTGTTCTGTGATTGTGCAACCCAATTGCTCCGGTAAGTTTGATGCCTGATGTTGCCCGGTACTAAAGAACATCGCGTCGCGCGCAATCGCGTCGTTGTTGGCGAGCACGATCCTCTGCAACTTGCCGTTGATTCCTGCCAAACGGACTATCTTTTCCTCGTGTATTTGAACCTGCCGAGATCGCAGACGGTCGAAATCTTCTGGGGTGAAACCGCTGGCTCCATCAGTGAAAAGGATTAGGTCACGGCTCCAGAGCGTCAACTCTAGCGCGAGCCCGAGCGCTTGTTGTCCGCGGCCATAAATCCCCAGCGCCCGGTCTCGCATTTCCCAGCCATCGCAGTAAGGACAATGAAACACGCTCCGACCGTAGAGCGACGCCAGACCCTCAATATTTGGAAGATGATCGACTACGCCAGTCGCCACCAAGAGCTTCCTCGAAGTCACTCTAGTGTTCTGACCAATGGTAAGGAGAAAACCGTTATTGGATCCGGTGGCATCTGTTACTTCAATCTGTTGCAACCGAACGGAGGGATAAGGCAGCAATTGCTTCCTGGCAATTTGCAGGAATTCGAGTGGCTCGGTCCCATCGCGCGTCAAAAAGCCGTGCAGCCCATGTGACGCAGCATTGCGATAGTGGCCTGAGTCGCAAACCAGCACGCGTCGCCGGCAACGGCCAAGAATTAATGCGGCACTGAGACCTGCTGGACCACCGCCAACAATAACGACATCGAATGACTCCATTTGCAAAATCTTGCCTGGGAAGTCTCACAAAATTTCGCTGACGAGATTTACATGTTGTGTCGGTGCGAGGCAGAGCCGTCGCCTGACATCAGGCGGCCAAGCCAGATTAGAAGCGGAATCGGCGTAATTTCTGGATGTCTTTCTTTGAAAGGCAAAGACCCGGCTCTCAACCTGTTTTCTTTAAACTGAAAAGGAAGCGGCGTTCTGAAAGTGGCAACAGGAACTCCTGAAGATCGAGTCTGTTGCTGGAGGGCTGCTGAAACTTCTCAATTATTTTTCGTACCTGAATACGCACGTTATCGCCACCGAAAAGCAGCAAAGTACTTGATGGTGGCGCCCAGACGAATAGTTCGGGGAGTTGGAATATGAATTCGTCAAGAGCACGACAAGTCACATACGATTCGTTTTCCAGAAGGACATTCTGAAACGTTTCGGCTCGTATCCGGGCCTTCCGATCGAGTTGCTTGAGTACTTCGTGTAGAAAGATAGCTTTCTTTTTCGATGCTTCGATCAGTGTTGCGTAAAGATCAGCTCGTGCGATTAGGCACGGAATGATCGGGAGTCCGGCGCCTGATCCAACATCGGCGACATGTGCTTGCTCAGGTAAATGCTTAATCAGAACCAGCGATTCCAGCAGATGTCGCCTTGCAAACTCTTCAGTAGAACAGGGGGCAACAAGATGTAGGAGTTTGTTCCACCGCAACAACACATCGTAGTAAACACCGAGCTTGTTAACTGCCTCAGGAGAGAGGTCGACGCCGTAACTCCCCATGTTTTCAATGAGAGCTCTTTTTAGCGATTCGACTGCGACGCCGTTATCCACCGACTGCACAGATTACACACATTAAACCGAAGGATGAAGGATGAAGCACAAATTGGCCAACCTTCGCTCCGCGACTTCGTCTCCCCCCTTCTCCCTCATCCCCCGGTGTCCGTTTTTGCATCTTGGAAGTCTCGCGTAAGATTCTGTTTATCGGCTACGCTGCCTTCGAGAGGTCCAGAAATGTTAAAGAACTTAGTTCAGCAACATGAGCAACTTGGTCGCGCGGTAACTAAATTGATTACCGAGCACGTCTCGACGCTCGATTCAAGACGGGTCGCTTCTGATGCGACGCCGGCAGATCTGGAAAGATTATTTGACGAGCCGTTGCCCGAGACAGGCATCAGTATCGACGCGATTTTAGATCGTTTTCGAGCCGACGTTGCGCCGCACGCCATGCAAATTCCGAGTCCCCGGTATTTTGGTCAATTTAATCCGGCACCTCTTGCGATTGGCGTGTGGGCCGACGCACTGTGTTCCATGCTGAACCAGAATGCCGGCGCATGGCGAAACGGCCCCACGTCAGCGATAATCGAAGCGCGCGTGCTGCGGTGGCTTTGTGACTTGCTCGGCTATGGTCCTCAAAGTTTTGGAACGCTGGCCAGTGGCGGCTCCGAAGCCAATTTGATTGCCCTGAAATGCGCTCGCGACAGTGTTAGCGCCACGATTAAGAACCACGGCCTCCACTCCGCTCCTGCCGGTCTAATGATTTACGCGTCCGAGCAATGTCACTACTCAGTGGAGAAAAGCGCAGATATTCTTGGCCTGGGCCGAGAGAGCGTTAGAAAGATTGCCACCGACAATAGCTTCCACGTCGAGGTCGCCCTCATGCGGGACTCGATCCTACAAGATCGGGCTGCCGGGCTAACTCCTTGTTGCGTCGTGGGAGTAGCTGGCGCGACATCCACCGGGGTCCTCGATCCGCTGGAGGAACTCGCACAAGTTGCTCGCGAGAACAATTGTTGGTATCACATTGATGCTGCTTATGCCGGCGCGCTCGCCTTCTCTGAAAAGCATAAACACAAATTACGCGGGCTGAAGTTGGCCGACTCGATTACATTCGATCCTCACAAATGGATGTTTGTTCCATTCTCGTGTGGGGCGACGCTGGTTCGCGACGGTGGCAACGTCTTGCGCGAGGCGTTTGACATCACTCCGGAATACCTCAGCGAAGACCGTGGCGGCGCAGATGTAGAGTTTGATTTTTTTCGCTACGGTCAGATGGGCACGCGGCGCTTTAACTCGTTGAAGCTTTGGATGGGGATGAAGTTCATGGGTCGTCAGGGTTATGGTGAAATAGTTGACAGGCAGATTGCACTTACCGAGTACTTTGCACGAAGACTTGATGAGCTAAGCGGCTTTGAGCGGGTGGGGGTTGTGGAAAGCGCGGTGTGTTGCTTCCGCTTCGTGCCGGTTGAATTCAATAAATTGAGTCCTGAAGAAAGCGATAAATTACAACAACACTTGCAGCAAATGATCGAGCGCAGCGGAGAAGCATGGCTCACGACCACAATCCTCCGCGGCCGTCGCGCATTGCGTGTCAACATTAACAGCTTCTTGACTGAACAACGTCACGTGGATGACCTGCTGGCATTACTTGTCCGATGTGGCAAGGAATTGATTGGGGAGAGTAATGAATTCAGAACGGAGACACGGTAGCGTCGGGTCCGCCGTCCCGATAAACTCATTACTGAAGCGCCTCCCGAGTGTTCTGTCGAACCTCGCGGCAGCAACTACTCTCCTCGTATTTATAGCAATTATTGGTTCGGCTCAAACGGGACCAAAGTCATTACGTGTAGTTCATTCGCCTGCTGAGTTTGACAGTATTGCCGTTACTTACGATGCCAACACTCCATACGCGTTACCGCACGCTTTATTTGTGATCGATCGTCAAAACAATAACAAGATCTATTACGTCAATGCACGCAGGTTCCCATTTCACAAAGACTTTGTGAACGGCACTTATTTATCTCTCGAGCGAGGTCGTGAGTTTTTTGAAAACAACTATCTGAAACCCAACCGCCGGTTTATTCTTGGCACGATTGCATTCCAGAATCCCGTTAAGCGATGGACCTTTGAGTTTTGGGAAGGCGACTTGATACCGGCTGATCTCATTAGGCTCACTTACGACATCATCAACAAAACGTTTTTTGCGCCCGTAGCTTTCAAACCGAACTCATTACGCCAGGACGATGACACGAAATCGCTTGCGGGGTTAGAGCGGATCTTGCAGAGCGATCTCGCAAAGGAACAGGAATATCAGGCGCTCAACATCGCGAAAGGACTCGGTCGCATTCATATCATTCGCAAACTAGACCAGCACGTTGAGATTGGCTTTAACGAGATACTGGTCCTTGATGAAGTGCCGATTCAACTGCCTCCAGTGGCAGGCATCATAACCTCGCAACCGTCGACGCCGCTTTCCCACATCAATTTGCTCGCTAAAGGCTGGGCGATACCCAACGCCTACATCAAAAACGCGAACGAGTTATTCAAACAATATGATGGCTGGTGGGTGTCGTTTGAAACGAGGCGCGCCAACTATTCAATCAAGCGAGCTGATATGGACCAACTGCGGGAATACCAGCGTCGCTTGGCCGAGCGGCAAGACACAATGAAACCGCGCTTCGACATTGACGAGAAGCGCTTGTTATCGCTTTCGCAACAGCGGGTGTCTTCAAGTCTAGCGTTCGGTGGGAAATCAGCCAATCTCGGCGAAGTTCTGCACGCGCATCTGCCTGGAATCGGGGTGCCGAGCGGGTTCACGATTCCGTTCTACTATTACGACCAATTCATACGCAGTAACAACCTTGATGATGTCATCGGCGAGATGCTCAATGACCAAAAATTTGTTCACGATCCCGCGTACCGTCGTGAACGGTTAACAGCTTTTCGTCAACAGGTACTGAAGGCGAACTTTAATCCGCAGCTGCGTCAACAGGTGCTTGAAAAGGTGGTACGAGAGTTCGGTGGTAAGGGAGTGTTCGTTAGGAGTTCGTCTAACTCTGAAGACCTGCCAAATTTCAGCGGCGCCGGACTTTACACGACTGTTCCGAATGTCAAAGGAGAAGCGGAGACAATTGAGGCGATCAAAACGGTTTGGGCTTCGCTATGGAATTTTGACGCGTATGAAGCACGCGAACGGGCTGGAGTAGACCATACGAAGATTTTTATGGCAGTGTTGCTTCAGGAGGGGATCAACTCTGAAAGCTCCGGCGTCATGATCAGTACTGATCCTTTCGATCCTGAGAATAAAGGGGTGGTGTACATCAGCGCCAAACGCGGCCTGGGGATTAAGGTTGTCGAGGGCCAAAAAGTCGCTGAGCAGATTCTGTATCGAGCGCGCACAGATGCAGTGAAAATACTGACCCGATCCGCCGAGGACAGTTTGCTAACGTTCGATGAAGCTGGTGGCGTCAAAGAAGTTGCCATCACCGGCGATCGTGTAGTGCTGACGAATGATATCATTCGGCGCCTCGTGCGTGCTGCGACAAGTATCAAGCAAGTGTTCACAGGTAGAGATCAAGACATTGAGTGGGCCTACATGAACGGTCAAATCTACATTGTGCAGTCACGTCCATTTATTCGAGGTTAGCGCGTCTATGGCAACACAGACCGATCATGTTTTTCGCCCTGATATGCTAAGAGGACGAGTTGCGTTCGTGACCGGAGGCGGCACGGGTATTACCGGAGGACTCGCACGTGCTTTTGCCGAAGCAGGGGCGAGCGTTGCTCTCATCAGCCGGAAAATGGAACATCTTGAACCGGCCGCAGAGGCCATCAATCGAAATGGCGGAAAAGCTTTCCCCTTCGCAGCTGACGTGCGCGATACATCCGCGGTGCAATCAGCGGTAGAGGCCGCGGTGGAGCAGTTCGGAAAAGTCGACATTGTGGTGAATGGCGCTGCCGGTAATTTCCTGTGTAAAGCGGAAGATCTTTCATCCAACGGTTTCGGAACGGTCATCGATATCGACCTCAAAGGTACATTTAACGTTTGCCGGGCAGCGTTTGCCCAGTTGAAAGAGCATCGTGGTCAGATTCTGAATATCAGCACGACACTTCAATATCTCGGCACACCCATGCAGTTACACGTGTCTGCAGCAAAAGCGGGCGTCGACGCGCTGACTCGAAACCTCGCAGTGGAGTGGGGGCGACATGCTATTCGCGTGAACGCAATCGCGCCTGGTCCAATCGATGAAACCGAAGGTATGAAGCGACTGGTACCGGAACCAATAAGAGAACGCTTGCGACGCAATATTCCACTCGGCAGATTTGGTCGAATTTCCGACATTGAAAGTGCTGCTTTGTTCCTGTGTTCAAATGCCGCAAGTTTTATAAACGGCGTAGTGCTTGTCGTCGACGGCGGCCATTGGTTATCGCCGGGAAGTTGATTAGTTGGATCTGCAGAACTTCATCACACAACCGTCGTAACCGATGCGCGATTCCATCAGCACGAGAATTGGCATATTGGGTAACTCACTGCCTCGGCCGTGGTGACTAAATCCTAACGATGTGAAGCGAGAGGCATTAATACTCCTCCGCGCCTAGTTGAGCGGCCGCATTCTGCAGCGACCGTGAGACTCCACAGTACTCTTTGTGATGCGCGGCATTTACGAACGACGTCCATGTGGCTGCGAACTGCGCCCCACACCGAGTCTCTTACGGGAAGAGTTGATACTTTGATACCGACTAATGCTTGATCTCCAACCGTCAACCTTCGAAGAGTTCGAACACCAAGCACATCATGGCAATGTCGTGCCGGTGGTGCGTTCAGTTCTGGCCGATTTGCAAACTCCGCTGAGTGCATTCATGAGTGTTGCTGCGAATCGGCAGTATGCATTTCTGCTCGAATCTGTCGAAGGCGGGGAAAGAATCGCGCGCTACTCCTTCCTCGGCGCTGATCCTGAGATGGTTGTGCGTGGACGCGGAGTACAAACAATTCTTGAGCACGGTGGGAAGACCGAGACCTTTCCTATCGTTGCCACTGAATGGGTACGCAATTATTTTCGGAACCGTGTGTTAGCTCGTCGAGCAGGCCTGGTGCCTTTTTCGGGCGGAACAGTTGGCTACATCAGCTACGACGCCGCTTCCTGGTTTGAACCCGCGCTAAAAGACGATCGAACTCAACCACTCGACGCACCACCTGAGGCCGTATTCATGTTTTATCGAAATGTTGTCGCGTTCGATCACGTCAGACAGCGCATGGAGATCGTTTCAGTTGTGTTAACGGAAGAGGCCAAAGGGAGTCGGGATCGACTTCGTAAACTTTACGATGGAGCAGTTGCGCGTACGGCGCAAATCGAGCAGCAGGTCTTCAACCGAGAAAATTTTACGACAGAGAGCAAACCTCAAAAAGCGAAAGTCAAAACGAAAGCGCCGCAGTCAAATTTCAGGAGACGTGACTTCGAAGCAGCAGTAAGACGAATCAAAGAATACATTGCCGCCGGGGATTGTTATCAAGTCGTTCTTTCGCAGCGATTCTCTTCGCCTTATGCGGGCGATCCGGTCATGCTGTACCGGGCGTTGCGGCTAATCAATCCGTCGCCTTATATGTTTCTTCTACGCGTAAATGATGAGACAGTGGTCGGAGCATCACCTGAGATGCTCGTTAGGTGTCACGGACAGCGGCTCGATTATCGACCGATCGCTGGAACGAGAAAACGCGGTGCGACTGAGACTGAAGATTGGATGCTCGGTGAAGATCTGAAGACCGACGAGAAGGAAGTCGCTGAACACATGATGCTGGTCGATTTGGGTCGTAATGATTTGGGAAGAGTCTCTGATTACGGTTCAGTGAAGGTTGAAGAGTTGATGCACATCGAACGTTATTCTCATGTGCAGCATCTGGAAACTAACCTCCGGTCGCGACTGCGGGATGGGCTGGATCGCTTCGATGCTCTTGCGTCCTGCTTTCCGGCAGGTACCGTTACTGGAGCTCCAAAGATTCGCGCGATGGAGATCATTCGTGAACTGGAGCCGGATCGGCGTGGAATTTATGCAGGCGCTGTTTTGTATATGGATTACACCGACAACCTGGACTCATGCATCGCGATCCGCACAATTCTCTTGAAGGACGGAAAAGCTATGGTGCAAGCGGGCGCCGGCATTGTTGCTGACTCTGTGCCGACCTATGAGTATGCCGAGACGGTGAACAAAGCTCGCGGAATGCTTCGCGCAATCGAATTGGCGGAAAAGCTGTAGATTTCGGTATGAGACCGTTCATCATTTTTGGACTGTTATTGTCATGGGCGACCGCAACGGCCGCTCAATCAGGACAATTGACAGAGCCCGCGAAGAAAAATGTACGACCAACAGACGCCGTTGTTGCCGCTGAGCCCTTTGATGGAGCCTCAGTTGAAAAGATGGCGACCCAGTGTGTGACGCTCGAGACCGAAATCGGTTTGATTGAGATTTCCCTGTTGCCCGAGGTCGCTCCAGAGACTGTTCGAAATTTCCTAAACCTCGCAGCAACGGGTGCTCTGGATACAACCACGTTTAGTCGAGTCGTGAAAGACTTCATCATTCAGGGTGGAAACCTCTCTACAAGCGAGAAGTGGAATCTTGCGCTCGCAAGGAGAATGACACGCAAAATTCCAGATGAGCCAGGGATCGTAAAACACGTTCGAGGTATTGTTTCGATGGCACAGACAGACGAGCCAAACAGCGCCACGACTCATTTTTTTATTCTTGTGGCTGCTGGACCACACCTCGACGGAAAGTTTACAGCCTTTGGAACGGTACTGAAGGGAATCGAAGTCGCAGACGTAATAAATCACGCACCAGCCGATGGCGAAAAGCCGAACACGCCGGTGCGCATCAACAAGGCGACAGTTGCTGTTTGCAAAAAAATAGTAAACGGTCAGTAGTCCGCGGTCCTTTCAAGACCAAAGACTAAAAAACCAAAGACCAAACCCGCCACTGACCACTGACAGTCATGCTTCTAGTAATCGACAACTACGACTCGTTCACTTACAACCTCGTCCAGTACCTCGGCGAGCTGGGAGAGGAGGTTCTCGTGCGTCGAAACGATGAAGTCACAGTCGACGAGATTGAGAACAAACTCCATCCGCAGCGCATTGTTTTGTCGCCTGGTCCAGGCGTACCCGATAACGCCGGTATCACACTTGCGGTGATTAACAAATTTGCGGGTAAGGTTCCGTTGCTCGGTGTATGTTTGGGTCACCAGGCCATCGGGCAGGCATTTGGCGGCAAGGTAATCCGGGCGCCGGAACTAATGCATGGTAAAGCCTCACCCATCAACCACGACAGCAAAACGATATTTGCCGGTTTGCCGGATTCCTTTTCGGCTGGGCGCTATCACTCACTGATTGTAGAAAGGGAGACGTTACCAGAGTGTTTGCAGATTTCCGCTTTTACTGCAGGTGACGTAATAATGGGCCTGCGTCACAACGAATTTAGAATTGAAGGTGTGCAATTTCATCCCGAATCAATTTTGACCTCAGGCGGTAAGCAACTACTACAAAATTTCCTATCTCTCTAGCTCACCCTTAGGCGCGTTCCTATGACGGGCAATTCTCTTCAAACCTTTCTTCCGCGTTTACTGCGTCGGGAAGATCTAAGCCGAGATGAAGCTGCCCGCTTCTTTGAAGCATTGCTTCACGAGAGTGCAACAGATGCGCAGATTGCAGCAACACTCGTTGCTCTCTCGGTCAAGGGTGAAACGGTGGATGAACTGACGGGGATGGCTTCAGCGTTGCGCGCGCGCGCGTTGCGCGTGAACTGTACCCACCGTTGTTATATCGATACAGCCGGCACGGGTTCCAGCCCTGTGAAGACCTTCAATATCTCCACCGCCGCAGCGTTCGTCATAGCCGGAGCAGGGTTGCCAGTAGCAAAGCACGGTAATCGCGCAGCGAGTAGCAACTGCGGTAGCGCTGATGTGCTTGAGGCGCTTGGCGTAAACGTGTCTGCTATACATTCGATCTCAGAACGTGCGCTTGAAGAGATCGGCATATGTTTTATGTTTGCCCCATTATTTCATCGCGCGACAGCGCGCGTGGCTGGAGTTCGTAAACAGCTGGGCGTACAGACAGTGTTCAATTTGCTCGGGCCGTTGAGTAATCCAGCTGCCGCGCCACGTCAGGTCATAGGCGTATGGAGAAGAGATCTAGTAGAAAAGTTAGCGCGTGTGCTTGCGCAACTTGGAACCGAACGTGCATGGGTCGTTCATGGCAGCGACGGACTGGATGAGATTACGCTTGCTGGTTCTACCCTGGTCGCGGAAGCGAGAGATGGCGCGGTGAGAACTTTTGAATTGACGCCATTGGACTTCGGTTTTAGCGAGGCCGCGGTTGATCATTTGCGCGGAGGAAGCGCCGAAGTTAATGCAGTGATCGTGCGCGACGTTCTATCTGGTGCACGGCGGGATGAGGCGCGCGCTCTGGTTGTAATGACTGCAGCTGCTGCTTTGGTTGTGGCCGATAAGGCACAGGACCTAAGGAGTGCTGCACAATTGGCCGCAGAGACCATAGATTCTGGTGTCGCAGCCCGGAAGCTGGATCAACTAATTGCAGTCACGAAAACCGGCGCGTAATGAGACTCGAGTCGATCATTGAATATTCTTTCTGAAATCATCGTCCGCAAACGCCAACGGTTGGAAGTTGCGAAGCTCAACATGCCAGAGCAACAGTTGCGCCTGCAAGCGGAGGAGGTCCAAAGGTCCTTACCCTCGCATTCCCTGAGCCAGGCAATAGCGGTCAATGACGGCCTTAACATCATTGCGGAATTCAAACGAAGGTCTCCTTCCCGGGGATTCATCAGGGAAGGGGCAGCCGCCACCGAAATCGCTCGCAGTTACGAGATCGGTGGAGCAAAGGCTGTATCAGTCTTAACTGAAGAGGACTACTTCGCCGGCTCGTTGGCGGATCTTCAGGAGATTAGAGCCGCAGTTGGTTTGCCGCTCTTACGAAAAGACTTCATCGTCGATCCTTATCAAATCTATGAGGCGGCAGCGGCGGGTGCGAATGCGATCTTATTGATAGTCGCAGCGCTAGACGATCATGATTTGCTACAACTGCGGGAGATTGCCGAGAATGCGGTGGGGCTCGATGCATTGGTTGAAGTGCATACTCGCGAAGAGTTGAAACGCGCTGAAGATTCTGGCGCCACTCTGGTTGGCATAAATAATAGAGATCTTCACACTTTCGAAGTGTCGATTGATACTTCGTTCCGACTCGCGGCGATCGCTCCGCGGAACGCAATTCTAGTGAGCGAGAGTGGCCTTTATCAGACGTCAGATTTAGAGGCGCTGCGGGACGCGGGCTACAATGGGTTTTTAATCGGAGAGTCTTTAATGCGCAGCGAAAAACCTAATGAGGCTTTGCAGGCACTGCGAGGTTCTGGTAAATGACGCTGGTTAAGATTTGCGGCATCACGAACCTCGATGATGCGGTAGCGGCTGTTGAAGCTGGCGCTGACGCTTTGGGTTTTAACTTTTTCCAGCAAAGCCCACGTTATATTCCCCCGTTGCAGGCTCGAAACGTCATTGAAAATCTGCCGCCGCAGGTGCTTAAGGTCGGTATTTTTGTCAATGAGCAATCGCCGGAAATCGTAAGGAAAATTGCTGTGCAAAGTGGAGTGCGCGCGGTTCAACTGCACGGATCGGAAGGTCCTGACTACTGCGCGGAGTTGGCCGACTACTACGTAATCAAAGCCTTTGCCGTTGACAACTCATTTTCACCGGCGGTCATAAAATCGTATGCAGTTGACGCCATGATGCTCGATTCGCGAGATGACAGATTGCACGGCGGTACCGGTCGAATCATTGATTGGGGGGTTGCGCGCGACATTCGCGATACAGGCGCAACGGTTTTTCTCGCCGGCGGTTTATCGCCCGAAAATGTTTCGGAAGCAATCGCCGTGGTGCGACCCTATGCCGTGGACAGTTGCAGCTTGCTTGAAAGTGAACCGGGCAAAAAGAATCCAGACCGCATGCGGGCATTCGTTAAGGCCGTGCGCGGTGTTAAACCTTGACTGCAGCAGGTCAGCGCGGGTTATTCTGTCTGCGCCCCTTCCGCAATAGTCTTCCCATAATAGATTCTATGACCTCACACAAGTAGTCATGACTGCCCGGGCCGACAAAAAAACCGCGGTGAGCATTAACGATCGTGCACACGGTCGTGTCTTGCTAATTAGTGATGAGGTGCCGAAGGCTTATCTCGAGCTTCTTTCGGCGAAAGGTATTAGTGTTGTGGGTGTAAGCAGCGGGCCTGCGGCACTTGTGTCACTCCAGCGTTCACGACCGCATGTGGTGGTCGCGAATCCGTCGTCGCGCGGATTGAAGGTTAACGAACTCGCAAAGATGCTGGTGCAATCGGACGACAAGGTGCCGTTATTGCTTGCGGGAGATGAAGCCGCAACCCTGGAACGGCGTTGCGCTGCAGTTGATGCAGGCGCTTTCGATTACTTCAAACTGCCGGAAGAAATCGATTTGCTTGTCGCTCGCACGGAGCAGCTGATTGGACTGCGGCAAACTATCGATCAGCTGCGCGAAGACGCCGATCTGGATCACCTGACTGGACTCGCGAACCGCAGGCGCTTTCGAGCTGCACTACAACGCGAAGTTGAACGATGGCGTCGTTACAGTGTACCGTGCGCGTTGTTGTTACTGGACATCGATCATTTGAAAGCGATTAACGATAAGTTTGGTCATCCCTCCGGAGACATAGTGATACGGCAGGTTGCCCACGTTCTAGCGAGTGTCTCGCGAAACAACGACACGGCCGCGCGGTTAGGTGGAGAGGAGTTTGCGCTTTTGTTGGCAGGTGTAGGCAGCGAGAAGGCTGCTGCGGCCGCAGAGCGGTTGCGGGCACTGGTGAGCAGGAAACAGTTGGCCGAAGTGGACCATGTTAGTGTTAGCATCGGCGTCGCTGCTTGTCCTGCAAACGCAAACTCGGAGCGTTCACTTTACGCAGCTAGTGACGAAGCACTTTACGTGGCTAAGAACGGCGGCAGAGACCGAGTGGCAGTGGCGCCGCTGTTACAAGAGAAATTGCCGGGAGTGTAACGAAGCAGAAGCCGCAAAGCAGAACAGTAGGCAAAAGGCGCAAGACCACAGACCAAGAAGAAAGACCTAAGACTAAACACCACCGCCACTTTAACCCATGTCTCTACTCTCTCAACCTGATCAGCTCGGCCATTGGGGTCCATATGGCGGTAGATTCGTACCCGAGACGTTAATGGCGCCGCTTGAAGAACTAACTAGCGCTTATGAATCTGCGCGCAACGATTCGCAGTTTCAAGCGGAGTTGAATCACCTGCTCCACACTTACGCAGGAAGACCGACTCCGCTGTTTTTCGCCAAACGTTTAACGGAACATGCTGGCGGCGCCAAAATTTTCTTGAAGCGCGAAGACCTTCTGCATACAGGCGCTCACAAGATTAACAATTCACTCGGCCAGGTGTTACTGGCCCAAAGAATGAACAAGAAACGTGTGATTGCGGAAACGGGTGCGGGTCAACATGGTGTCGCCACGGCAACAGTCTGTGCTCTTTTTGGACTCGCCTGCATAGTTTACATGGGCTCGGAAGACATGCGTCGCCAGAAACTGAACGTCTTCCGAATGCAACTATTGGGCGCTGAAGTACGCGAGGTTGACGCCGGTTCGCGCACTCTGAAAGATGCGATCAATGAAGCTTTACGCGACTGGGTCACAAACGTTGGCGATACCTACTACTTGCTTGGCAGCGCCCTTGGCCCACACCCATACCCGATAATGGTGCGTAATTTTCAAAGTGTTATCGGCCTTGAGACGCGTACACAAATCATGGAAGCAGAGGGCAAACTGCCGGACACGTTGATCGCCAGCGTTGGCGGCGGTTCAAATTCCATCGGTCTGTTTCATCCATTTCTTACAGACCCTTCGGTGCAGATGATTGGGGTGGAGGCAGGAGGGTTTGGGAATGCGCTCGGAGAGCACGCCGCGCGCTTTAATAAGAATGGCGGCGGGCGACCAGGCGTGCTACAGGGCACGATGAGTTATGTGCTGCAAAATGATTTTGGACAAATCGCAACCACTCATTCTATCTCCGCCGGTCTCGATTATCCGTCGATCGGTCCTGAACACGCTTTTCTGCACGATTCCGGCCGAGTTGAATACACAGCAGTCACCGACAAAGAAGCACTTGATGCATTCCAATTGCTATCAAGGATAGAAGGAATAATTCCAGCACTGGAATCGGCTCATGCAGTAGCGCATGCGATCAAGGTTGCGCGACAGATGAGTCAGGAGAAGACTGTGATTGTCAACCTTTCGGGTCGGGGCGACAAGGATGTAAACAGCGTGCGGGACCTCCAGCAACCATCGGAGCTGGATGGACGTGAGTAGAATTGCCGCAGCTTTTAAAGAACTCCGACTAACCGGCCGCAAGGGCTTTATTCCATTTCTCACCGCGGGCGATCCCGATCTGGCGACGACTTCCCTGTTGCTATTGGAACTGCAGGCTGCCGGGTCGACTCTGATTGAACTGGGCGTGCCCTTTAGCGATCCCATGGCGGACGGACCAGTTATTCAACGATCGTCTGAACGAGCACTCAAGAATGGAGTCGGGCTGCAACAGATATTGGAAACAGTCGGGAATTTAGGCGACAGGCTGACTACCCCAATAGTTCTTTTTACCTACTTCAATCCATTGCTCCAATTTGGTCCGGACCGGCTGGCGCGTTTGGCACGCGCGAACAACATCGATGGCGTACTGGTGACCGATGTCACTCCCGAAGAGGCCGCCAATCTGGTTAACCAGTTGAGAGCAAGTGATCTGGATATGATTTTCCTCGTTGCGCCGACGTCGACCGACGATAGACTTGCACTCATAACTAAGCAGGCGAGTGGCTTCATTTATGCAGTATCGCGAACGGGTGTAACGGGAGAACGCGATTCGGTGAGCGCCGAAGCGGAGGAATTAGTTGGAAGAGTGCGCACTTTTTCAGATCTTCCGGTTGCGGTTGGTTTCGGTATTTCAACCGTGGAGCAAGTAAGAGATGTCCAGCGTTATGCTGACGCAGCAGTTGTCGGATCTGCGATCGTTGCCGAGATCGAAAAACTCAATAGAGACCCTCACCTTGTATCTCGACTGGGGGCATTCGTGCGGAACCTGGTGGGAAGTAGCCACTGACGATGACTTATTCTGGTGGTTCCAAAAAGATTACGCCAGGAGCAGCAATCCTTCTGGTCTTACACACTCCGCGTGAAAAATGTTGGGGCCTACTCGACGAAATCACAGGGGCTGGAGTATTCTTGCGCGGGCTTGATCTGAATGCTTTTGACGACTGGATCCGCGCGATTGTTCACGATGAACCTTTCATCGGTTTCGGATCGTTGTTCTTTCCAATGTGGCGCGTTGAAAGAATTGAAAGCGATGAACCAGCGGGTGGTATTCCCGCTCTTTATCAACAAGCCGAGCAGAGGATCGGTCGTAAGTTTGTCGACTTCATGGGCGAACCAGACGGCCCTGTTTCTTGACATTAGAGACGTTGAAATTCAGGCGCAGCCTCACGACGAACCGGAGCGGAGAGGGCCGACCGGACGGTGCTTGAAAAACGTCTTTCGCGGACCTCACCCTCCGAAATAATTGTTGTTGCACGTATGAAACACTGTTCCATTCACGCTTGGATTGTGGTATGCTCGCGCTTCCTTTAAGGGATTGTGGGAGATCGGAGTCCGGCGAGAAAAGGAGCGGAAGAAAGAGATGTATGCCATGGCTGATGACCGAGTAAGTATCGATCGCGGCAAAGCGGTCGAGGCGGCACTTTCAAACATTGAAAAGAAATTTGGCAAGGGATCGATCATGCGTCTCGGGGAACGCGATGTGTCAGATGTACCAGCTATTTCCACTACTTCGCTCACTCTCGATGCCGCTATTGGCATTGGGGGAGTGCCTCGCGGTCGCATAGTTGAAGTTTATGGACCGGAGAGCTCGGGTAAGACCACACTCGCGCTTCACATCGTCGCTGAAGCGCAAAAGGCTGGCGGCGTCGCGGCTTACATTGATGCCGAACATGCGATGGATGCTGATTACGCAGGAAAGTTAGGCGTCGATATCGATCAGCTTCTCATTTCACAACCCGATTCCGGCGAGCAGGCGCTGGAGATCGCCGAAGCGCTTGTCCGCTCGAATGGCGTTGACGTCATTGTTGTCGACTCGGTTGCGGCGCTCGTCCCGCGGGCCGAGTTGGACGGGGAAATGGGCGATTCACTGCCCGGATTGCAGGCACGCTTGATGTCGCAAGCATTGCGAAAGTTGACGGCCATTGTTTCCCAGTCGAACACCTGCTTTATCTTCATCAATCAGATTCGGGAAAAGATCGGCGTTATGTTCGGTAACCCCGAAACGACTAGCGGTGGCCGAGCGTTGAAATTCTATGCATCGTTGCGGCTCGACATTCGTCGTATCGGCGCAATCAAAGATGGAGATCGGGTCGTCGGCAATCGCACAAAAGTGAAGGTCGCGAAAAACAAGGTGGCCCCACCCTTTCGTGAATCTGAGTTTGACATAATGTATGGGGAAGGCATTTCGCGCGAGGGTGATCTACTCGATCTCGCCGTCGTTCAGAGAGTGGTCGAGAAAAGTGGGGCATGGTTCTCTTACAAAGGAGAAAGACTTGGTCAGGGCAGGGAGAATGCTAAACAGGCCCTCAAGGAAAATGCTGACTTACTTAAGCGCATCGAAAGAGAAGTGAAAGTTAAACTTGGCATGCCCGTTCGTGATGAGCAGCCGGCTAATGTGAAAGCAGCTGCGGCTGACAAAAAGTAACTCCGGTTGATTGTTGTATGCTCGCGCTCGTCAAACGAACACTTTGGCGAGCGCTTATTCTGCTTTCGTCCGGATGATCCCGTTAAGTAAAAGCAACCACAGTTTGAAGAGGTTTCACCGGTTTCAAGGCGTCGTGCATTCGCTTGTGGATTTCGGGCCAGGAAATCCCATTAATTAAAGTTTGCTGACAGCCTTCTAAAAACCTGTGTACTGTGCAAACTGGATTTGCTTTGATTCCCAAAATGACTTCAATTCTTATTAAGAGCGGGACAATCGTCACTATGGATGCGGCAAACTCCATTGTGCGCGGAAACGTGTTTATACGCGATGGAAAAATCGAGCGTGTAGGTGCGGCAACCGATGCAGCCAACGTTGTCCTCGACGCCACCGGCTGTGTTGTTCTCCCTGGATTCGTACAAACCCACATTCATCTCTGTCAGACGTTGTTTCGCGGTTCGGCCGACGATCTTTCGCTTATCGATTGG
The DNA here is from genome assembly GCA_046262775.1 of Pyrinomonadaceae bacterium. GTDB lineage: Bacteria > Acidobacteriota > Blastocatellia > Pyrinomonadales > Pyrinomonadaceae > PSRF01. Next base: position 2,344 of record JBHEMC010000057.1, on the reverse strand, counting down.
CTAAAGAAACGCATCTGGCCACTCGAAGCAGCGCACTCGAAAACTTCAATCAGAGCAGCAGCCCGCCTTGGGCTTGCGGAACTAGTACAGGGTGGAACGACATGCGTTTTGACCATGGAAACCGTCAACCACACGGCTGAAGTCTTCAAGGTCGTCGAAGAAGTCGGCTTTCGCGCGACTGTTGGCAAGTGCATGATGGACAAAGGCGACGATGTTCCCAAAGCTTTGCGCGAGACGACAGACGGCTCCATACGTGAATCGGTTGAATTACTCGAGACCTGGCAAGGCGCTGCAAATGGCCTAATCCGCTACTGCTTCGCTCCTCGCTTCGCCATCAGCTGCTCAGAGGGTTTATTAAAACGCGTTGCGACGATCGCCAGAGAGCGTGGTGTTATGGTCCACACTCATGCTTCCGAAAACGTTACGGAGTGTGCGCTTGTGGAACAGGAAACAGGTTTGAGGAATGTCGCTTATCTTGAAAAAGTTGGGTTGACTGGTTCTCACGTGGCACTGGCCCATTGCGTCCATCTGTCTGACAGCGAGCTCGAGATCCTTTCCCACAGTCGCACGAATGTTGCGCACTGTCCAAGCTCGAATTTGAAACTTGGTTCAGGAATCGCTCCGATCACTCGTATGTTGGAGCAAGGGATTTCAGTTTCGCTTGGCGCCGATGGTGCCGCCTGTAATAACCGCCTCGACATCTTCACTGAAATGCGAACAGCGGCGCTTTTGCAAAAGGGTCTACATGGACCAGAAGCGGTTACGGCAAACCGGGTGCTGCGAATGGCGACCATCGACGGAGCTCGGGCCATGGGGCTTGGACTGGAAGTCGGCAGCATAGAGCCGGGCAAACGAGCGGACTTGGCAGTCATTTCGCTCGGAAAAACGCACAGCACGCCTCGACGTGATCTCGTGCCGACACTCGTCTATTCGTCTCAGCCGTCTGACGTGAGAACCGTGATCATCGATGGAAACGTTGTGATGCGCGATCGGGAGCTGTTAACGATGGACGAGAAGGTGGTACTTGCGGAGGCGGAGCAAGAGTCGAGTAAATTAAATGCGCGCGCGAAATTAGTTTAGGGTGAAATGGCTGTGCCAGCTCGAAGGTAGCGACTGCGGGGGGCGCGATCGGCGGCCGAACTGGCACTGGCGGGCACTATCAATTTTGAATTGGATGGGTCGTCTTTCGACTAGCTGACTTTTGGGCGCCAGCCCCACCCTCAACGGCCCGAATTATACACCCCGAATCGAATGAGTCAACGATTTTTTGTGACTAATTCGACAAAAGCACTGGCCAAGCTAAAGCCTGTTGCTTCACGCAAAAATTCACTCGAAAGCTGATTCGTTGCCTCATCTAAGAATCTACTCGAATTGGCTCGGTTTTCATTGGGTAAGTTCGGGTCTGATGGTTAATGGCTTTTGCTTGTAGCGGGTGGATTTGAGCTGGATCGGCGCCTTCTTGCGGGTCGCTAGCACGAAGAGGTATTTACGTAATTTGTCGACCTCTCCTTTCAAGGCGGCCGGATTGAGCTGTTTGTATTGCCGCCTCAGCTCTTGTTTGTGGGCGGCATCGACCGTGGGACTGGCGAGCACCCGTTGAGATGGCGTTTGCGGTGGTTCGTAGCTTTTCATGACTCGACTGCCGCAGCGCTCTTTTTTGTTTTGAGTTCATAGTTGGTTGAAAGAAGTTGGTGTACAGGCGCAGCGTTAGATACAGTTGCTTCAAACACATTAGCTCAGCAGTAGTATCAAAGCGCTGATAACCAACTGTCTGCCGCACCACTGAATAGTTCTTCTGTTCCACATAACAATTGTCATTGTTGAGATAAGGACGAGCGCGGGTGAAGGTTATGCGCTCTTGCTGAGAATAGCGTAGTAGTTCATTGTTCACGAACTCTGAACCATTATCGGAGTCCAGACCCAGCAGCGGAAAAGGGAGTCGTTTGCGGATTGGCTGAATCGCTTCAAAGACCGAGACCTGAACTTTATTGGGCACCGCCTCAATCTCGGTCCAGCCAGTGCAAACATCATTTAAATCCAGGGTTTGAGAGAAGTCCCCCAAT
>JBHEMC010000057.1:0-271 GCA_046262775.1 Pyrinomonadaceae bacterium | reverse complement strand
ATCGATCTCGGCAAAGCCGGGCTGATCTTCATCCCACTCTGCGTAAGTGCGAATGGGAATCTGATACTTGAGTAATGTGCCAGGCTTGGTGTGCGAACGAGCTCGCAATTGGTGCTTGCGGCGGTCGGCTTTAAGTAAGCGATCGATACTGGAAGCGCTAATCTGTAGGAGCTTTTTCTTTGGTGACGATTGGTAGTTGTAGTTCGCCAACTGCTCGAGTTTCTTGATTAGCTCGGGCAAAATCGCTACCAGTCGTTTATCACATATGTAG
>JBHEMC010000056.1:0-27675 GCA_046262775.1 Pyrinomonadaceae bacterium | reverse complement strand
CCGCAGTACTGGTCTGACTGATCGTTGTAACCCAAAATTAGCATAGTGGTCGAATAATCGAGGGCAGATCTAAGAAGTCGTTTTCCTGACCTTTGTCCTCTCAATTCAGGTGCGACGATGAAATCTATAATCCAAAGTGCTCGATGGACTTTGTTGCACACGACCATTTTTTTGACGAGCCAAGAGGAACTTTGCCGTCGCGTATCACGGATTCCGGTAATGCCATTCTTAAATGGCGCGATCACTTTTTACGGTTCGCTTGGATACTCAAGTTTCAGAAAATGAAGGAACGTTCCAGTATCGGCACGTTCATATGTTTTGATTTCAGTGTCTGTAGACATGGTCCGTTTAGATCCTGCACTGATCAGCCAAACCTGGTTTCTATCGCGTTCATCCCATTGTCGTATATGCCGACACTTTTTTCGTGCGCATGATGCATCGATCTCGGTCAGAACGGCCAGAAGGGTCCGCATTCTGAAAGCGGCATGCATCTTGCCGAATTATCGGCAGGAAAAAGGAGGCGGGAAATGAAATCACACTATCTACGAAGCAGAATTGGTGCGGCCGTGTTTGTTATATCGTTACTGGTTGGCATCGGGCTAACTGCCAACCTTACAGCTCAAGCACAATATCAAACGGATCCGTACTATCGCCGAGATCGCGATCGGAACAGGGATCAACGTCGCGACCGCGATTACGACCGGTACGGTCGTCGACGAAGCAATGATGGGTATTCAAACCTTGGCGGTTCGCCTGAATTGCGGCAGACGGCTTTGAACGCCGGCTTCAACGAAGGTACAAAGGCTGGACGCGAAGACCGCCGACGAGGTCGCCAGTTTGAGCCGCAAAACTGGGGCTTGTTTCAGAAAGCCACAAAGGATTACAGTTCGCGTTTAGGAGATCGCGAGCTTTATCGCAGGTACTTCCGTGAGGCTTTTGAGCATGGTTACAACGACGGATTTTCCGGATATTAACGAACGGTAGTTCGACTGTGTGAAGCTGGCGGGAAGGCACATAAACGTTCCTTCCCGTTTTCATTTACAACCGATCAATTCGGCCACCATCAACAAGCAAAGAAGCCCCCTGGACAAACTGAGCATCGTCGGAAGCAAGAAAAGCAATTGCCGAAGCAATCTCTTCGGGCTTACCAACTCTCAAGGAATCAATCGATTCCGCGCCAGTTTTCACGTTTGGATTGTTCCAAAGCATCGGAGTATCAACTGCGCCAGGAAGTACCGCGTTAACGCGAATACCTTTGGATGCGCCCTCCAGTGACGCTGATCGCGTCAATGAAAGCAATGCAGTCTTCGCCGCCGCATATGGTGACGCCAGCGGTTCAGTCTCCACCGCATGTACGCTGGAGACATTTACGATTGCTCCGCCGCGGTCCATTTTGAGAAAACCCTGTTTGATGAAGTAGAAAGCGCCAAGCAGATCGACCGACAGAATTTTTCGCCAATCATCGCCGGTTAGTTCCACAATCGGTTTAAATGTCATTACGCCGGCGTTGTTAACAACAATATCGAACCGCTTGAATTCGTCCAAGACGCTGTCGATGGTGCTTGCCACCAGGTCTTCATTGCTGACATCACAGAGGCGTATCACAGGTTTGGGTGTTCCCTGCGGAAACTCCTTCATAACGTCCTGTAATTTTTGTCGGTCGAGATCGATAAGAACAACATGCGCACCTTCAGATGCGAACCGTTTTGCGGTTGCCAGTCCGATGCCGCTTGCAGCGCCAGTTACTATTGCGACTCGCTCTTCAAATCTCATTAGCTTCTGCTTTCTTGTGTACCGGCGGTATTCGCCGGCGCCGTTGGTTGCTGTTCCGCGTCCCCACCCACCGATTCGCGCCAACGGCCCGACCACTCCTCATCGTGTTCACTGGGCATCATCACCGGCACTCGCAAACACACGCTCATAGTCGGCAATACTTCCTGCCAATTTGTGATTAATGTCTTATAAGCCTCGCCTACAGGTCGAATTTTTCGATCCAGATCGTACAGACCCAATGGGTTGACCCGACTATTCTGCTCTCGCAAGGCTGTGTCCCAATCGACCTGGTCCGTTAGCGAATACCAGGTGAAGCCGACGACGGGGATCCCATCGTTTCGCACGCGCAGCACATTGGCCCACTCTTTCCACAACCAGTTCACCGCTTCGTTCCCGGAGGGTCCTTGTTCAAGATTTGTTTCAGTGTGCATTACCGGCAATCGATAGCGATCGTAATACTGCCATGTAATCTCGTCGTAACCGAATACCTCACCCGAAGGAGACGTTTTGCCGTCTGAGGTCACGCGATGCTCATTGGTAATGTAGTAGTCGTTACCCATGATGCATTGATGCTTCAGATTGTTATCGAGAAAAAAGTGATACTCATCGAACGTCATACCGTTGTCCATGACGTACTCATACATCTCGGAATCGATCCTGCGGCCGTAATTCAGATCCAATGATAAGAACCGTTCGGCATTCATGACCTCCGCAGGCTCGATTGCTTTCGGAGTTTCTGCATGAAAATACTCTGTCGACTCGCTTTGAATGAAGATAGCGTCTGAACGGACTGCAAGGATGGCATGCATCGCGAGCACATTCGCTTTCACAATGTGCTTAAGTGCCGTGACAAAAGCGCGGTCACTTGTCAGTTGCTCGTTCCACCAACCAAATCGAGCCGAGAAATTCGCGCAGATGTACATTTCATTTATCGGCGTGTAGAGCTGCACCCATGGATATCGCATTGCAAATGCCCGAGCATATTTCGAGAAGAGTTCAGGGAAGTCTGGATTTTGAAAGTTGCCAATCCAGTCAGGAACGCCGAAGTGGCAAAGGTCCGCGATGGGAACTATGTCCATCTCTCTAAGTTGCGCGAAGGTCTCATCGCAAAATTCCCAGTCGTACCGATCGACACCCAAAAAGACACGGTGGAGCGGAATACCATATCGCAAGAATTTTATTTGAAGATCGGAGACGAGTTCGAAATCTGTGCGCCAATGTTTGTAATGGCCGCACTTTTCCATCTCATCAACACGCGTCGTCCCTTGCCCAATCGTGGGTGCACTATTTTCGATGCCGGTTGCAAACATGAATGCCGGCGCCGTAGGTCTGATATGAAATCCCGACTTCGCCACTCGTACTCCTTTCACCTGCATATGGATGTTACTGGTAAATCTTACGAAGAATGTGAGCGCTTTGGCGGTATGAGATTCTTTTGAGACATCTGCTACAAAAATGTGAGTGACTGAATGTCGGCCTTCAGCTGTCGTGTGTTGCGATCCCAAACCTGGATCGACTGTCCTATCGAACGTATTTGTCGAACCATGCGATTGTTTTTTCAAGTGCATCGACGCGGTGACGCGGCTCGCGCAGGCCATGGCCCTCCCGCGGATATCGGACGAAGACTGAATCTACGTTACGTCGCTTCAACGCCATGTACATCTCTTCCGCTTGCGTTATAGGTACGTCGTTATCCAATTCGCCGTGTATGAATAGAGTAGGCGTTTGTACTTGTCGCACGAATCTCAAGGGCGACCACTGCCACAGTAGTTCGTAGTTGTCCCACGGAAAACCACTGAACTCCGCGTGGATCAAATCCTGATACAGCGAGGTCGAATAAAAGCTAATTAAGTTGCTCACGCTGGCAACCGCGACTGCTGCCTTGAACCTGTTTGTTTGAGTGATAGCCCAATTCGTCATAAAGCCGCCGTAGCTTCCTCCCGTCACCACCATATGATCACCATCAATCCAGGTATAACGTCGCAATGCTTCGTCGACTCCCAACATCAAATCGCGATAGTCTCCGCCACCCCATTCTGTAATCGTGCCATCGGAGAAGTTCTGACCGTAACCACTCGAACCGCGCGGATTGAGATACAACACTGCGTATCCTCGTGCCGCATAAACTTGAAATGTTGGATTGAAGCCCCAACCAAACATCCCGTGTGGTCCGCCATGAATACTCAGGATGAGCGGATATCGCCGATCGCTCCTGAATCCAGCCGGCTTGATTAACCAACCCTGGACCGACGTTCCATCAAAACTCTTGAACGTCAACTCTTCTGCATTCACCAACCGCGTGGCTCTGACGAATGAATCGTTGTGATTACTCAAACGGCGAAATGGCATGCCACTACCACGTCCAGCCCAAACTTCGGCAGGCCGCAAACTGGTCGTCATCGTGAATGCGAGCGGAAAATTAAAATCACCACCATCGCTGCGACTGAAGGAACGTTGTCTGAGCCCAACAGTGAAGCCGGAGATTTGGAACGACGACGGAACTACGACGGGAGCATTCGAGTCAGGGCGAAATCGTGACTCATCGACATCGAAAATGCCACCCAGTTCACCGTCGATGACGGCAAGGGAGAACCTGCTTACTTTTCCACCGTCGATACCCACGCGAAATATTGTTGAATAACCGCGGTCGCCGGCAAGAAAGAAAATTGAGCGACTATCCGGAGACCAGCGCGGGCTTCGCGCGCGCCGATCCTGTTGTTCAGTTAGTTCTCTTCCGCCGCCACCCGCGGCAGGAATCACCCAGATGTGAGTGTCTTCGGCGATGCTGTCGATTGTTGTGACATCACGTTTGGTGGCTGTGTATGCGATCCACTTTCCATCTGGGGACCAGACGGGTTCGTACTCGCAGCCTTTGGTTTCAGTTAACTGACGAACTTGACCGTTCATGTCGACCGCAAAGATATCGGAGTTATTGTTTGCGTCGGGATCCGGTTCATGGTTCGACAAAAACACAACTTCATCGCCGCGTGGACTGAAGTTGAGGGCATGGTCATAGAAGCCTTCGGTTAGTTGTCGCGGCTCTGGATGATCGATGTCAACGATCCATACGTGCGTTCGGCGATTGTCAGCCAGGCTTGTGCGGGATTTGTATTGGATACGATCGATGACCCTTGGATCAGCCTGCTTGGATTCCGAAGAGTCTGCAGTTGCGGAAATGTAGGCAATGCGGTGCGAGTCCGGGCTCCATGAGAATGGTTCCCCGGCATAGGTAATAAAAAAATTCGTCGAATGCACCGCAGCAATGAACCGAGGCTCGCGTCTGGTCACGTTAATGGTCCAAAGTCCGTCCACGTCTTCATGGCTACCAACAAATGCGATGGTATTGCCATCCGGCGACCACCGCGGATCTCTCACGTTCCAGCCGCTTGGCAGCAGCGCCACCGCGTTAGAGCGAATCTCCGGCCAGTCTGGTAGTGGCGTAACCCCACGACTGGTTGGTGGCTGTTGTGTGGGTGCAACAAAGGTAACGTCTTCGGAAAGGTGCGCTAGCCAGAGTGTGTTGACGTTCTGATCACTGTCGACCGTGGAAAGGGAGTAGACCACCCATGCACCGTTTGGCGAGACTTGCGCATCACCCACACTTGCGACCCGAAGAATGTCCGCAGGTGTCATTGCTCGCGGTGGTTGGGCCAGGGCGGCTGCGTAGTTGAAAAGCAGCGCGAGGGCAATGCAAACGAATGCAGATGTGGACCTAATCATAAATTTTCATTGGATTTACAGTGATATCAATTAAGGCGGAGGTTTATGTCCGCCCCCTGCAGTTGTTGGTTCAGTAATTCCCACACTTGTTTCACTTCTCGCTCGCCTGTCCTGATATTTCCGATCGAGAGTCTTAGAGTAAGTTTATCGTTCAGTCGGGTGTGCGAAAGTAACGCCTTACCAGTCGCGTTTACGCCGTGCATTATCGCCTCATTCAAATCATCCGACCGCTCGGCTGAAGTACTGCACGCGCGGAAACAAACCAAGGCGAGCGGTACAGGCGCCATCAGTTCCCACTCATCTGACTCATTGACCCAGGAGGCGAACAGTTGCGCCAATCGACAATGCTCGCGGATGCGGGCTGCCAGTCCTGCATGACCGAAGTAACGAATTACCATCCATAGCTTCAATGCGCGAAAACGGCGGCCGAGTTGGATACCGTAATCGGAACCGTTGCGCACCTTCTCCTGCTCGGGCGTACGTAGATATTCGGGCACGAGCGAGAACGCTCGTTGCAAGAGATCCATATGACGGCAATACAGAACCGACAAATCGAATGGAGTAAACAACCATTTGTGCGGATTCACGACCAAAGAATCAGCGCGTTCACACCCGGCAAGGATGTGACGCAATTCAGGAACAACTGCTGCTGAGCCCGCATAAGCCGCATCTACGTGCAGCCACAGTTTGTACCGCTCGCAAATCGAAACAATCTGCTCCACCGGATCAATACTCGATGTCGACGTGGTCCCAACTGTGGCAACCACGCACATTGGCACAACTCCGTTTCGCTTGTCCTGGTGAATCGCCGAGGCCAACGCTTGCGCATTCATGCGGAAATCCTTATCCGTTGGAATTTTTGTGATAGCGCGCTGACCAAGGCCGAGAGTGATAACACCCTTTTCTATTGAAGAATGCGATTGTTCGGAGATGTAAACTCGCAGCAACGGAAGATCCGGCCGGCCACTCATTCCTTCTTCTCGAATGCGCTTTTCAACAGCTTCGCGAGCGGCCGCGATTGCGTGCATGCTCGAAACGGAAGCAGTGTCATAAATGATTCCGGTCATGCCGCGGTCAAGCCCCATCATCTGTCTTAACCAATCAAGCGTTATTTCCTCTAACTCGGTCGAGGCAGGCGAAGTGCGCCACAACATTGATTTATTATCAAAAGCAGCCGCAAGCAATTCGCCAAAGATGCCTGCCGCCGAAGTGGACGTGGCGAAATAGGCAAAGAACGATGGATGGCTCCAGTGCGTTAGCGCCGGAACAATCAACCGGTCGACGTCCGCGAGAATGTTCTCGATGGGTTCGCCAACCCCGGGCGGCGCTGTTGGAAGTTGTGCCTTAAGATCTCCCGGTTTTATTTGCGAAAGCACTGGTAGTTCGTCAATGTGTTCAAGATAGTCGGCGATCCAGTCGATTATCTGGTGACCAAAGCGACGGAAGTCTGCGGAGTTCATGTCGCCCGTAGGTGGGGCCATAGTGCCGGTGATTTCGGGATGGGTCATAGAAATGTTTCCATTCTCTGCGAAGGTCGGGTGGATCTCTCGATTTTCTGGACAGATCGGGTGAATTCAGTATAATGCGCGAAACCCGCACGGCGCACGGTTTTGACACGCTCCCTAACGTGGCGGCTGTTGTACGTTAGTTCACGCGCATTTAGACATCAATCAGATTGCGATTTCTACTGCCAGGAACTCGAGAAAACTATGGCCGATGCGGCGCCAGGCCAACAACTAACGCAGACCGGCTTCATACGTGGGCTTGGGCTACTTGACTCAACGATGATCGTTGCCGGATCCATGATCGGGTCCGGCATTTTTATTGTGTCAGGCGGTATCTCCAAGCAAGTTGGCTCACCGGGATGGTTGCTGGTCGTGTGGATTGTTACCGGCTTGCTCACCGTGATGGCGGCGCTTTCGTATGGAGAACTCGCGGCGATGATGCCCAAAGCTGGGGGGCAGTATGTTTACTTGCGCGAGGCGTTTTCCCCGTTGTGGGGATTTCTCTATGGCTGGACGCTCTTTCTAGTCATTCAAACGGGTACAATTGCAGCTGTCGCGGTCGGCTTCGCTCGTTATCTCGGCGTGCTGGTCCCTGCTATCGGCGAAGACAAATACGTCATCGCTCCGCGTGCGATAACAACGAACTACGCCATCTCCGTTTCCACAGCTCAAATTGTGGGCCTGCTGTTGATTGTTCTTCTCACCTTTATGAACACGCGCGGACTCCGCTTGGGGAAGCTGGTCCAGAACACATTCACCATTACAAAGATTGCGGCTTTACTGGCACTGATCGTTCTAGGCCTGCTCGTCGGCTGGCGTGCTGATGTAGTTCACGCAAACTTCGGAAATCTTTGGAGTGTCCGCGGAACACTCGATGATTTTGGCGGAGGGTTAACTGCAGCCGCCTCTTTCGGTCTGTTCGTTGGAATTTGCGTTGCCCAGACAGGCTCCCTTTTTTCTGCCGATGCCTGGAACAACATCACGTTCACCGCGGGCGAAGTAAAGGACCCGCGAAGAAACATCCCGCTGTCTCTTGCGTTTGGTACCGGCATCGTTATTACACTCTACCTGCTGGCGAATGTCGCATATCTCGTAACCCTGCCCTTTGAAAAAATTCAGGGCGCTGATCGCGTGGCTACGGACACGATGAATGCGATCTTCTCCGGACGTGGCGCACTAATCATGGCTGTCGGGATAATGATCTCGACCTTCGGCTGTAACAACGGACTGATTCTAGCCGGAGCTCGAGCCTATTACGCCATGGCTCGGGATGGCTTGTTCTTTAAGGCCGTGGGACGATTGAACAACAAACACGTTCCACTCTGGGGCTTGATTGTGCAAGGTATTTGGGCCGCAGTGCTCATCCTTCCACGCACTATCAGGCACGATGCCGCCGGCAACGTCACGGGTTACGGGAACCTTTACGGCAATCTGCTCGACTACGTTATTTCCGCTGCTCTCATTTTTTACATACTGACTATTGCGGGCATTTTCCGACTGCGTCAGACTAGACCGAACGCGGAGCGTCCGTACAAAGCGTTTGGCTATCCGATTATTCCGGCGCTTTATATTGTCGGTGCCACAGTTATTTTAGTAATACTTTTCATTTATCAGACTGCGACGACCTGGCCGGGATTGATTATCGTACTCACGGGAATTCCGGTGTACTTCATTTGGCGCAAGGTCGGAGTGCCAATGCCCGAACAAGCATCAATCCCGGAAGCATTGGCGGAAGCTCGCGGGGAATATTAAAACTCTGATTGAGAGGGAAATGAATGGCTAGCAACTTATTCGCGACCAAACCACTGAGCCTGCTGCTTGAGGAGATGCAGGGTGAAAATCGTTTGCGGCGAATTCTTGGGCCCACACAACTAACCGCACTCGGAGTAGGAGCTATCATCGGCACCGGCATCTTTATTCTCACTGGAGTTGCAGCCCATGACCGCACCGGACCGGCATTGATGCTGTCGTTTGTCCTTGCCGGACTTGCATGCGTCTTTGCGGCGCTCTGCTATGCTGAGTTTGCTTCGATGGTTCCCGTAGCTGGATCGGCATACACGTACGCCTATGCCACTCTCGGCGAACTCTTTGCCTGGATCATCGGCTGGGATCTCGTACTTGAATATGCCGTCGGATCTGCGACCGTGGCGCATGGCTGGTCAGCACACTTTCAGGAATTCATTCCTGTTTTCCACGAAGGGCTTTCGTTTATTCCGGCGAAGATACCTGCGGCGCTTCACACTGCACCCTTCAACTACTGCGTGAATCTCGGCGCTGGCTGTCCACATACCGGGTTCGTAACTACCGAATCGTACTTCGATCTACCGGCGGTGCTGATCACTTTCATTCTGACGATAGTTCTGGTCAAGGGAATCAAAGAAAGTGCTACATTCAATGCCGTAATGGTGGCGATTAAATTGGTGATCGTGTTGATGGTTATTGGCATCGGCGTATTTTTGATTAATCCTGCAAATTGGCACCCGTTTGCGCCATACGGCTATACCGGTGTCAGCTTCTTCGGCCATACGCTTTTTGGCGAGACTGCAAGAGGTGGCGAGCCTTTGGGAATGTTTGCCGGAGCCGCAATCATCTTCTTCGCTTACATCGGCTTTGACTCAGTTTCGGTCCACTCTGAGGAAGCGAAAAATCCCGCGAAGGACGTGCCCACCGGAATCATCGCCTCGCTCATAATTTGCACGATCTTATACATCGCTGTATCGGCCGTGTTGACCGGCATGGTGCCGTATAAAGACATCAATATTGACGCTCCTGTGGTGGACGCGTTTCGGCGCGCGGGTTGGACCTGGATGCAGTATTTGGTTGCGGCCGGTGCAATGACGGGAATAACTTCAGTGCTTCTCGTAATGATGTTGAGCCAACCACGCGTAATGCTGGCAATGGCTCGGGATGGCCTGGTACCGAGAGGTTTCTTCGGCGACATACATCCGAAGTTTCGCACTCCATGGAAGTCAACAATCCTTACCGGCCTCTTTGTCGCGGTGATGGCGGGTTTCATTCCCCTTAGTATTCTGGCGGAGATGACAAGCATTGGAACACTCTTCGCTTTTGTCATTGTTTGCGGAGCAGTGTTGGTGATGCGGAAAACGAACCCGAACGCAAATCGGCCGTTCCGCGCACCATTCGTGCCGTTGGTTCCGATCCTCGGAATTGCGACCTGCTTGTTGCTGATGTTTTCGTTACCTGCTGAAAACTGGTACCGATTAATAATTTGGTTGTTAATTGGTCTGGCAATTTACTTTTTGTATGGCCGTCGACACAGCGTAATGGCCCAGCAGCGTAATCTACCGCACGAGCTATCAACGCACGGCCTGACGGGACAGGCTGTCGCTGATCCCGATGCATCACCAAGCAGCGCGGCGGCGCCGATAGATCCAACAGTGCGACGCTAGCGCAGCGTACTCCAATGAGAGTCAAAGCAACGGGGGCTGAGCTTACGAGTTCAGCCCCTCCTACTTGTGTTGAGCCAAGCAAAGGCAGTTTGTTGCCAGCCGCCGGCACCTCACCATCTAAAACACAAAAGCTTCGTCGCCTGACGGCCCTGCTGATCCTACTGGCCCTTTCGATTTTTGGTGCAATTGGATGCCGTGGAGGAGGTAGCGAACTAACGCGGGACCGCAGCACGATCAAGATTGGTTTTTTTGGGGATCTCTCAGGCCGAACATTCAATTTCGGAGAATCAGCCAAAAACGGAATCTTGATGGCCGCTGATCAAATCAATCAAGCAGGCGGAATTAATGGACGCAGACTTGATGTTGTCATCGACGACGATCGCGGCAGTCCCGAACAAGCCGCAAACCTCGCCGGTAAACTGATCGAGCAAGACAAAGTTGTAGCCATCATTGCGGGCGGCACGTCAGGCAACAGTCGCGCGGCAGCACCAAAGGCGCAGTCAACGGGAGTGCCCTTCATTTCACCGTCGTCAACCGATCCTGCCGTCACGCAAGTGGGCAATTATATCTTTCGTGCGTGCTTTGTAGATGCCTTCCAGGGGGAAGTCATGGCCAGATTTGCCGTGAACACTCTGAACGCAAAGAAGGCGGCAATACTTTACGACTTCAATGCGCCGTACGGTCGTGGGTTGACCGATTATTTCGAGTTGAGTTTCGCGAAACTGGGCGGTCAGATTGTTACGAAACAGTCGTATACGCAGGGCGACGCCGACTTCAAAGGACAGCTCAGCTCGATCCAGGCGGCAACAGCTGACGTGATTTACATTCCGGGTTACTACGGCGATGTCGCGCTCATCGCCAGGCAGGCACGGCAGTTTGGTTTGCACCAACCGTTGTTGGGCGGCGATGGATGGGACGCTCCAGAACTATGGCAACTTGGGGGAGAAGCATTAAACGATTCATACATCTCAACGCACTATTCCGCCGAGGACCCTTCTCCAGCAATTCAGTCTTTCGTTCGAGAATACAAACAGCGGTACGGCAACCTGACACCCGACGCGCACGCAGCACTCGCGTACGACGCTATGCGCGTGCTCGCAAATGCAATTGAGCAGGCAAACTCAACAGCGGGCGACAAGATACGTGAGGAGTTGGCCCAGACGAAGAACTTCCAGGGAGTTACAGGGCTGATTAGTATGGACGGTGAACGCAACGCGGTGAAACCGGCGGTGGTGTTAAAACTCGAAAATGGTCGGTTTATCTACCAGGAAACAGTGCAGCCAGAAATATCGCCAGCGCCGCTGAGCAAAGGTCCTGCGAAATCACCAACGAGTCCGTAATGTCGGATCTGTCTGATGTTTCGTCGCAGCGTCGAACCCCACCAAAAGTCCCACATGAAGTGATTCTTCGGTAACCACCGCTATCTTGAGGCCGCTACTCGTTTATCCTCAAGTGTGCTTGCTGAAGCTCATTCGCAACGCATTCCCTACTAGTTCCACCCGCCGTGCCTTTGGATTCCAAGGTACGTTCTAGCGTCAACACCTCAAAAATATCCGAAGAAATCAGCGATGAAACGGTTTTCATATCTTCAAGCGTTAATCGCTCGATCTCAACGTTCTGTTGGATCGCAAGTAATACAATCTTACCTGCAACGTCGTGCGCATCTCTGAACGGCATTCCTTTTCGTACCAGGTAGTCAGCCAATTCCGTGGCATTCATGAAACCAGAAGTGACTGAAAGTTTGGCGCGCTGCTCGTTTACCCCGACATTCCGGAGCACAGTTGCTGTTATTTGCAGGCACGCATTGACGGTGTCGAATGAGTCAAAAACCGCTTCCTTATCCTCCTGCAAGTCTTTGTTGTAAGTCAGCGCCAAACCTTTAAGGGTTGTTAACAACGCCTGCTCGTTTCCAAAAACGCGACCCGCTTTGCCGCGCACCAGCTCCATTGAATCCGGGTTCTTCTTTTGCGGCATCAAACTCGAACCAGTCGCGACCGCATCGCTTAGTTCAAAGAAACCAAACTCCGCACTTGCATAAAGAATAATGTCTTCGGCGAGACGCGAAAGGTGGATCATGACAATTGAACAGGCAGAAAGGAATTCCAGACAAAAATCGCGGTCGCTGACAGCATCCATGCTATTCCGTGAAACGGCCGCAAACCCTAACGTGCGCGCCAGTTGTTCCCTATCGACCGGGAACGACGTGCCGGCAAGCGCAGCAGAACCCAACGGCAAAACGTCCACACGTTTTCCCAAGTCCTTAAATCGTTCAACATCGCGCACCAACATCTCAAAATAGGCCAGACACCAGTGAGCCAACAGCACCGGTTGTGCGCGCTGCAGGTGGGTATAACCAGGGATAACAAGATTGCGATTCGCTTCTGCGAAATCCAGGAGGGCGCGCTGGGCTTCAGTAACGCTTCCCTGGAGAAGTTGGATAGCATCGCGGACCCACAGTCGGAGATCAGTGGCAACCTGATCGTTCCGGCTGCGACCGGTATGAAGTTTACGAGCCGGTTCGCCTATTAATTCGATCAAGCGGGCCTCGACAAAAGAGTGAATGTCTTCAGCGACAACGTCATCGAAATACTGACGATCCTGCGATTCCTGAAGAACAGTGTCGAGTCCCGTTGTGATTTGTTCAGCCTCTGCGGCTGTGATTACCCCGGCGCCAGCCAGGGCCCTGCAATATGCGATGCTTGCGCGCACGTCTACCTGGAAGAGACGTCGGTCGAATGAAAACGAGCTGTTGAATGCCGCGAAGGCATTATCCGCCTTGTCTCTAAAGCGACCGCCCCACAGATTCTTTGTGTCCGACATCGTGCGTGACTCTCTGATAAAACCTAAGTTGTCGTCAACCCCTTAAGCTAATTCGCATCGTCGCTCGCCGCCTCCCTGTGCCGATTGGCCCTGCAGATTTTTTGACGGATTGCAGTTTATGCCTTTCCCCGAGCTTGACTGGAGTCGAACGCTGCCTGTAGTTTATGCATCTATGCAGTGATTATGCAACATAGGTGCATTTATTTGAAGAACGCAAGTGTGGCTAACCGAGGCGCTGGTGAAAGGATTAGCACGGCGACGCTGCCCGGAGCCTCACCTGAACCACTAGATTCACCTAAATTGAAGAGTCAGGGGATAGTGAAATTACAAGGTGTGGATGTAGTGCTCTTCAGTGATGAAGTAGCCCCACTGAAGCTCGGGCGGGGTCGCGCTCCGCTTGACCCCTTCCTGACTGTTGAATGGTGAATGCTGTGGTCATGGAAATTAGGCCTTGGGAGCGAAATGGCTCCGTCTTTGACGCAGATGGCGCGGTTCCGATTCGATGAACAAGCGAGACCGACAGCAGAAGATTTTGCGCTTGATTCGTGCAAAGCCAATTGGAACGCAAGAAAATTTGCGCAGAATGCTGGAGCGCGCGGGTGTTCCGGCAACGCAGTCGAGCGTCTCGCGCGATCTTGAGGAGCTCGGGATCGTGAAGCACCGCGGTCGCTACACTATTCCCCGAGGAGAAGGTGCAGCGACACGCGGTCTACTGAGTCTGGAGCAATCAGGAGATAGTCTCGTTGTCGCGCGCACTGAGCCCGGCCTCGCTTCGGCAGTGGCAGTTGAGATCGATGCGGCAGCGATTCCCGACATTGTCGGCACGATAGCCGGTGAAGATACGATTTTTGTGGCTGTGCGCGAGCAAAAGGCACAAGGGCCAACCATCAAGCGGATCTGGGAGTTGTTTGGGTAGAACGGGTCTTTGCCTCCGGTGGTCGGTCTTTGAACCCTGAATTTGGAGGTCATTTTTCGACCGGTCTGCAATCACTGATCGAACCAGGGAAGTCAAAGACGAAACGCCAAAGACCAATGCCACAGAAAGAGTCCCAATACGAAGGAACAGCAATGAACAAGACTAGCAAGATCATCCTCGCCTATTCGGGCGGACTCGACACTTCAGTAATGCTTCACTGGTTGAAAGCGAATTACCACTGCGAGGTTGTGTGTTACTGCGCTGACGTCGGCCAGGGGAAAGAGCTCTCGGGACTCGAAGAAAAAGCTCTCGCAAACGGCGCCTCCAAAATCTACGTCGAAGATCTACGTGAAGAGTTTGTCCGTCATTTTGTCTGGACCGCGGTGAAAGCGAATGCCGTGTACGAAGGCGTCTATTTGATGGGGACTTCGCTCGCGCGTCCGGTAATAGCAAAACGCCAGATCGAAATTGCCCGACGCGAAGGCGCTGATGCTGTGGCACATGGCGCAACAGGCAAAGGCAACGACCAGGTTCGCTTCGAGTTGACCTACTACGCATTGCAACCCGACATTCAGGTAATCGCTCCGTGGCGGGAATGGGAATTCAAAGGGCGTAGCGATTTATTGGCTTACGCGAAGTCAAACAATATTCCAGTAGTCGCAACAGCCGAGAAGCCATACTCGATGGATGCCAACCTGATGCACACTTCGTACGAAGGCGGCATTCTCGAAGATCCCTGGGTCGAACCTCCCGACGACATATTTCAGCTAACCCGAAGTCCGGAGACCGCCAAAGCCGACGCGGAATATATCGTGGTCTCATTCGTCCAAGGTGAACCTGTCGCACTCAATCAGCAACAACTTGCCCCAGTCGAACTGCTGGAACAATTGAATGAGATTGCGGGAGCGCATGGAATTGGTCGACTCGATCTCGTGGAGAATCGATTTGTAGGCATGAAATCACGCGGAGTCTACGAAACTCCCGGCGTGACCGTGTTGCATGCTGCGCATCGAGCTCTTGAGTCGATCACGCTCGATCGCGAAGTTATGCACCTGCGTGATTCTCTAGCCGTGAAGTTTGCAGAATCGATTTACTACGGATTCTGGTTTGCACCGGAGTCACTGTTGCTCCGACGACTTATCGTTGAGACACAGCAAAAGGTATCAGGCGATGTGCGACTTAAACTGTATCGCGGGAATGTAATGGTCGTAGGACGCCGTTCTCCTCAGTCGCTTTACGACGAACGAGTGGCGACCTTCGAAGCAGACACCATTTACAACCAGCGTGATGCCGACGGCTTTATTAAGTTGAATGCGCTGCGCTTACGGAAAGGGGATCAGAATGAGTTTGTCACCGGCAGATGAAGTGAGAATTATTGATGCCGACAAAATTGGCTCGGCAACTTCACCGCTTTTGGTGAATAAGACCGTAGCCATCGTTGGCGGCCCTCTGCCAGCACGTGCCGGGGACTTAATACTCGCACGTGCCATAACCGATAGCGCAACTTACAACATGCTTGAGCTACCCTCGGGACGACTAGCGAAAATCAATCCAGGCGATCTGCTGATCGGTGTGCTTGGACGACGCCGCGCGCTGAAAGGTTTTGTAGGTGATGTCCCATCAACTGTGGCGGCAGGAGATCAATTGCACCTACTCAACATGGGTGGAGTGGTTGGTTGTTGTACGGGCCACCATTCAAGTTTGGGCGATGCGATTAAGGTTAGCATCGTTGGTCTGGTCTGCGACGAGGACGGCGAGGTGAGAAACATTCAGGACCAGGCACTGAAGCCGATTGCCTTCCTTGGGGACGTAGCACCTCTCGTGCTGATTGCCGGCACCAGTATGAACAGCGGCAAGACGTACGCCGCCACTGAATTAATCAAGCAGGCAACCAGAGCGGGTCTGAAGGTTTCCGCCGCCAAACTTTCCGGGGTGGCCTGTTTGCGCGACACCCTGAACATGAGCGATCACGGTGCAATCGCCACGGCAAGTTTCCTCGACTGCGGTTTGCCATCAACAGTTGGGATCGGGAATCTGGCGCCGGTTGCGAAAGCCGTGATCTCGAGAGTCAACGAGTCCAACCCCGATTTGATCGTGCTCGAACTCGGCGACGGCGTGTTGGGTGGTTATTCTGTTGAATCAATTTTCAATGATGCGGAGTTGCGCAAAGCGACCGCGGCAGTTGTGTTTTGTGCGGCAGATTTCGTCGGAGCGTGGGGTGGTTTAGAGTTGTTGCGTCGACGGGGCGTTAATGTACATGTGGTGGCGGGGTCAGTTACCGATTCGCAAATGGGCGAGGATTTTGTTGAAAGTGAATTTGGCGTCCCTGCTGCTAATGCTCGACGGAATGGTGAACGACTCTTTGCAATCGTTCGCGAGCGTCTTGCGCAACATTGTGAGACGGGTTCAGCATTAGTATCGGTCGGATAAGGGTCTCGAGGTGCAGACAGGAATTCAACGAACGGATCAAACCTTGCAGTCGCCACTTCGCGTGGGCATTTTTGGTGGCTCCGGTTATGGCGGATCGGAGTTACTGCGCCTGTTGCTGTTTCACCCGCAGGTAGAGATTTCGATAGTGACGGCTAATGAGCATGCGGGTAAGCCCGTGGCGGAAATTCACCGCAATCTGAACGGATTGACGAGTCTCGTCTTCTCCCGCGCCTCAGTAGATGCACGAGCCTTGAGCGAAGTCGATTGCGTTTTTCTGGCGTTGCCACATGGTCAGGCGATGGAAATCGTTCCGCGCCTTCCGCCTGGAGTAAAGGTAATAGATCTGTCCGGCGATTTTCGGCTTCACGACCCGATTGCCTTTGAAAAACATTACAGACAACAGCATAAGGCGATAGATTTGCAAGCGAGGTTCGTCTACGGTTTGACAGAAATGAATCGCACCGCAATCCGGAGCGCACGATTGATTGCGAATCCGGGCTGCTTCGCAACGGCTACATTGCTCGCTCTAGCTCCTTTGGTCACAGAGCAGTTGATCGCAGGCAGAGTGGTTGTTGATGCGAAGACGGGTTCGTCGGGTTCGGGTGCAAAAGCGGCTGCGAACACACATCATCCACAGCGAATGAATTCTTTCTATGCGTACAAAGCGTTCACGCATCAACACGTCCCCGAAATCGAGCAGGAACTTGCACGCATCGGTGAGTGGACCAGTGAGTTAGTATTTATCACCCATTCGCTGCCGGTATCGCGGGGTATCTTTGCGTCTGCTTATGTTGAAACAACGGCTGCACTGACAAACGAAGACCTGAGTGTCATCTACTCGCGGTTTTATCGCGACTCATTCTTTGTAAGATTGGTGGAAGGATCGCCAGACATTAACTGGGTGAAGACGACGAACTTCTGTGACCTGGGTTTTGCCAGTCGAGGAAAACAGGTCGTCATTTTTTCCGCGCTGGACAATCTCGTCAAAGGCGCTGCGGGCCAGGCCATTCAGAACATGAATCTGATGTTTGGTTTCTCTGAGACTGCCGGACTGATGTTGCCCGGCACACACCCATGATACAAGGGAACTGATATGGAATTCGTCGTCGCTCCAGTTAAACCCTTGGTGGAAATTTCCGACGTAGAGAAGCTCGATATTCGCGTCGGCACAATCCAGAAGGTCGAGGATGTTGCGGATTCAGTTAACCTCGTAAAGCTTACTGTTTCATTTGGGAATCATCGCCTGACCGTTATCGCCGGAATAAAAAGCGAGCGCAGTGATCCACGTGAGATCGTGGGGCGTCAGGCATTGTTCGTAGTGAACCTCAAGCCGAAGAAGATGCGCGGACAGATATCGGAGGGGATGTTGTTCGATATCGGTTACGCCGATAATTTGACGCCGGTACTCGCTGTACCGGAACGGGAAGTTCCTGATGGGGCCAGAGCGGGATGAAAGTCGAAACTGAATATACAACGCTTGCTAAGGTCGTTGATGCGGAGGAGCGGTATGAGCTCCTGACTTATAAAAAGATGTCGATCGCCGCGGAGCGCGGTGAAGGCGTATGGCTTTACGCGTCTGACGGTCGAAAATACCTCGATTTGTATGGCGGTCATGCTGTTGCAGGCACGGGACACTGCCACCCACACGTCGTGAGCGCCATTCGCGAACAGGCTGACACCTTGTTGTTCTATTCAAATATAGTCTATTCGGAAGCTCGTGCACATGCAGCGGAAAAACTGACCTCTGTGGCGCCGCCCGCATTAAGGAAGGTCTTCTTTTGTAACTCAGGAACTGAGGCAAATGAAAACGCTATGCGTATGGCGCGACTCTGTACGGGCCGCGACAACGTCGTTACGTTTTCAGGTGGGTTCCATGGGCGCACGGCTGATGCAATTAGTGCAAGCTTTCTCGGCAGGTATCGCGAACTTGGAAAACCAAATGTGCCGGGGCACATTGAGGCGGAGTTTGGGAACATCGATTCTGTCAGGGCGGTCGCAGAACCAGATTCCGTCGCCGCGATCATGCTGGAGCCGATCCAGTCGATGGCGGGTGTACGTACCGCTCCTCCGAGGTTTTTCAAACAGTTGCGACAGCTGTGCCAGGAACGGGGGATTCTTTTGATTTATGATGAGGTCCAAACAGGTGTGGGCCGCACGGGTAGTTGGTTCTTTGCCGGCAGTGAAGCCGGCGACTCTGTCGTGCCCGATATTGTTACTTTAGCAAAGTCCCTTGGCAGCGGTGTTCCTGTTGGAGCGTGTCTTGTTAACGACGACATTGCAGTGAAGATCAAAGAGAATGACCTGGGCACAACGTTTGGAGGCGGAATGCTCGCGATGGCTGCGGTTAAAGCGACGCTTGAGGCTGTTGAACTAAATGGAATGCTTGCCAACGTAGTTAATGTCGAAGCGCATCTCCGGCAAGAGCTGCATGATGTAAACAAGATTGCTGCTGTTCGAGGACGCGGATTTCTGCTTGGCATCGAATTCAAACAGAACGCTGGACCGATACACAAAGCGCTACTGGACCGCCAAATCATTACAGGTACTTCCAATGATGCAAAAGTCCTGAGATTATTGCCGCCACTGTGCCTGCAGTCTGGCGAAATGGATCTGTTCGTCGCGTCTTTGCGCGAGATTCTAAGCTAGTAGTGCCGCTCGCTTCGTGAGAGCTCTTTAAATGAACAGTTTTATGTCTACGGCAGATCTGAATCGCAGCGAGCTCGACGGTCTGATCGACTCTGCGGTTCGGTTCAAACGCGGGGACGATCGATCGAAGTCGCTCGCGGGCAAATCGATAGCGCTCGTATTCCTCAACCCAAGTTTGCGGACCCGCGCCTCTATGCAAGTCGGGATCTATGAACTGGGCGGGAACGCTGTCGTCCTCGAGCCCGGCAGCACAAGCTGGACTCTTGAACATCGCGAAGGCGCCGTAATGGACGCCGATAATGCCGAGCATATTAAGGAGTTCGTTAGAGTATTGGAACGATATTGCAGTGCGATTGGCGTGAGAACATTCGCGCAGGTGAAAGACTGGGCGCAAGAGCGGCAGGATCCGGTGTTGAATTCGTTTGCGCGTTATGCGACTAAACCAATAATCAATTTGGAATCGGCGATGCACCATCCTTGCCAGTCTCTTGCAGACATGATGACGATTCGTGAGCGGTTCGGCTCCAATCGCAAACGAGTGCTATTGACATGGGCGTGGCATCCAAAGCCGCTGCCGATGGCCGTTCCAAATAGTTTTGCCCTGGCGGCGGCGCAGATGGGGCACGCGCTGATCGTGGCACATCCGCCTGGATATGAGCTCGACGAGTCTTTAATGACGTTAATCCAATCAGCCGCAATTGAGAATGGTGGAAGCGTGGAGATTACAAACGAAATAGACGATGCGTTTTCTGATGTTGATGTTGTGTATGCGAAAAGCTGGGGCGCCAAGCACTTTTATGGCAATCCAGAGCAGGAGGTAATTGCGAAATCAAAATATCGGAAGCTTTGGATTGTTGATGAGCAGAGGATGTCGCGGACGAACGAGGCTATATTCATGCACTGTTTACCAGTGCGACGAAACGTAATCGTGACCGATGCGGTGCTTGATGGGCCAACATCGTCGGTGATCGACCAGGCGGAAAACCGGTTGCATGTTCAGAAGGCAATCTTGAAACACTTGAGTGGATAGTCAACGGTCCGACGATTGTTCAGCAGATGAGTGAAATGCGTCAACAAATAAACGATCAACTTCGCCTTGACCTCCTGCGTGAGGCGCTGCCCTACATTCAGCGTTTCCAGGGCCAGACGTTCGTTGTGAAATTGTCCGGAAAGGCCACTGAAGGACATGAGAATCTCATGTCTCTGGCGGAAGAGCTTGCATTATTACACCAGGTCGGCATCCGCATCTGCGTCGTTCACGGTGGTGGCAAACAACTGTCGGAATTGGCATCGGCAATGGGTGTCGAGCAGACAATTATCGAAGGTCGTCGCGTAACTGACGACGCTACTCTGGAAATGGCGAAGATGGTATTCGCGGGAAAAATCAACACCGATATTTTGGCCGCACTGCGTCACCGCGGTATAGAGGCTGTCGGCCTATCCGGTGTCGATGGAAATATCGTTCACGCGGAACGCAGACCTCCTAAAGAAATTTTGAATCGGGAGACAGGAGTGCGAGCGCAAATCGATTTCGGGCACGTGGGAGATGTAGTTCGAATTAATGCCCGGCTGCTGACCGTGTTACTCGATCACAATTACTTGCCCGTCATCTCATCTTTGGGCGCAGATAATCAAGGCACCGTTTTCAACATCAATGCCGATACGATCGCCGCGGAAATCGCAGTGCAACTCAGCGCAGAAAAACTCATACTGCTGAGTGACGTCGACGGTATTTACCTGCGCTCGCAGGGACCGGAGACGAAGCTGTCACGCCTAACATCAGCAGAAGCTCAGAGGCTCATCGACGAGGGGGCAGCGACGGGCGGCATGATTCCAAAATTGCAGAGCATTGCGGCATTATTAAGACGCGGTGTGCACAGTGCACACATCATCAGCGGCACAAACAGGAATGCGCTACTCTCGGAAATTTTCACTGATCAAGGCACGGGCACGATGATCGTATCTTGATTTGTAATCCGCCACCAAACAGTTCCGGAGTGTGCCGGCAAGGCGAAGCAACGACGGCGCTTTTATCTCGGAATCAAGCTGCCTCGTGCTTCGCTCGCCTCCGCACTCCAAAGAAGTTAATTTATCGGCGATTGTGGTAGATGACGGTCGCGATCGAACGGCGGGTTTTCGTGTTTGGGCATTGGATCGTCGGGCCAGTCCGCTGCCCAGCTCCTGCGATGCTCTTCGTCAGCATAATACTTAAGATAAATCTGATTATCCTCCTCGCTCCCACTGCCAGTCAGATCCAGCATAAAAACATAGCTCGGGTTTTCCGGAAACAGCACTGCTTCTTCGCGCAGGGAATTTTCATACAACTCCTGGTAAAGCTGTCGATCGCTGAGATGGTCAGTGTGCAGCAGGTAAGCTCCCAAGGACGCCATCCGCTGAATGATCTGCATTAGCTTCTCCTGCAGGTTTTCGTCGTCGAGATTGGCAGGAGCGGGAATTGCCAGACCTGCGTCAGTTAATAATTGCAACAAGCTCGACGGCTGGGCTGTTTCATATTCCAGCACGTGACGAAGAAATTCTTCTTCCATGTCAGCGGGCATGGCTTGAAGTGTCACTGTGTCGCCGCCAAGTTTTTCGAGCTCTTGACGCAGTTTGGCAATTCGTTTCTCCTGGTCTGGTTCGTTTGCTATTTCTGTGAGTGTCATTTTCGGATCTCCTTAAGAAATTTATGAGGTTTAAGGTTCGAGGAACTCGCAGGCTGCTGTAAGGACCTCCGTACGATCGAGCCAGGTCTTGGGTGAGAAGACTAGCCTGAAAACAAACTAGGTATTGCTGCGATGATGCTCGTGCTGTTCATCGGGTGGACGATGGTTCTCACGAAGGTGCGAACTGGTGAAGTCGAGATCGTCCAAACTTGCTTCCAGCAACGTCCGCAGACGTCGCAATCCGTGAAATATTGCGCTAACGGTCACGCCGACAATCAGCGGCTGACAGATGAATTCGGGCCCACGGACACCTGCATACGACAACACGAGCCCGAAAGTACGATAAGTGAACAGACGATGCGTTCAGTGCGTGTGTCAGGTTGTAATCGCATGATGAGGAACGGCTGAAATTTGCGCGCATTGTCTTACCGATGGCGAAAAAAGTAAAGCGCGAACTGCGGCCCAGCTATTTGTAGACACGGCTTTTTGCCGTGGAATCAATGTGGTCGATACCAGAGAACGCAAGTCTTTAACTCAACGCTTTTTAGGTATTCTTTACGCCGGAAACCTGTATCCCGAATGCCGCGGCTATTTGGCTGGCGCGGTCGGTGGCGGCGATGCTGTAAACAGTTCGAGTTTTGCGAGACCGAGACTTTCCTCAATATCGCCTATTCGCTTCACCGCATCTTCAAACCCATCCTCCCCGAACTGTTGTTGCTCGATCTGTTCAAATCGCTCTCCTAACTCCGCCAGCTCATCGTCGCCTATTACCGCTTTCCAGGCCGGGAACACAATTGTATCTTCCACGGCCGCGTGGTGTTCATACATGCGCACAAACGACTCGAGAGCCTTGATGAATGAGGATAAATTTGCGGATGGAATTTTGTCTCCGCTCGTCACGGATAAGATGTAATCAGTAATCTCTCGACCCCGAGCGTGCTGCGCCAGAAGCACGTCCGTGTAAGCACTGCCAGCACCGGCGGCTTTCTTCACCGTTGGGAAAATGTATGTTTCTTCCAATTTCTTTTCGTGATACTCCTCGCCAAAGGCGCGGAAAAGTTGCGCCGTTTTTTCGAGTGCTGCGGGATCGACGGCGGTCGCGCTTTCATGAAGTTTCATGGCTGATTCCTCAAAGACCAGCAGCGCGCGGCGCAAGACTCCATGTTCCCGCATCAGATCTTCCGTCGCGGTAACTTCGCCGCCACTGTTTTCATCTTTCTCTTTTTGTGCCGTACTCTCGTCGCTTTTGTCGTCCTGATTTCGCGCGGCGGGAGTTTCGTTCGCCTGTCGTTTACATGCTGCAATTAGAGTTCCTGCTCCGGCCAGCGACATGGTTGTCAGCCATCGTCTCCTCGTGTGATTCACTGGTCCTTCTCCTTTTCTTCTATGCGTGAACTGCTTTTTTTTGATAATACTCTTCAACGGACGTTAGACTAAACGCGGAACACATTCGATCAATGAATAATGAAGCTATAGCTCGTCGTTTCCATCAACTCGCTGCCTTGATGGAAATTCGTGGTGACGACCCTTTTCGTCTTCGTTCATACCGCAATGCAGCGGAAGCTATCGAAGTGTGGCCCACCTCACTCGCTGACATCGCAGCGAAAGAAGGCGCGGCCGGACTTCAGGAACTTCCTGGTGTCGGCAAGGCAATAGCCGGGAAAGTAATTGAGCTTTTGCAACGCGGCTCTTTCGACGCGTGGGACCGTTTGATAAAGGAAACCCCGGCAACCGTGCTTGATCTTCTTGAGGTACCGGGCATTGGACCAAAAACAGCTGCGCTTCTCCACACTCGTTTCAAAGTATCTTCGCTTCAAGACCTTAAAACATTCGTCGCCAATGGAGGACTGGATTTGGTGGACGGGATTGGGCCGCGCACCGCAGAGAAAATCAAGGAGGCCCTTTAGGATTTTTAACGAGAGTGGACGTTCCTTTGCAACGAGACAGTCTCTCATGATTGAATGCGCGCGAAATCGAATTCTCATTCCTATACTCTTGCCGCCGAGGAGCTTCGTATGAGCAAAAAAATCAAAAGACGTGAGTTTATGCGTACGAGCGCGGTTGCCGGCCTCGCACTCGCGACTCCAAAAAATGAGGGCCTGCCCATGATTTGGAAACAGAGCGTTATGAAACCGCTGGTTATCTCTTCTGCTAACGGCAATCGTTTTAAAAACGGCGGCGACATAACGGCAGTACAGAAAGCCTTCACGATGATCACCCAGGGGGCCGATGTTCTCGACGCTGTAATTGCCGGAGTGAACATTGTCGAACTCGACCCGCTCGACGACAGTGTCGGTTATGGCGGACTACCGAATGCCGAAGGCATTGTTCAACTCGATTCTTCGTGCATGCATGGCCCAAAGAAGCGTGCAGGTGCTGTAGGTGCGCTCGAAGGCGTTCGCACGCCTTCCCTCGTAGCAAAAGCCGTGATGGAAAATACCGATCACCACCTCATCGTCGGCAAGGGGGCTCAGGATTTCGCTCGCAATATGGGTTTCAAAATCGAGGATGATCTTAATACGGCGCACTCCCGCGAAATCTGGGTCGAATGGAAACGCCGAACCGACCCTTCACATTACCTGAATCCCAAAGAAAGGGCCGAAGTTTGGTTCCGCGAAGGCCTCAAGATGGTGGAAGAGGGATTGATTGATCGCGATCATTTCTACGGGACGATCAACTGTGACGGTATCAACTCAAAGGGCGAAATTTGCGGCGTGACGACAACAAGTGGCCTGGCATGGAAAATTCCCGGTCGCCTCGGCGACTCTCCGATTTTGGGCGCAGGTCTGTATGTTGACGGTGCCGTCGGAGCTGCAGGATCGACGGGACGTGGTGAAGCCAACCTCTACAATCTCTGCTCATTCGTCATCATAGAAGAGATGCGACGAGGCGCTCACCCCAAAGACGCTGGTATGGAAGTATTGAGGCGTATCAAGAACAACACGGTGGAAAAGCGGTTGCTGAACAGTCGAGGTCTGCCAAACTTTGGAATCAACTTCTACATTCTAAACGCCAAAGGTGAATATGCCGGCGTTACAATGTATGAAGGGTCTTCTTTTGCGATTTGCAACGAGAACGGGCCGCAAACACTCAAGGCTGACGCCTTGTTGCAGGGAAAACCCAACGACGAATGAAATTATGAAGCAGCTGCTATTTTTAATCCTGGTCTCGCTGTCTTTCTTACCGAAGTATTCATTCTACAACGAAAGGATCCTGAATTTACCGCCTGCTGGACATCGTTCAAGGCAGCGCTGGCGAAGAACGACAAAGAGGCAATCGCCGATATAACGAAGTTGCCGTTTTACTACGCCGGCAAAAATCAGGGCACGGCAGGATTCATCAAGTACTACAACCGGGTATTCAGCCGTTCAAATAAAACACTTTTGGATACGCAAAATCCCGTGCGCGACCCTAACAACAAGGATCACTACGATGTCTTTCTGCGACCGCGATGCGTTGATCTTTGGGTTTGAAGAGGTCGACGGGAATATATGTTCGTCGATTTCGGCGTAAATGATTAATAGCCTAGTCTGCCGCACTTGCATGCTTCGCTTCAGCCTGACGCTTGACGATTACCAGGGTTATGTCGTCAGCAGCACTGGTACCTTGCGAAAATTTCGTCAACGAAGATTCGATTCGATCGCGAATACCGGCGGCTGAAGCCTCGACGTTGCGCGATACAACTTCATAGAGTCGCGTTGGACCGAACTCTTCACCGGTAGGACTAACAGCCTCAGTAACTCCGTCAGAATAGATCACCAGGACGTCGCCCGGATGTAACTGTGTCCGGCCTTCGCGATAATCGGCGTCAGGCTTTATCCCGAGTGGTAATCCACCCGATGCGAGTTGCTCAACTGTTCCGGCTGCGTGAACAATCAGCGGCGGATTGTGTCCGGCATTCAAAAATAAAAGGAGGCCCGACTTCGGTTCGAGCTCGGCAAAAAAGAGTGTTACGAACCGGTTGGCTGGTATGTTGTCCGCAAGGTATCGATTTACTGCTGAAATGGTCGCCACCAGCGAATTATGCACACCGGATTGAGCGTGAACGGCCGCATGCAGCGACGACATCAACAATGCAGCAGCAGTTCCCTTGCCCGACACGTCTCCCAGCGCGATTACGAGCCGGCCATCTTCGCGCTGGATAAAATCGTAGTAATCGCCGCCGATTTCATAACACGGGAAACTTATTCCCTGCAGCTCATAACCCGGGACATGCGGCGGTGCCGTAGGCTGAAAGCGTTGTTGAATCTCACTGGCGAGGGCCAACTCTCGTTCAAAACGTTCACGCTCGAGTCGCGCTTCAACCAGCCGAGTGTTTTCCACGCGAATCGCCGCGACGGACGCCAGCGTTGTCAAAACCTTCAAGTGGTCCTCAGTAAATCGACCTTCAGCAATGGGAGAGTCGGCGTAGATAATTCCAAAAACTTTTTCCGCAACACCAAGCGGAACCGCCAGCACGGATCGCACGCCTTGAAGTACGACAGTGCCGCTGGCGAAACGTGGATCGTGTTGCGCGTCGGATGTCAGCACTGACTTACCCCGAATAACGACTTCGTCGAGCACGTTACGACTTACTCGAATTTCACCAACCTCGCCGACGCGATCTCTCAAACGCGCCACTGCGACTCGCAGTTCTTCACTACCTTCATCACGCATCATGATCAAACAACGATCGGCTGGCACCGCTTCAAAAACAAGCGAAACTATTTGTTCGAGTGTTTCGCTCAGCGTCGCCGATGCGAGCAGCGTGATGCCCACCTTGCTGATGAGTGCAAGTAAGTCTCCAGTTTTCGCAGCCGGTGTTGCGGTTGCTGTAACATGTTCAGGTTTGGTCCGCGCACCTTCAATGGCTTCGAGCAATCCAGACGTGGTGCGATCGCCGGAAGCGAGGGCAATCGTCGCTTCGGGTAATGACGTGCCCGAATTGTCGGTGATCATCGTCGCGCCCATACTCGAGTTGTATGTACCGTCGTCAAAAACGATTTCGGTTTCACCGATCTGAATCCGCCCGCCCGGTGTCAGCGGTATGACACTGTCGACATTGGAGCCGTTGTAAAGAGTTCCATTTGCAGAACCGAGATCTTGCAAAACGTATTCGTCTCCTTCCCGCCTGACTTCCGCATGAACACGGGAGGCGAACGGGTCGGGGATGCAAAGATCGTTACGCGCGGAGCGGCCTATAGTGATGCGCAGTCTACCGAGCGGAAAATGATCGGCAGATCGATCTGGATACTTAACGATTAACTCAGCCATGGTCTTTGAACTTTATAATCTTAGTCAGCGGTGTGGCGAAACTGATCCTTCACGCACGACAACCGTACCGGCGATAATATCGTGCAAACCTCGTCCGCGCATTGTCAGAGCCGGCATAACGAATCCGATGCCAAATAGCAGAAAGGAGATCGGGTAACCGATGAAATGGCGTATTAATGCGCGTCCGATGCCCAGCTGTCGTCCGTCGTTCTGCTCGATACGCAGACCGGTTGCCCATTTTCCAATCGTCACACCCGTAAGGCCTGGAAGTATACCTAAGTCAAGGACAGCAACAACTGCAGCAATCACTAAGGCCACAGTTTCGGCCGAACTGCCGGACGTTTTAGCACCACCACCGAGCATGCGCGCTATCAATGTTCCGAGGACCACGATCGACGCGATTACGATGTAATCAATTAACAACGCGCCGCATCGTAGTGAAAAGGGAGCATGCAGACGTTTGCCGCCTTTCCTTGCGGCTCGGCTTCTGATGGTTGGTTGCAATGCGGTCGATTGAACAGCGGTCATCGAAGTATATG
>JBHEMC010000055.1:0-28460 GCA_046262775.1 Pyrinomonadaceae bacterium | reverse complement strand
GCCTTGGCGAACCGCTCGACCGTAGCGTAGGGCACGGTGTTGTCGGCCTGGCCGTGGAAGATAATGGTTGGCGGGGCGCCTTTCTCGACATGATGCAGCGGCGAAAGCTCCCGCCACAATTGTCACTGCGCGAGCGCAATTGGCATTGGCTTACCTTTACACCAAAGTCGATACAATTCGGGCTATTGAAGAACTCGGGCATGCTGTCAAATTGATTAATCGTTTGGAGTCGCCGGATTTTGCGAACCAATATGTAATTATAAAGATCGAAGGAAAGACCTTTGGCAGTTACTCCGCTTTCTCCACTCCCGGATTTAGTCCTGAGAATGCTTTTCGCGAAATTGGAAAGATTGATTTTGATGGGTCGCTGAATCAGGCGGCAAGCCTGTCTGACAAATCAGTGCGGGTTTTGACAACGTTAACACTCATCGAACCATGCCTGCAGATCGAAACAAAAGCCAAACCCGCCAAGCAAAATCTTGATCCGGTAATCTTACTCCGCCATCTCCACTCGATCCCGACGTGCTACGCCACTTTTGTATGCCGCGGCCTCAACGTCACGCGCAACCGCCTCCGCAACGCGCTTATCAAATACCGACGGCACGATGTATTCAGGGTGCAACTCGGCGTCACTAATGATCCCGGCTATAGCATTTGCCGCAGCGAGTTTCATCTCTTCGTTGATTTGTGAGGCACGGCAAGCCAGCGCACCCCGGAAGATCCCCGGAAAGCACAAGACGTTATTGATCTGATTCGGATAATCCGACCTGCCGGTCGCCATTACAGCAACGTAAGGTGCTGCTTCTTCCGGCATGATTTCGGGAGTGGGATTGGCCATAGCAAAGACTACTGGTTTGTCAGCCATTTGCTGAACGTCGTCTGCAGAGATCACACCGGGAACTGACAACCCGAGAAATACATCTGCACCTTTGATCACTTCATGAATACTTCCCTGAACTTGCTTTGGATTTGTATTTTGCGCGTACCAGTCCTTCACCCAATTCATATTGCCACGTCGACCGCGGTATAAAGCCCCGGTTTGGTCACATCCCACAATTTTGCGGACCCCTGCAGCCATGATGATCTTCGTACAGGCGACGCCCGCTGCACCCACGCCGTTTACCACGACTTTGATCTCATCCATGCGCTTGCTGACAATCTTCAGCGCGTTAATCAGTGCCGCTAACACGACAACCGATGTGCCGTGTTGGTCGTCATGAAACACAGGAATATCGAGCTCTTCTTTCAATCGTTCCTCTATTTCAAAACAACGGGGCGCCGAAATGTCTTCGAGGTTGATCCCGCCAAAAGCGGTGGAAATGGCTTTTACCGCACGTACGATTTCATCCGGGTCCTTAGTGTTCAGACAAATAGGAAATGCATCGACCCCGGCAAACTCTTTGAACAACATTGCCTTGCCTTCCATCACAGGCATCGCAGCAGCTGGACCAATATCGCCGAGACCCAGGACCGCCGTGCCGTCAGTTACAACAGCAACGGTGTTCTTCTTAATGGTCAGCGTGAAAACCTTCTCGGGATCCTGCTGAATGGCCTCGCAAATCCTGGCGACCCCGGGAGTGTAGGCCATCGAAAGATCGGCGCGCGTTTTGAGTGGCGCTTTCGAGACCACTTCAATCTTGCCACCCAGATGCATTAGGAACGTGGGGTCGGAAACATTAATCAGCTCAATACCATCTACGTCTCTGACTGCCTCGACAATCTGTTCACCGTGTTTGCTCGAGGATGAACTAACAGTGATGTCGCGGACGATGTAATCGTTTCCGACACTCACTATGTCAATTGCGCCGATATCGCCGCCAGCGCGGCCAATTGCCATTGTAAGTTCACCGAGAGATCCGGCTTTCGACGAGAGTTTGACGCGAAGAGTCAAACTGTAACTGGCAGTGGGTGTCGGATGCATTAGTTGGGCGGGGTTCGAAAATTGATTCAATTGGAGTTTAACGATAACAATAGATCATGTGCAATTACGACAGTGCCTTGAGAATTCGGCGGAGTCGCTCCTGCGACAATCCTTTCTTTTTTGCGAGCACGACCGCGTGCCGGCAAAGGAGTCGATAAAGCATCAGGGTGTCACTGTCTGTGCTCTCAAGCGCTTTCAAGTGATTGAGCAGCGTCGAGACATCACCCCGCGCGATCGTTCCTGTAAGCGCTTCCGACGGGTTGCTACTTCTCAGGTTGCGGAGCGTGCTTTCGAGGAGTGGCAGAAATGCGTCTCGCGCTTCTTTGTCCGTCAATCCACACTTGACCAACATTTGCAGCGCCACATCAAACAATGAAACCACGTTGCCGGAAGCCATTACCGCGGCAGCATGATAAAGCGGCTTATTTTCGGCCTTAACTGTAAAAGTGTGCCCCTTAAGGTCCTTTGCGAATTGCCGAGCGGTGTTCACTGCTTCTTCATCGCCTTCGACACACCAGTATGCATTCCGCAACGCCTTCGCTCCCGAAATTGGCTCGTTAACAGAAACAAGCGGATGCAGTGAACCTGTGTGCCAATTCTTCTTCTTTAGATTAGCAAGCACTGAGGAAGACAGGGCGCCACTCGTGTGCAGAGCTGTGCATGAATCGATCGCTTTTGAATGAATTTGCGAAAGAGACTTCGCTACAGTTGGAATCTGCTCATCGGGCGTAGCAATGATGTAGACATTCGCGGCTGACAAACGTACCAGCTGTTTCTCACTAAGTGCTTGAGGCGACCCTGCCAGAAGCTGCGCAGCGTTTTGGGCCGTCTGTGATCGCGATGTCACGACATCCGTAATCTGGTAACCAGTCTCTGAGAGAGCAATGGCCAGAGCTGTACCGAGCCGGCCAGCGCCGATAATCGCTACCGACTGCCTGCTTTTTTGCGTAGACTTACGCTGATTCATCTCGGTCAATGGACGAACGCCCGATTTTTTAAAGGTCGGATAACCTCATACATGGGTGTTTTTCAGTGCGCTGCATTATAATTGTCGCTCGTTCGAGATGACTAATGTCATACCTCCCCTCGTAAAGCTGAGGAGTGCAACTTTTCGTGAGCGCGCAACCATCAGCTAATTGGACAGCATCATAGCGACCGAATAAAGAGCAAAACAGCCAGTCAGGTTCCCGCCACGGCTCGTTTTCGAACTCAGCTGTTTTGGCCTGTAGTTGATCACACATGGGGTTAGATTGAGGGAATAGGTCTCTGTTCTTCGCGCTAACCACCTTTCGGTTTTTGGAGGTTTTTCAGATGACCACGCTATCCCGCGCCACAACCGCCCTCGTTTTGGCGATGTCATTGCTGTTGACCTCGGTTGCAGCGCTTGCTCAAACGCAGAGCAGCACCAAGGACACCCAAACGACAGTCACTCAATCCAGCCAGAACAAACAAGCGCCTGCAGCTAATGCGACCGTCGCGTCAACGACCTCAAATAAGAAATTATCGCCGGATGAAGATCCCAACCTTATTGGCAAGCGCAAGCTCAACAGTGGTCTTATTTCCAAAATGAGCATGTCCACTGAGAAGGAAGTTGCTCTTGGACGACAGTTAGCAGCCGAGGTTGATCGTCAAGCGAAATTTGTAGATGACCCAATCATCACTGAGTACGTCAATCGAGTGGCACAGAATCTGGTACTCCACTCGGATGCAACACTTCCCTTTACTGTCAAAGTCATTGACTCTGATGAAGTTAATGCGTTTGCTTTGCCGGGTGGCTTTTTTTACGTCAATAAAGGACTAGTACTCGCCGCCGATAACGAAGCCGAGCTGGCAGGAGTAATGGCGCATGAAATCAGTCACGTAATCGCGCGGCATGCGGTTGAGAACC
The DNA here is from genome assembly GCA_046262775.1 of Pyrinomonadaceae bacterium. Lineage (GTDB taxonomy): Bacteria > Acidobacteriota > Blastocatellia > Pyrinomonadales > Pyrinomonadaceae > PSRF01. The sequence continues at coordinate 24,651 of JBHEMC010000055.1, read as the reverse complement.
AGACGAAAGCCAACCTGATGCAGTATGGCACGCTTGCTGGAATCATCCTTCTGGGAGGCATTCCGGGAATGGTGCTGCAGAACACCGCGGGCCTCGGGATGATGACGGCGTTCATGAAGTTTAGCCGGGGCGCCGAGGCAGAAGCAGATAAGTTAGGAACGGAGTATCTCTACGCGGCCGGATATGATCCGAGTGCAATGGCCACGATGTTTGAGAAGCTGGAGGCCAAGAACAAAAAAAAGCCAGGCACCATCGCGAAGATCTTCGCTGACCATCCAGCTCCGGCTGATCGAAGAGCGGCGTCCCTGGCGCTGGCTGCACGCTTTCCTGAGCACGAGGAATATATAATCAGTACCTCAGAATTTCAACGCGTTAAAAGCCGTCTGCTGCGGCTTTCAAACGCTCGGGCATCCAGTACGGGCGCGCTTCCGGCGGGTGATGATGGAGCTCCAGGACGTCCAACATTAAAGCGTCGTCAACCGACACCGGACGACACAACGGCCACTCCGGATGGTGAGCAGAAGCCGGCTGAGCAGGGTCCGCCGAAACTAAAGAAGAACCCGACAGATAAACCGTAGCAACGAACGCAAGCCCTGAAGCAACAAGGCTCTTCGGCGAATGCTGAAGGGTCTTTTGTTTACCCTGGCGCTGCCCGCGTAAATGGTTCACCGGTTGTCAGCAACCATGGTAACGAGCCGGCTGGTCTCGTTTCCTGTTGCCACTGATCGGAGTTTCAGTTCAGCAAACGACTTGCAGCGGAGACTATTCTTCTATTCTCCCCTGTGGCTTCAGGCCGTTAGCCTGAGCCACAAGTGTTGCGCTGAGCCGTTTAATCGTTTCGCCGCGGGTCCGGAACAACTGCGTAAATTGGTCCTTGATGCGCTTTTGAGCGGGCTGTCAACGCGGGTAAAACCAAAGTGAAGAATGGAAGTGTAAACTCAAACTCGCACACTAGTTCTCGACGTCCTGTCTTGACAACTTTCCGAGCGCTTCGGTATCCTACCCGTTCGCTTTTTATTTGCTGAAAATAGAGATAGTTAACTATGTCGACTTACTTTCCCAGTGGCAAAGACCTCGCCGGAAATAGAAAATGGTTCGTGATTGATGCCGCCGGGCAAACGGTAGGACATCTCGCTTCTGAAGTCGCCTCGATTCTGACTGGCAAGCGTAACCCGAAGTGGACGCCGTTCATGGACATGGGCGATCACGTGATCGTGATCAATGCCAGAAAAGCAGTACTCAAGGGCAACAAGGTGGACCAAAAGCTTTACCGGCGTCACACACTTTATCCCGGTGGATTGCGCGAGGTGACTGCCAGAGAGCTGCTGGCCAAACGCCCTGAGCGGGTCATGAAACTCGCCATCAAGGGCATGCTGCCGAAATCGAAACTCGGCAAAGCGATGGCGAAGAAACTGAAGATTTACGCCGATGCCGAACACCCGCACTCAGCTCAGCGCCCGCAAGTCTACCAGCTAACTCATCCAACAAAATCAGAATAGAGTAGAAAGTTAAAGGAAGATTACTGTGGCTGAAATTGAGTATTACGGAACGGGCCGAAGAAAAACATCTACTGCCCGAGTTTATATGCGGCCCGGCGCCGGCGAAGTTCAAGTCAACCGGAAGCCTTTCGATCGTTATTTTCCGAACGAGACATTGCGCATGATCATCCGCCAACCGTTACAGTTGACGGAAACGACGAACAAATTTGACCTGCTGATTAACGTCGTCGGCGGTGGCCCAGCCGGTCAGGCAGGAGCAATTCGACACGGTATTACACGCGCCCTGCTGGAGTACAACGCTGACCTTCGACCAACACTCAAGCAAGCCGGTCTGATCACTCGCGATCCACGCATTAAAGAACGCAAGAAATACGGCCAAAAAGGCGCGCGCAAGCGCTTCCAGTTCTCGAAACGATAGGCATACATTCCCAATGGCAATTGCCGATTGCCGGTTGGGGTTTCCCATGCGCCGTTGAAAAACGGCAATGGGAATTTGAAATCGGCAATGACTCGAATCCATTGTCGCAGCACGATTGGTTGCTTTCATAAAGAAGTCGAGCGGCTGCGGCGAGTACATTAAACCAATTAACAAAGGAGAAGCAGTTTGGTTTCGGTGACGATGAAAGAACTTCTGGAGGCCGGCGTTCATTTCGGCCACCAGGTAAGACGATAGAACCCGAAGATGAAAGAGTACATCTTCGGCGAACGTAACGGCATTTACATTATCGATCTGCAAAAAACTCAGCGCATGTTTCGTGAGGCGATTTCCTTCGTAACAAACCTGATCGCCGAAGACAAAGGCAAGACTGTCCTTTTTGTCGGCACAAAACGTCAGGCGCAGGATGCAATCCGGGAAGAATCTGAGCGGTGCGGACATTACTTCGTCAACCAACGGTGGCTCGGTGGTTTGCTGACGAATTTCCAGACTGTACAGAAGTCGATTAAGCGGCTCAAGGATCTCGAGGCGATGCAGATCGACGGACGCTACGAAAAGCTGACGAAGAAAGAACGAATAAAGCTCGATCGCGAGCGCGACAGCTTGAACAAAAACCTGTCGGGTATAAAAGCGATGACTCGCTTGCCTGATGCGGTTTTCATCATTGACGTCAAAAAAGAGGAAATTGCAGTCGCCGAAGCAAATCGATTGGGAATTCCAATCGTGGCTGTGGTCGACACGAACTGTTCACCCGAAGGAATCGATTACGTCATTCCAGGTAACGACGACGCGCTGCGGGCGGTCCGACTCTTTGCATCTCGTATTTCCGACGCCATCATCGAAGGCAATCAAATCGCGACTGAAGGCGGTGTCGTTGCATCCGAAGCGGGTTTGGAAACAAGTGAAGCAACAGGTGAAGAAAATGCGACCGCGGAGGGTGCGGCGGTTGAATCGAACACCGAAGGCACGCAACCCGAATTGACTAAGTCGGAAACTGACGAGGCTACTGAAACAGGAACAGCGACGGACGAGAGCGCTGAGTCAGTCGTGGCGGCCAGCTAAGCGAGACTTCTACTCATCGGCGAGCGCAGCCTTTAAGCGGAAACTTCCGCCGGGCTGCGTTTTTTCTTGAATTTGTGACAGCCGTCACCGCTGCAGCGCTAGGAATGCACATAAAGTATTACCTAATTCGGAGACATCGGGAATCATGGCAGAAATTACAGCAACAGCAGTAAAACAACTTCGAGAGAAGACCGGCGCCGGCATGATGGAATGCAAAAATGCGCTGGTCGAAGCAGAAGGTAATGAAGACAAGGCAATCGATATTTTACGCAAGCGCGGCCTCGCGTCAGCGAAGAAGCGTGAAGGCCGGATTGCTGCGGAAGGTATTGTCGGCCAGTACATTCATATGGGCGGCAAAGTCGGCGTGCTCGTGGAAGTAAACTGCGAGACAGATTTCGTCGCTCGCGGAGAAGAATTCCAACAGTTGGTTAAGGACGTGGCGATGCACATCGCGGCAGCTGAGCCACGTTATGTCTCGCGCGAGGACGTGCCGACTGAAGCACTCGAGAAGGAGCGTGAAATCGCCCGTGCGCAAGCGAAGAACGATCCCAAAAACGTTAGCAAGCCCGATCAGGTTATCGACAAGATCGTTGAAGGCCGCCTGAACAAGTTCTACGAGGAAGCGGTGCTTCTTGATCAGCCGTTTGTTAAAGCCCCCGAGAAAACAATCGGTGAGCTCATCACAGAAAAAGTAGCCAAGACGGGCGAACGAATATCTATCCGAAGATTCACCCGTTATAAGATGGGTGAGGGTTTGGAACGACGTGGCGACGATTTCGGCGGTGAAGTCGCCTCGTTACTAAGTTAATCGTGGCAATCAATACTACTGGAGTTAACACGTTGTCGTATCGGCGAGTCTTATTGAAGATTTCCGGCGAAGCATTGATGGGCGAACAGAATTACGGAATCGATGTTAACGTTGCCAACAGCGTCGCCGAAGAATTAAAGGCGGTCCACGGCCTCGGAGTGCAGGTGGCAATCGTCGTCGGAGGCGGAAACATTTTTCGTGGCGTTTCGAAAAGCGCCGGGAACATGGACCGCTCGTCTGCGGATTACATAGGCATGTTAGCTACGGTAATGAACGCGGTCGTTTTGCAGGACGCATTGGAGAAAACTAACGTTGACACTAGAGTGTTGTCGGCGGTCGACATACCGGAATTAGCCGAGTCGTTTATACGACGTCGAGCCGTACGACATTTGGAAAAAGGCCGGATTGTTATTTTCGCTGCAGGCACCGGCAATCCGTATTTCACAACGGATTCGGCTGCGGCGCTGCGAGCGCTCGAGATCAAGGCTGACATAATCCTGAAAGCAACAAAAGTCGATGGCGTCTACTCAGCTGATCCCATCACAGACGCTACTGCGGAGCTGTTTCAGGAGATAACTTACCAACAGGTGCTCGAAAAACAGTTGCGGGTGATGGATGCATCCGCAATCTCACTTTGTATGGACAACAATCTTCCTATTATAGTTTTCAACATGAGGCAATCCGGCAACATCAAGCGGGTCGTGATGGGCGAACAAGGCGTTGGCACGCGAGTGTCTCTGGGCAGGTAAGATCCCAACCGTTCTCTATTAATGGTCGGAGTTGGCGAACTATGAGCGAAAAGGACGTAATCAAAGATACCCGATCGCGTATGGAGACAGTTATTGACGACTTCAGACGTAAACTCGCGACCGTCCGCACCGGTCGGGCGGCTGTTAGTCTGCTCGACAACGTGATGGTTGACTACTATGGCACGATGACGCCGCTAAATCAGATGGCCTCTGTACACGCACCAGAGCCACAGATGTTGACGGTGCAGCCGTGGGACCAGTCACAAATCGGCTCGGTTGAAAAAGCTATTCGCGCAGCCGATCTGGGATTAAATCCAGCGAACGATGGAAAACTTGTGCGCGTTCCGATTCCGGCTCTAACCGAAGAACGTCGAAAGCAGATGGCCCGTCAGGTCCACGATATCGCTGAAGATCATCGGACGGCAGTACGCAATGTCCGTCGGGATGGTAACGAGCGGTTGAAGAAGATGCTGAAGGACAAGCTAATCTCCGAAGACAATGAACGTGACGGTCTCGAAGAGGTCCAGCAATTAACTAACACCTACATAGGAAAGATCGACGAGTTGTCTAAAACGAAAGAGCACGAAATCACCAGCGTCTGATTATTGAGACTACTAAATAAAATAAAAACAGGCTGCCAGACGAACAGCCTATCTTTATTTGTGCGCCGAGTGCGGCCCGCGGCATTAAACCTTCATGCAGAAAGAGCGGAGCACTTCGCAAGGACGGATGTGAATAACGAACTCGTTGCCGGCTGCAATGCCCTATGGCAAACCAATGCCAAACGAAATGCCACTGCCACCAAGTCCAGCGGCCGCATTTGGTGCAGCTTGCCCAGGCTGCGGTCGCGACGCCAACATCGCCAGTAACGTGTCGGCGCCTGTTAAAACTGAAATCGCTGTCAGACGTGTGGGATCAATTCCCTGTGTACTGGAAACGATGATAGTGTCGCCTGGCTTAACATCCGCTAGTGAGACGGTCGGTAAACGCTCGAGGATATCGTTGATATTGAAGCCACCACCGCCAGGCCGAAATCCTCCCGGACCGCCGCCAACTGGTCGTTCGCCGGCCGGACGAGCTGCGGACTGCTGCTGCGGCTGAGATGCTTGCGCTCCATTGGCCGGCGCCCCGCGCCTGGCCCACGGCCGAATCCACCTAACATTCCACCCATTTCACCAGCCGCAGGAAATTTGCGAAGCACCGCATCCTGCTTTACGACGATGATAAACTGCTGCTTCTTTTCAAGATCGGCGATTTTGATTTCACCAGTTGCCGCGTCAACCTCCTTGACCGTGCCTGCCACGGTCCGAAAGCTACCGCTCACAACTTTTTGCGGCGTGAAGTGTGTTCCATCCGCCGAGCGATCGCCTAGTGCTCGCAATTGATCGCCGACTTTCAGCTCAGCAAACGAGCTTGGCTGTGCATCACTGAATTTAATTGAGTCTGGAGCATAACGCCGGATCTCGGTCTTATCATCGACGGAGATAACCACCGTCTGCGCGCCCGCCATGATCCGGCTGGTGATCGTTATTTCTTTGGTCTCGGGCTTCAGTGCTGTCACAACACCAAGAATTCCTCGACGGCGCCACTCCATTCGCTCCGCTTCCTGCTTCTTTACAATGTCAGCATGGCTCATCACAATCACGGCCACCGCTGGAACCGAGGAATGATCGGCCGCGACTCGACCTCTCGCCCAAACGCGGTCACCCTCTGCGATATCCGCAACGGTGATGTCTGTCGCGTTTGTCAGGCTTTGCTCACCTGGAGCCAGACGCTTGTAGGCTGTCTTGTCTGAAAGAGTCACTCTGACGAGTGAACCGGCGTCTGTTTTAATAGTGATCTGCCGAGCGGTTGCATCGATGGTTTTTACTTCACCGATTGCACCCGTAGTCGTGATGCCCGGATCTGGCTGTTGTGCATTCGTCGCGGTCTGACCCGCTGAGATCTGGTTATGCGACAGTCCAAGCAGGACTGCAAAGAAGAGGGCCCTCATACTCATCCTTTCCTTATACGTGACACCGAAGCTGCAAAACATGACATGGGACTTTAGGCAAAATTGCTAAAAGGCCATCTTGGTACGCAGTTGATATGGACATCGTTCGGCCCGTCCAGTCTCCCCAACATAAAATTGATTCAAGAACGCAGTGACGGCCCCAGAAAATTTTCAAAACTGACCTGACGTGGCTGTCTGACGGCTGTTTTGATGCGTATTATTACGGATTCGACGCCTTATTAGGTTGTGGAGACCGCAGTCGTTCGCCGCCAGCCGACCCTGTAACGAGCGGTAAATGCCAAGCCCAGGCTAACAACGAAGATGAACGCGACGACAAGAGGCCAAATATAAGGAAGCGAGGTCAAGAGGACCCAAAAGCCGCTCCCCAGCAGGAGGGCTACCGCTTCTGAGTTTTTCGCGCTAACGAAATATTTTCGCTGCAACCAGCGGCCCGTAGCAGCGTAAAGCATCACCCTGCCAAACAATCCTGCAACAACTAATAGCACCAAGGCCATTAAACCTACGACTACACTTAGCGTCTCGGGTAAAAGCCATAAGCAAAACGGCACTCCCGCCCCAATCACCAATGCTCCCAATACTCCAATCAAGGCCACACGGAGGCTGGTCAATTGGAGTCGTGCAACGCCACGGCTTATTGTTCCAGGCATAGCGGCGGTAAAGGCAAGCGAGACAATGAACCAGAAAAGCACCGCAAGCATACGAAGCCCGATGTAACCACGGGTCCAGCGGGGCGTCAGGACTCCAGTGGGGTTCCGCATCATGTCTCGAAGCTCAGGCTGGTAACCAGCGTACATAACAGTCATGCTTGCGGGATCGCGAAGCGGCACGTCGACAGGTTTATAAGTTCCCCCAAGCACAATTACGTCGCCACCAATGCGCGACCCACTGAGCTGGATAACGGAGCCTCCAATCGCGGCGACGTCGCCTTCGACAGTGCCCGCTACAATAACGTCTCCACCGAAGGCGATGGCACCCTGTTTGACAGTGCCATCTATTCTTATCGATTTCCCCAGGCCAAATACCGTGCTATCGCTGACTCCTGAGATAGCGACAACTTCTTCCTGCATCGGAGTGACACCCGTATCCTGCGCGTATCCAACTCCTGCTGCAGCGAATATCAACAACACAACTAATGGAGAAAGACTTTTCAGCTTGAACCTCGTTGGATACTCGAGACAAATGTCAGACGGGCGTCTATTGCTTCTGGATGTGCGACAGTCATGCCAACCCACGATGTTATTCAACTGCGCCGGAACGGTGGTAGTGGGAGATCAAACGAGATAGGGAAAGCACAGCCAAGGCAAGTAGCAGAAGCAACAGACCAAGGGAGCGTGTATCTACAACCACATCTCTACTCACAACTCGAAACACAGCAGTAAGTCCTGCTAGCGCATCGTAAACCATGGACCATAAGAACTCTGCAAGTCGTAAAGCTGCGGCGAGCATTTTCCGGCCGAAAGAAAAGACTGACAGACGCGCCGAACTGCCGAGCAACACAAATGCGAAGGACGCCAACAGAATTGAGAACAACAGGGCCTTGCGGTGTTCTGCACGCGAGCGCACACCGCGCATGTCGTTCTCCGCATGTGCCGCAACAATGCGCGAAAAGTCGACAGGTATGCCGACGTTTGGATCCTGGTTGAGTACCGAGTCGAGTGCACAGATAAGCATCTTATGTTCTGTTAGTTCCGATCGACATTCTTCACAACCCGCAATATGGTCCTCAAATGCAGTGCTGGCAACGTTATCTAACTCGCCGTCGACATAGGCGACGATTAAATCTTTCTCGCAGGTTTGTGCGGGAAGCTGGGCCATTAGATACTGCTAATCCCCTTGTTCAAGAATTGTTGTCTCATCATCTCCCGCGCGCGAAACAGCCGATTCTTGACGGTTCCCAACGGCAGGCCGGTGACTTCGACAATTTCTTCATATGTTAGGTCCTGAGAATGCCTCAGGATAATGAGTTCGCGATAGTTGGCTGGTAAGGTCCGTACGACCGCTTCGATTTCAACCCTACGTTCCTTGAGTTCGCTCTCCTGTTCGGGTGTTAGCCGCCCACTTTCAATTGGCACCTCGAATTGATCGCCTTCGGGGCCTTTGAACAGCGATTGTTCGCGGGTTGCGGTACGCCGCAGGTGGTCGACGGCAGAGTTGTGCGCGATTTTGTAGATCCAGGTTGAGAACTTGAACTCCACTCGATACCGAGCGAGTGAGCTATAGACCTTGATAAAAATTTCCTGAGTTAAATCGAGAGCTGCTTCGTAATCTCCAATCAGCCGGTAAACGTAGGCTGATATCGGGCGCTGATACCGGCGTACTAATTCCTCGAAGCTGCCTTCTGCACCGGCAATAGCGGTCGCAACCAACTCACTATCGGTAGCTACTCCTATGTTGTTCAGGCGCGGCGCCGCCGCAATGGTATGCATGATTGAAGGATGTTACGTCTGAAAAATCAGAATTGTTTCAAGTGGAGAGTTTTGGCTTACCAGGAGAGGGTTGCGAGCCCGGCGGGTCCGGCCAACACATTGAAGTCGAACCTGCCGGATGGCATTTCAAGTCCCAAATCTGCCGGATCCAGCGGTCGCAAGTCGGCACCGATAGTCTCGTTCACTATTTCACCGGCCCGTTCTTTTCTAAGCCCGCCGCCCACCACCAGCAACCCACCCAGGTCGGGATTTCCGCTCTCGCCGGTCCGCTTATCGCGATAAAACAGTAAGAGTCGATACAGTTCATCTTCGCATTCATCGCTGTCACATTCGACTGTGCGGACAATCAACGGATGTTTGCCGCGAAAAATGACGGCAGTAAAACCTTCGTTCGAAGCGCTTAGCAAAAGGGAGTCGCCTTTCAATCCGTTTCGCAGGAGCCACTGAGCTTCTCCAAAATGTCGAGGCAAAACTAATCCAATGCGCCAGCCCAGGATGGTAAACACCGACTCGAATTCGTGCAGGACTGTCTTCTTAATGGCGATCACGAGGTATCGATCTCGCTGCTGACTGTCCTTCTGCAATCGTTCACGCGAGATCGAGAGTTCTTCGAGCGGCATACCAAACGCGCGTTCCATCTTCCATTGCAAAACTTCCTGAAGTTCGCCACTTGATTGATCATTATCGAGCGTCAGGACAAACGTACGCGCAGAAGTTTCCGGCAAACTTACCGACCATCGCTTTTGTTTCAGCAGACCCGCGCTCGCTGCAAGGTCGCTCAGCGCACCAGCAAGCGCTTGTGGTTCGCGAATATTCGAGTGCTCGAAACCGGGGGTAATTAGATCGGCCGGCAATTGTATGCTGGCAGCGCGACGAATAATGCACGAACCACCTTTCGCTCGCTCCAGTTGAACGAGTGCGGCGACGCCTTTGTCCAGGCCGATGGCTCTCGCGGGATACCAGGGTTTAGTTAATTTTGCGAGAAGATTAGACATGAAAAAGACTTTTGGTTGACGATTTCAATTGTCAATTTTCGATCGGGGCTGCTAAAGAGTTCCCAATGCTGAAGTCATTCATTACAGATCGACAGTGATATCTGCTCACCATTCGGTATATGGCGTGCCTTCAGTGGACACATCTGAGGAGCTACTGTGCACGTCGGTCATACCCTGACCACCTTCCGTCGAATTCGGATCTTCGCCAGTTGTTATGGCCCAGTCTTTCTGTCCGGTAAACGGATCAATGGGAATGTCGCGTATGTAGCCGCCGCTCACGAGGTCATCAAGCGTCTGGGGCAGTTGGCCTTTATCTGCGGCATATTGATCGATCAGCGAGCGCATTCTATAGAGATCATCGCGCAACACAGTCTCCCGCGCATGCACGATCGTCTTCTGATATTGTGGAAGGGCTATCGAGGCAAGAATTATGATGATTGAAATTACGATCATCAACTCGAGCAGCGTGAAGCCCCCAAAGGCGATGTCTGTTTTTTTAGTGCGCGGCTCTCTACCAGTCACTGTACTTATCCCCGTTCAACGCGACATCTTTCGATTTGGACCGCACGTCGAAGACGTTCTCGCCACCCCACGAATCGGAGTCTGGCGCGTCGTAACAAGATCGAAGGTCCCACTCCTTTTTACCAGTCATCGGATCTATCGGTATCTCCCGAAGATAAACTTTTTTCTTCGTCGACGCCTGACTCTCCAAGGTGCTTGAAGAGTCGCCTGGGCGTGTGCCGGTCGACTGCAAACCTTGTCCACCTACCCCGGGACCGGCACGTTGGATGACGTTGACGCCGCCCACAAGTGTGTCTAAATCTGGCGGATAACGATCGGGATTATCAACACCGAAAATCGTGCAGTCGCTAATTACCACCTTACTGCGCGGATCAATAAAGGCGTTTTGGTTCTGAACTCCTTGTTGACCATTTAATCCGCCGCTGCCGCCGAATCCGCCAGTTAGTCCGCCGCCGCCACCTACACAAGCCATCCCGACGGTATCGCGATGAAACTCATCGATAGCAGTCCGCATCTGTCGCAACGCATCATGGAGTTGCTGCTCTTTCTGTCGCTTAACAGACATCTTGACCAATGGAATTACGCCGAGGGTGAGAATCGTCATGACGGTCAAGGTCATCACCAATTCGATCAACGAAAACCCGCGGTCGTCTGCTGACAAGGCGACGCGGCGATCAGTATTAGTAACTGCGCTCACCGAATCGCCGCGTATATTTGAGGCTTGCTGCTGTTGTTTATTCCGGAACATTTAATGCTTGACAGTGGCTCTGCCTTGCAAGATTTCAGTCGCCACATCACGTGCATCGATGCCGACGAAGTGCATCGTGTCTTTGTCGAACGAAAGCAGAGTATCGCCGGTGGCGATTGCTTCAACATCGATAAAAATCAACGTGCCTGTGCCTTTGATCGCACTCTTGCCGTTGAGGGCGGAGATTGAAACGATGCATGTACCAGCTGGATCGATCGACTGCGTAACGGCGGGTGTTGTTGTTGCATCTGCAGACAGAATGTCGCCTGCAACAATCGCATTTACTTTGACGATCTTCGGATCGAAGTGCAGCGCCAACATGGCGAGACTCAGCGGAACTCCTGAATTCAACTGAATTGCCAGCCGACGCTTCTCACCAACTTTCAATACGTCTTCAGACGAGAGGAAACGCACCTGTGCGACTGGCGAACCAGACTTCGTATTCAGCGAAGTTTCTACAGCTTTCGGTGCCGTAGTTAGCATCGCGTTGTCAGCTCCCGGGCCATTGCTGTTCACTGTAGCGACTTCAGATGCTGCCCGTTCGCTAACCAACGACTTCGGCGCGGGCACAAAGGAAGGCAGGTCTTCATCTGAGGATGGTGGTTTTGCATTCTGTGCCGTTGCTTCAGCTGGTGTCGTAGGCTTTGGAGCCGCAGTCGTTTGGGTCGACGTATTCGACTTATTTATCGGTTGCGTCGATGCGGTGATATTCGAAGGCAGCGGGGCGGCAGTCGTTCCGTTGGCTCCAGCCGTTGTATTGATTGGTTGTGCGGATGCAGTGTTTGGAGGCACGGGAGCATCGGGTAGCTCAATTGTTACATTGCGAGGTAGCGTCCGAGCCGCGGCCATCTGATCTTCACGGTCCGCTTCTCGAATCATCGCCTCCAGCGAACCGGTAGTCGGCGATTGCAAAGTTCCGCTCGGTCGCATCTCTTCGTCGCGCGGTGTTACCGCGGGCGCACGGAGTACACGAGGCGTAACGGCAATCACAATGTCCACCTTTCGGTTGTCACGAGTAGGCGATGTGAACAGGCGTCCCAGTATCGGCAGACCACCAAGAATCGGCAAACCTTGTCGACCGCGCGTCTCAATATCCTGCGACACACTCGCGAGCATCATCGTGCGGTTGTTCTGCACGCGCGCAGTTCCAGCGATCGTGCGTTCAGTAAATGTAGGCGTTAAGGTGCTGGCGCCGAGAACATCCTTCGATTCAATCGACATCTTCACCTGAACGTCCAGGTTCGGAAACACCTGTGGGGTAAACTTGAGCGTCAATCCTGTCGGTTCATAGTTGATCACAGGAAAACCGCCGCTCGGGAAAATGTTTCCCGTGCTCGGATTCGGCTGGCCGGTTTGAATTCCAAATGGATAAGCCTGGGCAGTCTGTACCGGCACCCGTTGACCGATACGTGCTGAAGATTCTTCACCGTTGAAAGCATGTACCTGCGTCGACGCGATCAACTTTGTATTTTGTTTACCCTGAAAGGCAGTCAGGATTGAAGAGGGTATAACCAGCGCGGCGGCCGCGGCCGTCGGCACACCTCCGACAATACTCGCGACGTTTACGCCTGTTTGTGCAGCTGATAAGGCCCCGTTGCTCGACAGCACCGACAAACCCGGCGACCCACCAAGATTAAACACTCCATTCGACCCCGGCGTTCCAATCTGATTTCCCAGTTGTAGTAAATCGCTTTTTGAAACTTCATAGATGTTTACATCCATGACGACTTCGGCCCGGTCCTTATCAATACTCTTCAGGAGATCGCCGATGAGCCGCACGTTCTCGGCCGTGTCTCGCACTGTCAAACTGTTGGTGGCGTCGTCAGGCACCACGATTGTTTGCGGTCGACCGACGGAAGGAGGAATAGCTTGCTGCACCAGAGTGCGAGCGTCAGTCGGCTTCATATTCGAAAGGAAGAACGTCCGTAACACGAGTTGCTGGTAACGAGGCCGCTGGGCTTGATCGGCGACGAGGATGGTCCTTCTGCTGAGTTTTTGAAAGAACAAATTCTCCTGCAGGAAGAGATAATCCAAGGCTTGTGCCGTTGTGACATCGCGGAGGTTGATGTCGACGTTCTTTGGTTGTGCGAATGATTGTCGATCGAAAATGACGTTGAGATTCAGCTGTTCTGCAAGGCTGCGAATGAAAGCTTTTAGATCGCCGTTGTAGCTGATGACGCGCAACTGCTCCGTGCGAGGTGGCGGTAATTCCTGCTGCGCCGTTCCGGAAGTCGTGGTTCCATTTCCTTCCTGCAGCTCGTTGCCACCAATACCATTAGCGACCGGAGGCTTTCCTTCCTTCACGCTTTGTAAACGCAGCATCCGTTCCATCTCGGAGACCGCCAATTCATTGACGGGGTCGTAGCCATAGGCCTGGCGAAAAGCGTTGTAGGCGCCCACATAATCACGTTGCTCCGCGAGCGCACGACCTTGCTGCATGTAGCTCTGTGATGCATTGAAGCTGGCGCGTCGGAAGTGGAGTTGGTACTCCATATTTGCCGGGTCAGCAGCGACAGCCAACGTGAATTCCTGGGCAGCCTTATCCCACTGCTGTGATTGTTCATACTGCATGCCCTTTTTGAAGTTCTTATCGCCTTTTTTGGCAAATGCAGTCAGTGGTACCAGCAGCAAGCTAACGGTGAGAACGAAGGAGGTAAGTGTTCTAGTTCGCATATCTTTTCTCATGTCGGTTAAGTCGGGAGGTGGACAGTTTTAAGTGGCGTAATAATGCGCCGGTTGCGGATAAGATGCAAGATCCGCGGGGCTGCTTCGTTACACGCAGGGCCCCCTCCCAGGTTCCCTAAAACAATGCCTTCACTTGATGGCGCTCAGCTCTTCAACGAAGGTTACGCGGTTTATTTCGTGCAAGGTCGAAATGCCGCTAAAAACCTTCTGCAGCGCCGACTCTCTGAGACTGGTGAGTCCCTCGGCTTCCGCGGCTCGACGTACTTCCGAACCTGGTCGTCGCTCCACGATCATTTCGCGGATGTTGTCTGATAAATCGAGGAGCTCGTGAATTGCGGTTCGACCGCGATAACCGGTGTGGTTACAAGCGTCACAACCAACGTTCAGATAAAAAACTTGGTCTCGGTGTGCATCGGGCAACAGACCGGATTCCAGTAATTCTTCGTCTGATGGTTGGTATTTCCGTTTGCAGTATGGACAAAGCATCCGTATCAGCCGTTGTGCTAATACACAATTCAACGACGAAACAAAATTGTAGGGTTCAACACCCATGTTAAGAAACCGGCCGATCACATCGATAACATTGTTTGCGTGGACTGTAGTGAATACCAGGTGTCCCGTAAGCGCCGACTGAATGGCTATCTGCGCCGTCTCGGTGTCGCGGATTTCACCAACCATTATTTTGTCAGGATCGTGGCGCAGTATAGACCGCAGTCCGCGATCGAATGTGAGGCCCTTTTTTTCATTAACGGGAATCTGAGTGATTCCATGCAACTGATATTCGACGGGGTCCTCGATGGTAACGATCTTGTCTTCTTCGTTTCTGATTTCGTTCAAAGCAGCGTACAACGTGGTGGTCTTTCCAGAACCGGTGGGACCAGTTACCAGCACCATCCCATAGGGCTCAGCAATGTAGCGCCGAAACTTCCGCAAATCCTCTTCTGCAAAACCGACGACGTCAAGATTCAAATTGCGGAAGGACTCATTGATCTGTTCTTTGTCGAGAATACGAATAACTGCATCCTCGCCATGAATGGTCGGCATGATCGACACGCGGAAATCGACATTGCGACCTTTATACCTGACGCGGAAGCGGCCATCCTGCGGCACACGGCGTTCGGCAATATCCAACTCGGACATTACCTTGATACGAGAAATCAGCGTTTGATGATATGCGAGGTCAATCGGATCAACTTTGGCATAGAGTGCACCGTCGATTCGGTATTTCACCTGCACTTCAGTATCTCGTGTTTCGATGTGGATGTCTGAAGCGCGCGACTCCATTGCGTTATAGATTATGGTGTCGACCAGTTTGATAATCGGCGACATCTCCGAGTCGGTCGCCAGTCGATCAAGATCGAGTACTTCTTCGCCATGCTCGGTTTCGCGAACCAGGGAGATACGAAAGCCAGACGCTGCTTCCTGCAACACTCGTTGAGTTGTATCGCCCTTCCGCAGAACGACTTCAACTGCTCCTGCTGTAGCGACGTACGGAACAATTCTGGTGCGCAGAGTGCTGGATAACTCGTCGAGCCTTTCCAAATCGGTTGGATCTGCCATGGCAATGTGCAAACCACGACCATCCCGTCTCAATGGGACAAATTGATGCCGGACCATTAGGTCGACGGGTACTTCGGTAAACAGCTCGTAGTCGATAGGTGATTCGCGATCCGCGGGAAGTAGATCCACAAACGGTAACCGGTATCGTTGCGCCAGCTCCTTTGCGATCTTTGTCTCAGGCGGCAACTGGTGACCATCTTCCGAACCATTGCCATTCTCAACCGCGGTAAGCGGCTGCTGATCTGGGCTAGCCGGGGTATTTGAAAACTGCTTCATATACGATTTGGTCTGACCTTTTAGTGGTGACCGGTGACGCCCGTACCGCTGGAAATTGACTGAATGATCGGGAGGTAAATGGCCAGCAGGATCGTCACTACTACGCCACCCATAACGACAAGAATCGCAGGCTCCAGCGTGGTCGTCAACTGCTCCAGCCTTACTTCCGATTCGGCATCATAGAATACGGCTACTTCGTCCAGCATTTCCCGCAAACTGCCCGATCGTTCGCCGATCCCGATCATGTCGATAGCTAGTGGCGGCATCCAGCCTGCGGCTTCAAGACTCTCCGTGAACGAGCGTCCCTCGCGGATCATCGGAAGGATAGCTGAGCTGCGTCTCCTAAGTTCCAGGTTTGTAATCGATTCCGACGCAATCTCCCACGACTCAACGAGGGTTATGCCACCGGCAAGCAGCGTAGCCAACGATCGGGTAGCCTGGGCCACAGACATCTGTACGACCAGACTGCCCGCGAGAGGAACCTTAATGATTAGACCATTAACCTGTAGCTTACCCGCGGCAGTTTTGGACCAGAGAAACAACAGGATCGCGCCCCCGATGACTAAAGGACCGAACCAGATCACATTTGACGACAACCAGTGCGAAGCGCCTACAACAATCTGGGTAACAGTGGGCAGTTCATTGCCGAAGCCAGCGAACAACTCCGACATTCGTGGAACAACATAGACTGTCAGGAATGTAACCATGCATCCGGAGGCGAAAAGCAGGAACAGTGGATAAGCGAGTGCACCGCGAATCTTTCGACGTAGGGCTACATTCCGTCTCATGTAAGTGACGTAACGATTTAGCACTTCGTCGAGTGCGCCGGATCTCTCTCCGGCGAGAATCGAGGCAGTGTAGATGCGGGGAAACGTGCTGCCCTGCGCCGCAAAAGCCTGCGACAAGGCCGCTCCGCCACGAATCAGTTCCTCAACATTACCCAACACCGCGCGCAGTCGGGCCGAAGCTGCGCGTTTACGGAGCATGCCAATCGCCTGCAGGATCGGAATACCGGCTCTGAAGAGAGCTGCTAATTGTTGATTGAAGAGCAGAAAATCGTTGGCTTTGACACGAGCGTTTGCACCAGATCTGCCCATTCGTGTCAGCTTGGTCACTCCGGACGTTTTCGGTGGAGTAACGTTGAACACGCGAAAGCCGTCGCGTTCGAGGCGTGCTCTCGCTTCGTGTACTCCTGCAGCCTCAACCGTGCGTGTCACAACTTCGCCGGCGGGCGTTCCTAATCGACAAATAAATTCAGCCATGCTTTGAAGTCGTTCCGAGGTTCGAGCGGAAATGCACCGAGTATATCACGCGAGAAACAAACAATGGTTCCGAGAAGCAGATCGTTGCAGGGACAGAAGGCGCCGCATAGCTGAAGAGACGACATGATGTAGCTAATAAATGACGACAGTTGATACGTGACGGCGCCTTATAGCTAACTTGACGGCTTTGCCGCCGGATATGCAGCAAAGCCATTGCTAAAGTTACAAGGTGTCACGCAAAAGCGAATTGGAAAGGGAAATTCCACCTGCCACTCTACTCGAGAATGTTCGGTTAATTCTACTCATTATGTTTCGCCCGCTCGGTGCGGTTTGCCTTACAGATTGTTCTTTAGTAAAAACTGATTTCACGCGAGCTGCACGCTTACGTTTCTACTCGGTCAGCCTTTCATGTTGAGCTTGTAGTCTCTGGAATTGCTGAGACGACGACTAACTTCCGATAGTCGAAATCTATGCGGCGGTACATCTAAATCAATCATGAGGAGAAAATCGTGAATACAACAATTCAAGCAAAGCCAGAAGTACCACCACAAGCTGCAATGCTCAACATCATCAACGGGTTCTGGATCTCGCGGGCTGTTTACATCATTGCCAAATTGGGCATTCCCGACATATTGAGGGACGGCGCCAGGACCGCCGAAGAATTGGCCCAAGCCACAAACACTCATGCCCAATCTTTATTCCGCGTGTTGAGAGCGCTCGCCAGTGTCGGTGTAGTAGCAGTCGAGGACGATAATCGTTTCAGACTGACACCGCTTTCCGAGACGCTGGTAACGGACGCGCAAGGTTCGCTGAGATGGTTCGTAATTTCCGAGCTCGGCGAGGAACACTACTCCGCCTGGGAAGACGTAATACACAGCGTAAGAACAGGAGAAATCGCTTTCGATCACCACTTCGGCATGCCGGTGTGGGAGTTTTTCTCTCGTAATCCGGAAAATGCAGCGCTATTCAATAATTCAATGAGCAGCATGACTGCCGCTGTCAATGCGGCTATAGCATCGGTCTACGATTTCTCGTTGTTTAAGAACATTGTCGATGTTGGTGGAGGCCATGGGGGCCTCATCACTGCAGTCCTGAGTGTTAACCCAAATCTTCAAGGTGTTCTATTCGACGCTCCCCAGGTGATAGAGGGCTCAAGTGAGCGTATTGCTGCTGCAGGACTCTCCGAACGCTGCGAGACAGTCGGCGGAGATTTTTTCGAGAGTGTTCCGGCGGGAGGCGATTGCTACATTCTGAAATGGATCATTCACGACTGGAACGACGAACAGTCAATCACGATCCTGAAAAACTGTCGGAACCAAATGACACCTGACGGCAGGTTGATCCTGGTTGAGGCAGTAGTGCCCGAATCAAACGAGCCGCATTTCGCGAAATTTATCGACCTGAACATGCTCGTCATGACGGGCGGTAAAGAGCGAACAGCACGGGAGTATGAGCAACTGCTTGCGACCGCAGGCTTCAAAGTCAACAAGATTTTACCTTCAGATCTGCCGACTAGCGTGATTGAAGCTCAGCCGATCTGACAAATTAGTAGTGGCCGGCGTTTGATTCTTGCACGACGTTTGTTTCGTATCCTAGAATGCCTGTGCCAACACAGTACCAATGAAACAGCGCGCGGTCGTCTCCCCCGCAGGCTTTCACGCTTAAAAGTCTGGTTGCTTCGGGCATCACCATTTCTGCTTAGAGCATCTGTGTTGACAACCCTTTCGACCCTAACGGTAACCGAGAGACAGAAAGTTAAGACTCAAGCCGGGGGTACAATGCAGAAATTGAATTATCGCGCAGCCCGAACTGCGTTGGTTGCGGCAACTTTTCTTTTGGCAACTGCGAGTTTCACGTTCGTGGCTAACAGCCAGGGGCAGGAAAAACCCGTTGACAAGACTCCGCTCCCTCCGCCGCCCATACAAATACCGACACCACCAGATGGTAAGCCGAAGTTAGGAACAGAACTAGACGGTCCCGTAGTTGTCAACACTGATCTTATAACCCTAACAGTAACTGTTACTGATACCTACGGCCGGTACGTTTCTGGACTAAACAAGAATGCGTTTTCTCTTTACGACGACAAACAACAACAGGAAATAACGTTCTTTAGTGACGACGACTCACCTGTGTCCGTCGGCGTGATCTTTGACCTTTCCGGCTCAATGAGCGGAGACAAAATCAAACGCGCTCGCGACGCCCTAAGCAAATTTATTCAGACCAGTCACGATTCCGACGAATACTTTCTGATCGCTTTCAACTCTCGCGCCCAACTGCTGCTGGATAAAACTCGGGACGGCAATTCAGTCTTGGACAAGCTGACATTCGTCGAAACCAAAAATCAAACAGCTCTTTACGATGCGTGTTATCTCGGGGTTGAAAAGGTCCAGCGCGGGGCTCATCCGAAGCGTGCTCTATTATTGATTAGCGACGGACAGGACAACGACTCTCGTTATACCTTTAACGAATTGCGCAAGTTGTTGAAGGAGTCGGATGTTGTCCTTTATGCAATTGGGATTCTGAGCGGCACTGACGCCGGCAGCTCGCTGGGAATGGAAGGCCAGAATATTTTGGACGAGCTCGCCGGAGTTTCGGGTGGCAAAGCATTCTTTCCACGTTCAGCTGCCGAAATGGACGACATTTTTGAGCAAATCGCCTTAGAGCTCCGGCACCAGTACTCAATCGGTTACAAACCAGAAAATTTTACCAACGATGGGAAATGGCACCGGATCAAGGTGAAGGTGACGCCACCGCGCGGCCTACCCAGGCTGTTTGTTCGTTCAAAAGAGGGTTATTACGCTATCACGGGCGCTCGGTAGTATTGTTTTGAAGGCTCGGCAACTCCCAAACGCACCTGCCGCATCTGTTTTAAGTGTGCGCTTACCGTCGTTCGGCACTATCGCGACGCTGTTGCCCCAGCACGCTCGAACTTGGTCGGTCAGGTAAGTAGATGTCACAGCGCGCTCCGCTCCCTCATAGCAGGGTGAGCGGAGCGTTTTGTACAGAGAACAAACAATCGGGATTTTGGTAATTAGTCGATGAAACAGCAAGTCACATCCATTCGCAACCGGTCGCGCATTGTCCCGTTCATTGTAATTGGCGCATGTTTCACTCTCGCATTGGTTGGGTCCGCGATTGTTTCAGCGCAGAACTCGAGACCGCGCAGCATTCAATCGGCTCCTTCGCGGCCTTCTCCCTCCCCGTCTGCGACAGTACCCACAAGGTCCTCGTCACCTTCGGCGTCGCCAACTGAAAGTCCGAGGCAGCCTGGTGTCGATAGGATTGCACCAACCCTAGGGGAGCCGCCGCCGCCACCGAAATTGAAACCTACACCGACCCCAACACCACCTGAGGAACTTGATCCGGAGAGCATCGTACGTATCAATTCGGATCTGGTACAGCTTCATGTTCGCGTGATTGATCGAAACAATAAACCAATCGACAACCTCCCACAGAACGAGTTCCATATTTTGGAAGATGGAGTGCCTCAGCCAATTGAGTACTTCACACGTGAAGAAGTGCCAATTAGTTATGGTCTGGCAATTGACACGTCTGGATCACTCCGGTCGCAGTTGCAGAGCGTTATTGACGCGGGAAAGACAATTATCAACAGCAACAAGTCTGGCGATGAGACGGTAATCATCAAGTTTATCAGCAGCGATAAGATCGAAACTGTGCAACCGTTCACTTCAAATCAAGACTCTCTAATTGACGCGATTGACGATCTTTTTGTGGAGGGTGGACAAACGGCCGTTATTGATGCCGTCTATCTTTCATCGGAGGAAGTATCGGATTACAAGCGTGGTGATGATGGTGATCGGCGTCGTCGAGCATTGATTGTGATAACCGACGGCGAAGACAGGCACAGTTTTTACAGCCAGGAGCAACTGTTCCAGAGGCTGAGAGAAGAAGACGTTCAGATCTTTGTGATTGGATTCGTCGATGAATTGGATAAGGAAGGCAACCTGATTCGGAAGAGTCCGAAAGATAAAGCTGTTGCATTGATAAACAAACTGGCGACCGAAACCGGAGGTCGTGCTTTCTTCCCCGATTCTGTGGCTGATATGCCGGGGATTGCTAACGAAATAATTCGCGACCTTCGCACGCAATATGTGATCGCTTACAACCCGACGAACAAGACCGCTGACGGTACCTACCGAGCAATCAAAGTTTCTGTGGATCAACCATCCGGCAGTGAAAAGCGAATCGCGTTGACACGCACGGGACGAGTTGCGCGTAAAGAAAGTCCCATGAGTGGTCCCAAAGCTCCCCCGGTGCGCTTGCCAATCGGCGAGCGCAAGCGACCTTAGTTGTGGCTACCCAGCCGGGCCGAATTTTTTAACTGTGTCAACGACCTCCTGCAGCTGAGCGTCGCGCGCACTGCTCTTACGCATCAGCTCCTCAAGCATGAGCTCGCTCTTTAGATTCACTCTGAAATCCTGTTCCGCTGCCAGCCGATCCTTCTCTGCCGCACGGTTCTGCGACATCATGATTATTGGTGCCTGCAAGGCCGCCGTCATTGATAACATCAGATTCAGAAGAATGTATGGGTAGGGGTCAAACTGCGCTCCACTGTCGCCCCGACCGTAGCGAGCAAGTAGAAAGGTGTTTAGTCCGATCCAGGCAACCAGGAAACTCACGTAGATAATGATGAAGGTCCACGAACCACCAAACGAGGCGACTTTGTCGGCAATACGCTGACCAATCGTGGCCCGCTCTTCCATCTCTACATTGATGTTTCGCGTTACTCTCTGTGAAACCAACAGGTTCGTCTTCCGCATGCGAGCGCCGATCTCGCAAATCACATCAATTGCCACGTCGGGGTGCTTCATCAGAAAGTTTTGAAAGTCATCACTGCTCAGCCGATGTAGTTCGGTGTTTCCAACTGCTGTTGCATTAGTCGATCGTGCGCCACGATCCAGCACCGCCAACTCACCAAAGAAATCGCCTGGACCAAGTTCAGCTAGCGTTACGGGCTTAACGTCTTCGTCCAAAACCCAAAGACGAACCGACCCGGAGTCGATCACGTAAAGGGCATCGCCTCGATCGCTCTCATTAAATATGATCTCGTCCGCTTTATAGCTGACCTGATCGACATCCTCGGCCAGAGTTTCCAATTCATCCGGTCCCAATCGCTTGAATAATGGAACATGTGAAAGACTTTCAGCCTCATGACTTAGGGGTGCTTGCATCGACATAGGCTAATTCATCTCCTTCTCGAGGTTGCAGATTAAGTAAGGCGGCCCAGCACTTCATCTGTGAGAGCAAAGGGATCAGTAGCCGGCTCATTAACGCTAACGCTTTCAACGAGTTCAACCAAACTTTTAACTCGATCGCCAAGATCAGCGTCTTTGGTATTTAGCTCTACGCACGCTGGTGAATCAAAAGGTGTAATGAAAAGGTATCGTGGCACCTTAGAGTCGGCCAAAGATGCTGCCGGTCCAAGAATTAGTAAGTTGTTTTTCCACCGCGCATATCGATGGGCCGAGCCATGCTGACGCTCCCAATGGATAACGCCGCTTCGGGTTAGCGCTAGCAATTGATCGAGCAAAACTTCAAGACGTGTAGTCGTGACAGCGTCGCGATTCATTTTAGCCCCTCTCCTCTCGCGCTCTTCAGGTTGCGGTGCCCTGAAATGTAATTGAGTATGACAGCAAAGACTATTCGAGTGAATATATTTAATTAGCTGACGACAAACCTTGCCAAAGCTGCCGGCGACATCACGACGGCAGTAATCCAGCCTAACCATTTCAGAACTGGCGAGTTTGTGCTATCACCCATTATCTTTTTGTTGTTCGTACTCAGCACCACCAACGCCACAAGCGCCGGTGCGAGCAGACCGTTTAGAACTGCGGCCCAGAATAACATCTTCACCGCGTTTACTCCGGCGAAATTCAATGCGAGGCCGATGAGCATGGCGGCTGCCACTACAGCATAGAACTTAATCGAAAGCGGTCGCTTGTCAACCAACCTACCTCGGCACGCACGGGCGTCCGCAATCGCATAAATTGCAGCTCCCGCCAACACGGGAACACCAAGCATGCCGTGCGATATTATTCAGAATAGACGGGCCGTCTATTTCTTGGCCTTGGTGTACTTCGCTCCGTGTCGTGTAGTAGCTTCTTCGATAGAGTGTGTTCCCGTTAAATTTTCATCTTTTTTAGCGAGTTCAATCAGCTTGTGGAAGTGCGCTCGGAGTGTTTGTATCTCGGCTTCAGTGAGGTCCTCGACGTCGATCAACCGGTTGCTGGCCCCATCCATTGCTGCAACTATTTCATTCAACTTGAGGTGGATCGCAGCGGCGTCCTTGTTCTGCGTCCTTTGAATTAGAAATACCATTAGGAAGGTAACGATTGTTGTACCTGTGTTGATAACCAGTTGCCAGGTGTCGGAGTAATGGAACAATGGACCTGTTAAGGCCCACACGATTATCACCACGAGAGCGAGAACGAAAGCTGTTGATGTGCCCGTCGCGTCGGTTGCCTTACGAGAAAATGTCTCGAGAGCTCGGGAAAGCGTATTTCCAGTTTTCGCCATATACCATGCCACTCCAGGTGTCAGACTACCACTCAACAGACAAGCCGAGTTGAAAGCCAACGCGCGGGCTGGCGGCATACTTCCCTGCAACTATCCCAAAATCGAACATTGCTCTATCACTCAGTGAATAATTTCCGCCCATTAATGTTTGAAGTTGTCCCCGACCGAGATCAAAGTTTCTCGTTATTGCGCCCACTAATTCAACTCCGAGGTCCAACTTTGGCGTAATCTGTTTGACCAGTGACCCTCCCCCTGTAAATACCGTGCCGCGAGTCTTGATGCCGATAACGCCGGTGGTTTCGTTACCGCTGAACAGAACGCCGCCATTTAGCCTTAACTTTATCCGCTGCCTCAAACTCTTTTGGAGAATACTATTGATGTAGAAGTCCACCAGTCCTGATCCGAACTGTTTTTTCGTATCACCAGTAGGTAACTCAAGGTTAAAGGCGATGGCCATTGCGGGACGCCGGGACTGCTCTCGCTCACGAACAAAGTTGTATTTCATCGAAAGGTTTGTATCACCAACGCCTGTTTGTCGCTGCAGGCCTGTTCCTGCCGCGTTCACGATCGTCAGCAATGGGAACTCGACACCGAGTTCCAGACCTCGAAGCAAACCAAAATCGAGCTCGACGTCAGCGGTGTTTTGCCTGCGGCTTGGAAAGCTGGCCCGCTGAAGGAAATCAAACTCGTTGCTGAATTCAAAATGAAAATGACCCTTCGGAGTCACATCAGAATCGTCGGTAACAAAGGGTTGTTGGGCGAAGGCAAGTGCGGAGACTGTTTGTAAAAGTCCAAGAAGGCAGGTTTTAAAGAGAATTGATTTCATTCTCATCCGGCGATTATCAGATCGCTGGTTCGTCGGGTGCGCGTGGCTCGCTGTTTCAATCTGCATCATTAGCGCATTTGACAGACGCCGCGAATGAGAATCTTGTGGTCTAAGGCTTTGATCGAACTGAACCGCTGATCTTTTTGCGAGTGGTCGCGCCTGTGTGCAGCACAGGAATAGCCTCGTCGATGTTTGAGTGCGGTCGCGGAATCACATGCGTGCTGAGAACCTCGCCAACTTTACGTC
>JBHEMC010000054.1:0-28945 GCA_046262775.1 Pyrinomonadaceae bacterium | reverse complement strand
GTCGACGGTCAGTTCAACTACGACCACTTCAAGGCGGTGTGTCAGAACCGGCTGGGCGTGACGGTGATCCAGTTCATCGAGCAGCAGCAGATTTGCAGCGCGACCGGTTAGTTGCACAATCATGCGCCGAAAGTGCAAAGACCCAAGTTCATCAACCACGCGAAAGCTGAACTGAACGACCCGGTCTTTTCGATCTTGCTCGATCGACAACAGTCGACCACTACCCAACTTAGCGAGCAACGACTGGCCGAAATGTGACAGCGACGTGCTCTGTTTTTCAAGTTCGCGAAGCTTCCGCACAATGAGGTGAAAACGGGAAGCTGCAGGATCTACGCTGACGAAGAGATAGGTACCCTTCAATCCGAAATCGAATGCGAGTGCGTATGGGTTTAGCTGGAAAATTCTACCGGCAGCTCTACCAACTAACCTCGACCGCATTTCAACTACGATTTGTCGAATCAGATGTGGTTGCATCAGACGTCGGCAGGCTAGCAGATTGATTGCCAGCAAACAAAAGACCCGTCCATCGTGGGGCGGGTTGTTTATTCTTCCTTTGTCAGCGTGTGTGAGTGTTCTGAATTGGTCGCCAATCGATCCAAAGATACGATTTTTTTGATCAAATCGTAATGACTGCAGTTCGAGTTAGACGATCGTGGACCGTTTGCCCCTCTCGACTTGCAAGAGCACACAGAATACCCAGGCCGGCAGCAGTTAATGAGATGAGGTAAACAATCGCGCGCCCCGCTGACTGGCCACCAGTGGGAATCAAGCCTGTCTTCATATCAATTACCTTGAGTCGCAACAGTCGCATGCCCCATGTCCGCCCAGTCAGCGCGGTCGATATCGTTAGGTACAAAAAAGTGATAATCACAGCAGTTCCCGTAAGAAACGCTATGGACCGCAATTCATCGAGACTCGTGCCAGAGTATTTGAGAATCAGGACCACGGGCGAACTAAGAGTCGCCGCAATTAACAGATCAATCAGACCACCCACCAGTCGCCGGAACAACGACGCGCGATGCGGATTGATTTCGTCTACGCAGATACTTTTGGAAATACTGTCGAGGTAATTGAGGGCCGGATCGTTTGGATCATCGACAATCAGCCGCTTCGGCGCTGACGGTGGTGTTTGTTTGACGACTGGCTCTGGCTCGAGTGGTGGCACCACGACGAGGTTGTGGACCTTTTCTTGAAGCCCAGGTTCAGTTTGCAATTCCGCAGACCCGGGGTTGTGTGCGACGTGGAACTGCGGCGGAAGTGGCGATTCGAGATGATCAGAGTTTTCAACTTCATCTCTCCTCGGTGCATAGGCAACCGCGGTTGCCTGTCTTGGAGCAGATGACTCCCTTCTTTGCACTTGGTGTGCGCGTTCAATTCTCTTTAAGGCGGCCGCAACCAGAGGATTCATTGTAGGTAATGAAGCGTGCGGGAGGAGTTCAAGTTGGGGAACAGCGCTCGACTGCGTTTCCCGTTGTTCCCGTTGAATCTCGGCTTCCTGTGCAGCCTCTTTGGCGCGCCTTTCCTGCACCTCGCGTACGCGCTCACTCAGTTCTTTTCGCCATTCAGGCAAAGAACTGCGTGAAACTCCTGGGAATTCGATCAGCGTCGACGTTTTTCGTTTGGTTTTATTTGAAACTACCGGTGAGCCTTTGTCCTCAGTGCGAGCTGTGTCACGCATCTCCAATCCGCATTCGGCACAAGCGTCTGAACTGTCCACCACCGTGCCGCACGAGGGACATTGCATAGGGGACTTGCCTCCGAGAGATCAGTTAAAGAGCGTGAATCTCGCCGCTCTGCAATCGGGACGCATCCTATCAGGAAAAACTTTAACTGGTCAATCAGAAAATAAGCAGCGGTTGAAGTTGTGCCGCCACGAAAGCTATAGAGGAGTCCGTCCTGCGAAGCCCGCGTCTACTTCGTGCCACCACTCGAGTTCATCACCTTCCCCGAGTTGCCAACATAGTAAAACAACTTTTCCATCTCTTAGCGACGGAAAATCTACAAGCCCACGTTGGAAATCCTTGATCTGCACGCCCAGTGATTCAAGTGCGGTAATTTCCGAGGTGAACTGCGCGAGCAGTGCTGCATATACAGACCCGCCTTCGAAACCGCCACCGCCTTGCTCCGCCGCTTCAGCTGCTTTCTTCGCGCGTGCGCGATATATCGCTACTTTCTTATGGAAACGCCGCATCCTTTTTAAAATTGTCCGCACATTCGGAAGCAGCGCGTTAGCTTCCTCAACGGTAAATATCTTCATATTAGTGATCATCAGTTACTCGAATAAATTCTGTTGATGCGTCAAACTCTGCTCTCTCTTCATCGATCTGTGTTTCGATAACGACTTGCATCTGACCTTAGAAATCCTTTCCTTGTGGATGTCGAAGCTGTAAAGGTTGTTCGAGATATGGCATTCCCAGCGGGTCGTGCAAATCGCGTTCGGTCATAGCGAACGCCATGTGTAACTTCCTTTCTCACGTTTTCGGCAATCTCGCCCAAATCTATGAAGTAGTCTGTGACATCGATGAGTTTTGGCGCGGTGTTAGATCGCAACCGGCGATCTCAACCCGGCATCCCTTATAAGCCACCGCATTCACTGCATAAACAAAGTCTTCGTCGCCCGATACGAGTACAGCAGTATCATACTTGCCGGCAAGAAATAACATATCAACCGCAATCTCAACGTCCAGATTCGCCTTGCGCGTCCCATCGTAAAATGTTTTGAGCTCTTTTTTGCACAACTCTGAACCCGTTGCGTCTCATCCAGAGCAAAAAGCCCTGTTGTCGCTGAGCACCCGTATCTACGCCAGTGTAGAAGAAGGCGCGCAGGAGTCGACCGTCGCCGAGCAGCACACGCAGCAGTTTATTGTAATCAATGTCGAGATTATGAAAGCGCGCCGCGTGAAAAAGATTGTTCCCATCGATGAACGCTGCGACTCGGCCACGATTACCAAATCGCCATGAAAAATTGTTCGTTGGATCGAAGTTGTTCATAAAGGCGAGAGGTTTCCCTCGGCCAGGATTGTTCTGTTTAGAATGCTGTTTTGACTGACTCTGGTCAAGCTGAACGCGGCGCAGCTAACCTCATCTGTGATGGTCTTTGAAACTACTAGGCTGCCGCAATCACTTCGTCTGAAATTGCATCAAGGTAGATTGTTTTGACTGCAGCGTTCGGAAGTTCGATTTCCCATGCCAGATGTAACTCGAGTTGGTTCGCCGGCTCGCCCAGAGGTAGTACATAGATTACTAATTGGCGGACGTCGACGGTTTCGTTCGGGGCAACAGTAAAGCTAACCCGGTTTCCGATAGCTGACGGTACTGTCCCGGACTTTCCGCGGACATGGTTCAGAGCATCTTCTGCGGTCAGCTTTGGAGTGAGCCCACTCAACGCGGTCTGTAGACGGTCCGCATTGGGTATACATGTACTCGATAGTTCGAGCACTCGTCGCTGCCCATCAAAGCGGATTATCAGGCGCCCGAAGCCACCCCGCAGGGGATACCGGAACGGGTGTTGGTCGTAACGAGCAGTTTTTATACCATCGGGCTCGTCAGTTCGTTCCACGAGCGAAAGCTGCGCCGGATCGGCTCCTATCAATGATGGCCAATCGGCGATAAACCGTCTCAATGATTCCCGAATTTCTTCTTCTGTGGGCATAGCCTCCGTGCCGATTTTCGCGAGCAGAACAGGGTTCGACAGATTCGAGGGCAAACTGCGTATTGTCGCGGTCGCCGGTTGCAATGAAGGCTCAATGACGGTTCCATTCGGTTGTCGCGTCAGTTGTTGCCAGGCCAGTCGTGCGTCCTGCTGTCGTGCAGCCTCATCACTGACCATAATTGGATAAATGCGAACACTCGAGTTGGGACCGTTTACATCAGGCGGCTGTAGCGCGGAACAGCCACACGTGACGTTCAGCAGTGCCACCAACAACAATACTTGAGGCTTTCGACTGATCCGGATCATATTCCCGCCCATAATGTTGTCTGCATCGTATAATGCAAATTATTGGAGGAGCTGTTGCCTAAAGATAACGAAACAATTCAGGACCCTATTGGCCCAGTTGGGCCGACTGAGTCGAAACCTTTCGCGCCGGATCAGATGATTCGGTGTGACGAATGTTTGCGTGTCAACCCTCCGACACGCGTTAACTGCCTTTACTGTGGCGCTGCATTACCCGTTACTGAAACATCCGCACATCTGCGGCGTCCTAATATGCGGCCGGTTGAAAAGGGGAGTATAGGATTCAGCACTATCACTATCAATATGGGTCGCCGTGAGCTATCGGAAGACTGTTTACGCGCGGCGGCCGACTTCCTGAAACTTTCGGCGGATAGTTTGGCCCGCCTCTTAACATCATCAAATCCGTCGCCGCTTGCTTTTACCGCGACACAAGAAGATGCAACTCTTATAACAGAAAGACTCTCGGAAGTAGGCATCCCGACAATAACGATTGATGACAACGTTCTTGGATTCCCCGAGAAAATCAGTCGTATTCGTTCAGTAAACATTGGGGAACTGGCGCTCTCGGTTCAGCCTGCACGTTCCGGCGGACCATTTGACATCGGATGGACAGAAATTAGCTTACTCGTTGCCGGCAGATTGTTAACGAAGAAAATTGAAGTGAAGGAGCGGAAGTCGCGAAGGAACGAAAATGAAATCCTGTCGACCAGCGAATTCTATGGCGATGAAATGGTCCTGGATGTTTATTCGCGACAGCATTCGCAGACATGGCGAATCGGGTCAACGAGTTTTGATTTCTCATGTCTCGCAGATGAAAAGTCATTGGTCGCGACGGAGAACCTTTCGAAGTTAACGAACCTACTCAGGTCGAGGAGTAGAGCAGCAATGTTCGACGAGCGGTACAACGAATTGCGTCAAAGTCTGGATCTTATCTGGCCCACGGAACAGGAGACGAAGTCGCTTGGCTGGCGCCGTGAAGCGCCTGGCAAGTTGACGATTGGACAGTTGACCGTAAACACCAACGACGCTCAGTTCAGTCGCTATTCACGTTTGCGTTATTACCTCCTCAACAAGGAGTGACTGTGTCGAGGTCTGGAAAAAATCGGCGGTTCGCAGATCAAAGGACTCATAACCACGAGTCAACATCACGAGGCGCAACGCAAGACGCTGGTCCGACCGAGGCAATTCTGTTCGGCGTTAATCCTGTGATCGAAGCCCTAAAGGCCGGTAAACGTCCGATCCAGGAAATTACAATCGTTGAAGGTGCTCGACCTGATCGATTGCGCGAGCTCATGGATCTCGCCCGACATGCCGCCATACCTATTCACCGAGTTCCGCGGATCGATTTAGACCGGCAAATCAATTTGGCAAAACATCAGGGAGTTGTCGCTCGCATTGCGGCCGCGAAATATGCCGATGCCGATGCACTCCTCTTACAGCTTCAGCAAAAACTTGGCACAGAGGATCCGCCCTTTGTCATCTGTCTAGACGGAATTGAAGATCCGCGGAACATGGGATCAATAATCCGAACGGCCGAATGTGCCGGGTTGCACGGCGTCTTTGTCCCTGAACGTAGAGCTACAGGACTAACGGAGGTAGTTGCAAAAGTTGCCGCCGGGGCGCTCGAATATGTACCCGTCGCGCGTGTAACTAACCTTGCGCGATTGATAGAGCAACTGAAAGAACGTAACATCTGGGTAGTTGGAGCCGCTGGTGACGCATCTCTGAGTTATACAGATTGGGATTGGTCGTTGCCGGTCGCGCTTTTTGTGGGCAGTGAGGGTCACGGTCTTCACCGGTTGGTCCGTGAACGATGTGATGCTTTGGTTCGCATTCCCGTAAGTGGTCACCTTCAGTCGCTAAACGTTTCAGTAGCCACAGGTGTCATCGTTTTCGAAATCTTGCGCCAGAGAAGCTTGCGCCGAATTGGAGGAGGTTGATGTTCTGTCCGAAATGCGCAACACAAAATCTCGACGGTGCGAGCTTCTGTCGGTCTTGCGGTGCAAACATCAGTTTGATTCCGCAGGCATTGTCTGGACTACTACCAACGCAGGTTAAAGATTCGTTGGCTCCGGAATGGGGCCACCGGCGACGGAGACGCAATAGAGAACTTAGTTTGGACCAGTCATTCAAGAATATTTTTATGGGCATCGCATTTTTGATTGTTGCGATTGCACTGTCGCGCTCTATCGGTGCCGGCTGGTGGTTCTGGATGTTGATCCCCGCGTTCTCAATGATGGGAACTGGAGTGGCGCAGTTTATTCGTTTGAGTGAGAAAAAAAGAACACAGAGTTTTAGTATTCCAGTAGCGCCAACCGCTGTTTACAGTTTGCCCAAACCAGTCGGTACCGCGCGCAACACTGGAGAGTTGATTTCTCCACCGCCGAGCGTAACCGAAGGCACAACGCGCCATCTCGGCGTCGATGCGGCCACGCGGCAACTGGATCCAACTGGCGAACAGAAGTAAGTGGTAGTGAAACCCATTCGGAGGCGATGCGTTAAGTTGAGATCGACGCATCGCCTTTATTGTTAATGTCAAAAGAGAAACAGACTAACATTTGTATTTCGCTATGCGAGTCAAACCTGAATTCGTTGGCGCAAGCCGTGGAGTCGTCAGCTGAAAATGCTGACCTGGTCGAACTGAGGTTGGACTGCCTCGATAACATTTTGGAGAACATTCAAGGAATCCACAAACTGATAAAAACCACTCGCCAACCTTTATTGTTAACTTACCGGCCTGTCGAGCAAGGTGGCAAAGCAGCGGTGACAATTGAGGAGCGGCTGGCATTTTGGTCCAGGAACACATTCAGAAACTGTTTAGTCGATCTCGAATTGGACCTTGTACGATCTTTGTTGTTGAACGAATGCGACAATTTCCTGGATTGGTCTAAGGTAGTCTGTTCTCATCATGACTTCACCGGTTTACCAGCGAATCTACAAGAGATTTACGAGGAGATGTCGCATACGCCCGCGCGAATTTTGAAGATCGCTTATCACGCAGATGATGCCACCGATTGCCTTGCGACTTTCGCAATGCTTAAACGAGCAAAAGAAGCGGGACGCGAATTGATCGCTATTGCAATGGGAAACGCCGGCTTTGCAACACGAGTCGTGGGATCAGCCCGAGGATCATTTCTAACGTATGCGGCCAGTGAGTCGGGCAAACAGACTGCACCCGGTCAAATTACCGCAGCCGAACTTAGATCGATCTATCGCATCGACACCATCACAAACGAAACGTTGATTTGCGGACTGGTCGGCTCTCCCGCAATGCACTCGGTCTCGCCTCATATACACAACGCCGCTTTTGCCGCGGCAAAGATTGACGGAGTTTACATCCCATTTGAAGTGAAGGACGTTAAACAATTCTTTCGTCAAATGGTCCACCCACTCACAAGGCAAATCGATTGGAACATTCGCGGATTGAGTGTGACTGCCCCGCATAAATTGTCAGTTATCGACTGCCTGGATCGCATGGATCCCCAAGCTGAAGAGATTGGCGCTGTAAATACAGTTGTGGTCGAAGGAGAGCAACTGATCGGTTACAACACCGATGCGGTTGGCTTCCTGATACCTCTGCAGCGGGAATTTCCCGAGCTTAGAGGGTTACATGTAGCCGTGATTGGTGCCGGAGGGGCAGCGTCTGCTGCAAGTTGGGCATTGGTTCGTAAAGGAGCGGATGTCACAATCTTCGCTCGCGATATTAAGAAAGCGTCAATTCTCGGAAAACGAATCAACGTTAAGTGTGAACCACTCGATCGATCGAGATACGCAGGGTACGACGTAGTAATAAATGCGACACCCCTTGGAACCAGCGGCAAACGTGAGAACGAAAGTCCGGTGGACGCCGATCAACTCCTTGACGCGCATCTCGCATATGATCTGGTCTACAATCCAATCGAAACAGAATTCTTGCGGAAGGCACGATTCGCAGGCTGCAAGACACTATCAGGCGTTGCAATGCTTTCCGCTCAGGCAAGGTTGCAATTTCAGTTGTGGACAGGTGAATCCGTTCCTGAAGCACTCATGGAAGACGCGGCATCAAAGGCTCTGACATCACTGTGAACGAACGTTATAGCAGGCAAATTCTTTTTTCAGGGATCGGTGCGGCAGGACAGGAGCGTTTGTCGCGCGCTCGAGTGCTCGTTGTCGGTTGTGGAGCGCTGGGGTCGGCGCAGGTTGAATCGTTGACTCGGGCGGGGGTCGGTTACGTGCGGATCGCTGATCGTGATTTCGTGGAGCTGTCAAATCTGCAACGACAAACGATGTTTACAGAAAGAGATGCGGCCCAGCGACTGCCGAAAGCAATAGCTGCGGCCAATCACGTGCAAGAGATCAATTCGGCGGTCGTAGTTGAGCCTGAAGTCACGGATGTAAATAACTCCAACATTGAAAAATTAATTGATGGCTGTGATCTCGTATTGGACGGCACGGATAACTTTGCAACGCGTTATCTGATGAACGACGCTTGCATCAAGCATGGAGTGAATTGGATATATGGCGCTGCTGTCGGTTCATATGGTGTAACGATGACGATACGGCCGCACGTCAGCGCGTGTCTTCGCTGCGTTTTCGAAGAAGCTCCGCCCATTGCCGCAGCTCCGACGTGCGCTACTGCTGGAGTGATAATGCCGGTTATCAACGTTGTAGCTGCAGTCCAGGTTACGGAAGCACTGAAGCTCCTTACGGGAACGAACGATCTCCACAGATCCCTGATGCAGTTTGATCTATGGTGCAACGAATGGCGCAAGATCAATCCAGGACCTCCGTCAGCGTCATGTAACACGTGCGGACTGAGAGTATTCGAAACTCTGTCACCTGATGCGCGTGATTCAGCTGCCCTATTGTGTGGCCGTAACGCGATCCAGATCACACCTTCGCATCCAACAATCATCGACTTCAACTCCCTGGCTGAACGGCTAAGGCGATTAGGTGAAGTGAAGGTTAACGACTACCTGCTGCGATTTGAGACGGGACAGTTTGAATTAACTGTGTTTCCGAATGCGCGCACGATAATCCGCGGTACAAATGAAATCGCCACAGCACGGTCACTTTATGCGAAATACATAGGAATGTAAGAAAAAAATGAAACGTAGACCAGCCATTTATTCGGTCGTTACCTTAGTCGCTTCACTAATTTCATTGTCAACCGTTCACGCCGGCCAGCCCGTCGTCTGGGAAACCGGGAGCCGTTCCGAACTTCTAAAGGGTGACGCACGCGGTGTTTCAATCAGCGATACCGGAGTGTTGATGCTCGCCCCCAAACTGAACGAAGTATTCAACACTCAGCAAAGTTACATCTGGTCCAGCGCGGCTGATACCCAGGGCAATGTGTTTCTCGGCACAGGGCACGATGGGAAGATCTTCCGCATTGCAGCCGACGGGCATGGATCGCTTCTCTTCGATGCACCGGAACTTGACGTTACTGCACTTGCTGTTGGAAAAGACGGAGCGCTTTACGCAGGCACTTCTCCTGACGGCAAGGTTTACCGGATTACTGCTGACGGTCATGCCGATGCGTATTTCGATCCGCCCGACAAGTACATCTGGTCGCTTGCGATCATGAATGATGGTTCGGTTGCAGTTGGGACAGGCGACGGCGGCAAGCTCTACCGCGTTCGTAATGCCGGCATGAAGCCGGAAGCCGCGTTATTTGTCAGCACAACGCAAACGCATGTGATATCGCTCGCCGTAACACCGCGAGGCGATTTGATCGCGGGAACTGATTCGGGTGGACTGGTCTTGCGAATTTCGCCTGAAGGCAAAACGTTCGCCCTGTTTGATACGCAATTGCGCGAAATTCACGCGCTGGCGCCGGCAGCTGATGGTTCCATTTACGCCCTTGCATTAAGTGATGCTGCTGCCGGCTCGAAGTTTACGAGTCCAGCTCCAAGTGTTGTCTCTCAGCCAACCGAACAAGGCACACCGACGACAACAGTAACTATCACTGCTATAGACGACTCAGGAAACGCGATTCAGGGTCAACAGCAGGCAACGAAGAGTCGGAGCGACACCTCCGCCGCCCGTAGCGCAGTCTTTCGAATTTTGCCGGACGGTGGTGCCGACGTAGTTTGGAGTTCGCCGACAATCACCGCCTTCGCCATAGCGCCCGCCCTGCAACCAAACAGAGTCCTGATTGGCACCGCCGACAAGGGTCGGATCTATTCCGTAACGAACGACGGGCGCGACACGCTCCTGTTGCAATCTTCCGAGGGACAAATCTCTTCATTCCTACTTCTCAGCGATCAAGTTTATGCCGCCGCAAGCAACCAGGGAAAACTCTTTCGTTTTGGAAACGATGTAGTGGGGGAAGGCTCCTATGAATCTCCAGTAAGGGACGCTAAGTTAACCGCGAGCTGGGGCCAGACGTGGTGGCGTGGTGCGGGTAATGTCGAGTTACAGACTCGCACGGGCAATGGTGAACGACCAGACGCAACATGGAGTGATTGGAGTGGAGCTTACAAGAATGCAGAAGGTACGCAGATAACCAGCCCCCGCGCAAGATTTATTCAATGGCGAGTCACACTGCGCTCAACGTCGAACTCGAGCGCAAATGCATGGGTTGAAGATGTCAGCCTGGCGTATTTGCCGAGGAACGTAGCGCCGGAAATTGTATCGATAACGGCGCTGCCGATCGGCGTTGGGTTGCAGCAAGTGGCCCAGGTGATGGTCGATCCTAATGTTGAATCATCAGGTCTTGATCCGTCGTTATTTGGTCCGGTGGCTCAGGTTCCGCCACGGCGCTTCTACCAGAGAGGCGCTCGAAGTCTTCAGTGGCAGGCCGAAGATCGCAATGGTGATACTCTCGAATATTCAATTTACTATCGCGCACTCAATGAATCGACATACCGACTGATGAAAGACAAGCTGAAAGACAACTTCTATACGATTGATGGCGCAACGCTTGCTGATGGTAGATACGTGATAAAGATCGTGGCTTCAGACAGTCCAGATAATCCTTCGAATCAGAGACTCACTGGTGAGCGTTTGAGTGAGCCGATAGAGATTGACAATACTCCACCGGTGCTTTCGGTAATGGGCCAGCCCCAGATTGGTCCTAATACAGTGCATCTAGTGCTCTCGGCGGACGATGCGACGGGAAAGATCAGGAAGGCGGACGCTAGTATTGATGGCGGCGCCTGGATTTCGGTGTTTCCGGACGACGGCATTGCCGACAGCGGGCATGAGACTTATTCTCTTGATTTCCCGCTGTTAACGCCTGGAGAACACACAATTTCGCTCCGCGCATTCGATTCGAGCGGTAATGTCGGCACCTTCAGCGTGACGGTGCGGCGGTAAGGAAGCGGAGACGGTGTCACGGTTTGCACGATACGGTGTTTCAATCGTCGAAACGGTGCGAAGAAAACAGCAGTCGGAAACGGCCGTTCAAGAAAACGGAGCTGTTTCTTCCCGCCGTTTTTGGCACCCGTATTGCTAACTTCGTGAGCGGCGCGTCTCTTTCTCCCTCCCATGCGCGCGAATTAGCATGAGGAGGGCAGCAATACAAATGAAGACTTATTTACGAAAATTGATAGTCACGGCGATTCTACTGGGCCTTCCAGCGGGCGTTCTGGCTCAACGAAAGCCCGACGACAACCGGCCACCTAAAGAGCCTAGAAAGGTAGTTGTCCCTGACAAAAGAGAGAAACCGCCACCGCCGAGGGACAATCAGCCAAAACCCGGTGACAAGAAGAAGCCATAACCCAATACGCCACGCCGAGAACTTCTGTCTTTGTCGTAATACCGCGCCTACAGGAGAATTATGTGCAGGAGTGGCTCATGTGTTAGCTGTTGCTGACGCTTCCGCTCCGATCTCCGTCAGTAATTCATCACCAAGACAAGAACAAGAACTGCGCGCCTCTATATTTGAAGCGTTTCCTACTGCAGCGTTCGTTTCATTCGATTGACTTTATCTAGCCATTGGCGTAGTCATGCATCTCTGAACATGAGATATTGCCGATTGAATTCACTGGTCCTCGCATTTGTACTAAGCAGCGGCGCCGTCTTTGCACAAGACTCGGCCGGCAACAAGAAACCGCGCACACCTGAAGATTATCAGCCTCGAACGGTCCGAGAGATCATTAGTATGGAGCCAGACCCTGAGGACCTGAATGACAAACAAGAGCGACTCGTAGTCACCCGCAATGATCTGCCGTCTCGAGTGCGAGTGACGTTCACTGGCAAGACCAGGCGCATTCCGGAACTCAAGAGGCAGGTCATTCGCCAATGGGCGCGCTTGTATGCAGGCGCTATTGAGCACTACACCGAGCCTTATCAAAGTGAAATGCTTTTTATCGAGAATGGTGCAAGCTATTGGCTGGCCATTAGAAAGGGTTCTGCGTTCTCTGCGAAGAGGCAATTCAAGAAGGGCGAGGTTCTGGAATTGTATTTGATTCGTCTCGGAGCGACAATGAGTAAGAATAATTTCGATTGGGCATTGTTGGTAGAGGATGTGCGAAAGGCGGGAACACATTGAAGACAATCCAGTGCGTGCGACTTTTCATTTTCGCGGTAGTTCTCGCGTTGTTTGGTATTGGCGCGTTTGCGCAGTCGAGACCTCCAGCCGAAATTCAATTCCACGAAATGCACTTTCGCACACCTCCCTTGGTCGAACTCGTGTTTGACATCGTGCTGCGCAACAATCGCACCCAACCAAGATGGTTCCTGATCCCGAGCAACCTCAATCCTAAAGAGAGCGGCATTCCGTCGACTGGTGGTGTCGATGGGCTGGAAGTGTTTGCGCCGACTGGGAAGGGTCGAGTTGTGCTTGGTCACTTTCTTGGGACCGGTGGCTTTCAAGCGCTGCTGTTACCGGCGCATGGAGAGATCCATTTGCGCGCGCTCCCGATCTCTTACTGGGGTGATGTGCCCGACGACCTGCGGGTCGAGATAATTGTTGCCAAACGACTGATAATCAACGGAGAGTCAGCCCGAAAATGGTTTCAAGTAAACCCAATGAGTAGCACCGGGGCCGACATTACTGAAGCAATTAGCGGTCGGACACGCATGTTGCATTCCCGACATACCAGCGACCATAAAGAGGTGACTACCGTCATCGATGAAGATCGGCGGCTCAATCTCCCCGTTTCATTGAAGGGTTCCAAACAACATACCTTCCACGTAAGTTCTATAGCCCGCGACGAATGATCGCTCCCTTCCAGTGCGCTCACTGTAATGCGCCGCTCGTCATTGTTGACGCTCCAACACTCGTATGTCGCTAATGCGGCACCGTCAATCAAATCCCAGACGCTTACCGCGAAGAGCTGCGCCGCGCGCGTGACCTGGACCAGACAACACAATCTGCATTCAAGAATGGGCACGTCTGGACCACAGCAACGTTCCGCGCTGGTGGTTTGTCTGTTCGGCGACGATTCCGTTTCTGCTTTTGATTACAGGTCTCGTGGTTTTTCTAGCCGCTGCGCCAAACTCAACGTTGCCGTTCTAACGCGATTCTTCAGCGCGTGCATTTCGGACGCATCCAACAATGATGCACTTTTCAAGCGCGCCAATTTTGCCGCGTTTGAAACGCGCGGACGAGTGTACCTCATCGCGGGATTACTTTTGTGTATCGCTCGTCTGGTCCCTTGTTGCCTCTGTGGAGTGAAGCTACTGGTCTTTGTTTATTGCACTCGACGTGTGGGTGCTAGGCATCTGCGCATTATGGATTATGCGGGAGGCGTTTCTTCCGCCTGTGACGATAGAAGAACTGGACACACCGAGAGGACCACCTAAAGAGACGTCAGGTGAAGTAGTAACAGAGGAGATTCTGACTAAGCAGCGGCCTGATGGCATCGCCTGAAGGCGTGGATGGTACGACCACGCATTCGATGCACTGAATTTTGTATTGCCGTTGTTTGTGGCCCTGATGTTTGTGGCTATAGAGGGTATGCTGTCAAGAACAAGTTTTCAGTAGTTGAATCTCGAACGCACGTTACCGGTTTGACGTTCAGATTGCTGCAAAGCAGTGCGCGCTCTCAATTGCTGGAGATGGGTATACGTATACGAAGTGCGCTCTCGAAACAGCTATGCCGCCGATGTGAGGTGAAGGTTTGCCTCGCCGTAATCTCCTTCGGGCTGTTGCCCCTGGCGCGCAGTGTGCCCCCTTTGCTGCGGCGCCTGCGGCGATAGCGCGGACGTTTAATTCTCCTGGAACGCGACGAAGATTCGTAAAACTGACGCGACCAGCAAGCGGCACAGCTCCCGGGGGCGCAGCCCGAAGGATAGCTCTGGGGTTACTCCTGGGGTAAACCATCACCTCACATCGGGTGCCACAGCAGTTTCGAAAGGATCAGAGTTATGTTCTGGATACTTCTCAAGACACGAAACGTTTGTTCTAAAGAAGCGCGCGTGAACAGTTCAAAAGTTGGGTTACGCATAATCGCAGCGGGGGCGACGCTGCGTTACGGTTAACGGAATCCCCACCGCAGAAACAGAATCCCACTTTTTTCGGCAGAGCAAGTTTGTCGCGGAACTACTGTTCGGTATTCGCGTTCTTATTTGGCGTTGTGCGGTGTCTGATGTGCCTACGGTGCCTCTTGCGGCGCCTGGTGGTGGTGTTGCTGTTAGCGTTCTGGGGCATGATTACGGCTGAATTTGAATTCTGCGCTGCCTCTCCTGTAGATACTATCGACGAAAGCAAGATTGGCAGGCCCAGACCGACGCTAAACATCACACCATAGATAATCATCCGTCTCATATTCTTCTCCAAGGAAAGATTTAAAAAGCGATTTCGGCGCCTCTTGTAAAGCAAAATCAGAAGAGAGTCAATTAGCCAAATCGCCCATGCGAGAGTAAATGTAAAACTCAATCAATTGTATTAAAAACTTTGCCAAGGTGAAGGATTGGCGAAAGCCGAAAAGCCTCGCAATACGAGATTAGAAAAATGCCACGGCAGGATTGAAAGAAACTTCGTCAAAGCGAAGTTGAGTCTTGGGTATTCCGCCTCAAACCTGACGATCTGTCTTGGAGCGTTGCTCGGGAGAAGGATCAACCGTCGCGACGCCAGATACCATGGACTTGTCCTCGGTGGTCACCCTAAGGCCGTCACCGCAATGGGGCAACGGTCAGGGACGTGCGGCCCGGAGGGATTATCTTAGAGAGTGGTGCCCGCTAGTAGATTCGAACTACTGACCCCTCGCGTGTGAATCGTAATTCGACCATTATCCGGCGATACCCTCAATTATCATTTTCCGCTTCGCAGGCCCGTATTTATTGGTTGAAGATGAAATCTTATCTAACTTGACAACTCTGCTATTCTCTCGAAATCACATCCGCAATGTGTGCGAACGTGTGTGCAAGTCCGACATGCTTTAGCTTGTCGAATTCGAACGACACACTCGAAAATTGTTGTACATCAGGAGGTGTCGAAATGAGAGCACGGGCCGGATCAGTCGTCAAGAGAAAAGGTCGAGGTGCGAGCGCCAAACTGACATGATGGGCGCGTATCACTTACACCGATCCGGTGACAGGAAAGAGGCACGATCGTCAGGGACGAGCCGAGAGCAAGATACACGCGAAGGACTTGGTCCAGGACCTGATCGCGGAAGTGGATAAAACCGGAGGACGTTCACTCGCGAATAACCACATGACGTTTCTCGACCTCGCTACGTACGTACTTCGAGAAGCAATACCTCAAGCCCGCTGAGTACATCGAGGGACGTAAGGTAGCCGGCGTCAGAAGCATCTCGCCAGCCATGGCCGCTGTAAAGGCCCTGAAAGACTGTTTCGGCAAACGGCAGCTTTCGGCATAACCACAGCAATATCCGTTCTTCAGGGCTGAAAGACTGTCGACTAAGACAAAAGCTAAGAAGCAGCGCAGCGTCGCCGCCGTTAACCGCGAGCTTGAGAAAATGCGAAGATTGCTTAACATCGCGGAGCGGGAAGGCTGGATTCTCCGGAACCCAATGCGCAGCGGCGACCCACTAATCAGCGTGGCGGATAAGCGGAAACGCGAACGCATTCTCACTCGTGACGAAGAGCTTCGCCTTCTCAACGCCTGTGACAATCGATATCGCACTCATCTGTTACCTATTTTGATTTGTGCTCTCGACACAGGCATGCGACGAGGCGAGATTCTGTCGCTCAAATGGAGCGACGTTGATTTCGAGGAGCGCGTGCTCACCCTCCGCGCATTCAACACGAAGACGATGAAGGAGCGCCAGGTCTCAATGACCACGCGCCTCGCCTTGGAATTGGAACGAATCTGGGAGTCATCGCCGAAAGAAAGAGAGCAACTCGTTTTTGGCTTCACGAACAACGTCAAGAAGAGTTTCACATCCGTGCGCAAGGAGGCAGGCTTACCGGACATCCGCTTTCACGATCTTCGCCACACCGCGGCAACGCGGTTGGTCGCCGCGCACCTCCCATTACCCGAAGTCGGTCGCGTCCTAGGCCATACGCAGGCGAACACCACTTATCGTTACGTCAACGCGAACATCGAAACCACTAGGCGGGCCGCCGCGGCCCTTGATGCGTTCAACTCAGAAGGAATAGAACAACTAGCAGCGGTGGAAACAGCAGACGCAGAGATGGTGCTGGATGCAAGCGAGGCGGTGAACTGACTTTCGGGGACGGTCCAAGACAAAAACGCCGACACGGTTTCAGGGAGTTCAGAAGTGGTTACACCGGAGATGAACCCGAAGGAAAAAGTCTTGAAGGAGTTGTTGCGGGCGTTGTTCTAGGTCGTGATATTATCTGTCCGCTCAGTCCAGGTTGCCTAAGAATTCAGGTCGCCTGTCCTGCTGCGAGCTCTCAGGTGAGTCTGATTCTTTGATAACTGTGGATTGTAGCGCCTTGGTTTCTGACTTTGGAGCAAGACTTGAGTCTGGTGAAAACTTTGGTTCAATACTCGCTGACCTTGAGTACGGTGTCGAGGAAGAATTGGAAGAATTCGCAAGAAAACTTCTGATACTTTTAACCGAAACTGAAAAGGAGACAACAATGAGCAATACAAGAAGCAATGGACTTAGCACGAGTTCGCAGCAGGCAGAATTTTCTCCGTAGTTACTGACCGACGTCTCATTCAATCGGTTGGGCTAATACAATCCTTCTTCACGCAACGCCGCGCGAACAGCCAACGAGTCCACATGATTGATATCGAGCACCGCCACAGTTGTCCGACCGATTGGTGTTCTACCTCGTAACCCGACGCCATCCCAGACAAAATGTTCAGACCATCCGTCAGCGCGCGGATTGAACAGCCGTGTTAGCTCGCCTGTCTCTGGATCAAGACCGGCGATGTTCGGTCCCTTGCGAAGGTTGCAGGAAAAGCATGCCAATGCCAGATTCTCAGACTCGCTCCGGCCGCCGTGCTTTTCTGCGATGATGTGATCGATATGAAAAGGTAGTTCGCTGGCGGATTCCGGAAAGAGACAGTATTCACAGCGCCCGGCTGCGCGGCGATGAACTTCGAGTTCGAGCGTGCGGCTTAGACGCGCCATCTCAGGCAGGAGAGGTTTGCAGGGAACGCCGCGCCCGCGATTTCATCAATTCCAGTAGCTTGCCGATATGCCGATAATGCTCAAGAGCTTCTGACTCTTCGTTCGTGAGATCTCCTGCCTTCGCCTTTTCGAGTAAGGCAGTCATTTGCTCTCGATCGGTTTCGTTGAAGCCTATTCCTAGAATTGCTTCAGCAGCCGCCCGAGGCCAATCTCCGGAGTCCGGTTGGATGACCCGACTGAGGATCGCTGCTTCAGTGCTTTCAAGCTGGGTACTCATAGTCTGTTTTTGTAACACACCACTCGACCTTAAGCAATCATTTGCGATCCTCTAAGTAGGCAAGAGTACAACCCGGCGCTATTCGTCTAATCGCATTCTCATACCACTCTGTTCTGCTTGTCGGTCATACGACTTGGCGACTTCTTTAAGCGTGTCCGCCAATCTACGGTAACCAGCCAACTCTAGCTCTTCCGCTTGTTTTCGATACTGCACAGCATATTCTCGTTCCGCTCGACCTTCCGCGTCTGGGAAGTAAACGCCCCGCGAGTCGAAGATCGCAACTGCATAACCGCTTCGTACATCCTCAGAGTCCTTCGCGTTCAGGATCTCGGCTGAAGCTTTATGCAGCCAAAGTCCTGAGGGGTCTGGGGGTGATCTAAAGAGAACCTTCCCGACTTGTTCTTTCGCAAAAGCGAGATGTCCGAGCTCGGAACACTTCGCCTTGACCTGTCCGAACCAGCTAGTCAGAGCTTCACCGTCAAAGGTTCCATCTTCCTTGGTGCCAGGCGGCGTTGACCAACTGTGCAACAAACGAAAGGCATTCGATGCGAGAGCTTCTTCGTTCTTTGTTGGCGTCTTAGGGCTTTCATCATCAGTCTTCGAACGCAACATTAACTGAATGACTTGGCAAAAGAAATCCGGATTCGTAGCCAAGGCTCGTTCAAGGGTAATAGGCGAAGGAGCAGACATTCCGTCTAGCA
This sequence comes from Pyrinomonadaceae bacterium, assembly GCA_046262775.1. Lineage (GTDB taxonomy): Bacteria > Acidobacteriota > Blastocatellia > Pyrinomonadales > Pyrinomonadaceae > PSRF01. Next base: position 10,573 of record JBHEMC010000054.1, on the reverse strand, counting down.
GAGCGAGAAACTGCCATTCGATCTTGAAGAGTTCCTCTGGATCGGTGTCAGGATTCTTCTGCAGTACACCAATCAACTGCGTGATGGCATGCGGATCAAATGTACCCGCCTCTTCTTTTGTTGGGGCTATAGCATTCAGCACCCGCACAACTTGCTCGGGATCCATTGGCTCCTGACTATAAAACATCTTGTCGAGAACGCTGATCGCCGCATTCACCCTGTTACTCTCTAGCAAACGATCAACCGCCCACTGCAGTTGATCCCTCGCTTGATAGGGGTTCACTTGAGCCTTTTCCCAGTACAATGTTTCATGAGCACGGAGCATACGGATTGCGCGTAACCACGTTTCGCTGTTGAACGGCAAGCGGGCTAGTAGCGTTGCCTTCTGCTCCGTCGTCCATGTGTTCAGATCTAGATTGTCGATCCACGTCCAGCCCTTCGATTGCAATCGCCCCAACACGAAGCCAGCAGCGCAATACATCATCGCCTTACTTTCCGACTCCAATAGGCTTGGTAGAATTTGCTTCTCGTCGGCGTCTCGCGCGGTCTCGCCAAAAGCGAACCCGACTTTCCATGGGGATTCAACGGCTTCGGCTAAAGTAAAAATTCCTGCTATGCCTTTATCCGCGTACGCATCCTCAATCGCGTGGTGCCGCCGTTGGTCTAGGAGACTCTGCTGCAGGTGAAAGTCATCCTTCTCCTCATAAAGATCGAAGTCTCTTTCTGTGAACAATCGGCGATGTTTGAGAATTGGAGACTGCGGCTGTAGTGCGTTTGCTATTCCGGTAAGCCGTTCGATTTCTTTAGCAGGCATCGCCCATTCCGCGTCTGCGTACTTGCGATGCATCGTCAGCATCTCTGTCAATTCGTTCCAGATGGGCAGCCTTTCATCCTCAGGTAAAGACGTGATCGCATCAGAGGTTAGATATTCGAGCACCTGCTCGCGAGCCTTAAAAGGAAGATTGTTCATGCGATGCACAAGAGTAACAAGCTTGTCCCTGTTGTGCTTTGCAGCTTCAATCGCCAACTCTGCATATGCATTAATCTGTTCCGCGTAATCAGCATCAGTCGTACCTTCGGTCCAATCATCGGGGATAGTGTTTCTAAAGACCGGCTTGTGTGTCATTGAGGATGATTGCTGCGATCTTGGAAGTAGGTTAACTAAGAGGTTCCACGCAACTTCCGGTAATTCCTTTTCAAGGGTAGCTACGGCGCTTATTCGCTTAGCCACTGGCGCGCAGGTTTGAGGGAACCAAGGGAGGAGAATTGTCCATAGCGAATTTGCTGGCCTGTTCGCCCAGTTTCCGCCTGGATCTTTGGCGGCAAGTTCACCAAGAACAACTACAACTCGAGTTAGATAAGCCGGATCCCACGCTAGCGTTTCCAATCCCCATAGCAGTCCTGTGATATAAATTCGCCCGGCGAATCCAGACCCTTCTTGTGCGAACACACCATCCAATGAGCTCGGCTGTTCTTCTAATGCATGTTCAATGGCATCCAAGAATTCTCTCGGTGCTGCTTCGGCAAGCAGCGGCATCACATCATTCAGGCTGGCCCATAGCTTCCATGAAGCATTTTTTAAGATCTCCTGTACTGTGAATCGGGCCGTATTTTCGGCCTTATAACGCGAACACGATGTTAAGTATTCCGGGTAAACACTTAGAAGTGCGAGTGTTTCAGCCAACCCCTTTCTTAACGACTGCGAGTGATTGAGCGTTTTTCCGTATAAGGACGCAGCGAAGCGTTGGTCCTTCTCTAACTCAAACTCGGGATTCTCCTCTCTCAAAACCTCAACCGCGACTGTCTGAAATCGGTCGAGATAGTCGTCAAATACTCGGGGCCCCAGAGCCTTCCACGCGGCAATGCGGTCGTCAATCTTCCAACGTCCGTCCCTTTGTTGGATTGGCGATTCTGGAAGCAACGAGACTTCCCTGATGGAGGCTATCCATTGTTCCTTATCTCTAATCATCACCTTCGATCAGCCTTCTTATTACGTTACGATCTCCTTCCGCGCTTTCATTCCAAGCGCCAAGAAGTGAAGCAAACGTAAGAGCATCTGCCTGCTGTGCTCCGAAATTAAGGTGTTCACGAGATCCCGTTGCTTTCCCTGCCTCTCCCTCATCTCGAACTGATTCTTGCCGTGGTAGATTTGATAAGGTGGTTCTGACACTCGGTGTGACAGCTTCCAGTGTCACTCTTGATGCATTTTGATTGGACGGTCGAGCCTGCTGAAATTCGTCCAGCACATCGTGAAGGTAGCCTTTGAACGCTTCAAAAGAGTGAAATCTCTTTGAGGGTTCATGCTCGAAACCTCTGTCAAAGAGCGATTCGAGCGCGCGTGATCCTATGTCATCTAGAGTCTTCTTACCTGAATCACGTTGATGTGGCCTACGACGCTCCTCATCTTCTGTGATCACAGGATACTTGGCTGTCAGCAAATAAAAGAGGATGCCACAGACTTGAGAGATATCGGACTCCTTGTAACGTTTACTGCTGTTCGTTTGAAGTTCTGGAAGGGAAAGAAATTTATTTCTGATTGGATGTCCGTCAGAAGTTAGAGGGGCACGCTCCGTGTCGTCTTTGTTGAAGGATAATCCAAAGTCGATAAGAACTGGGTCAGACGTTCTCCCGCTGCGTAAGATAATATTGTTTGGCTTGATATCGCGATGAAGGAAGCCTTCGTTATGACAATAGATGAGTATGTCGGAAAGTCTAATAACAAAACTGACAGCTTCATCTGGTTGTATCCGTTCCAGCACGGGGGATACGACCCTTTCATTCAGAGTTGGTCCATCGACATACTCCTGAACAAAATATAGTTCTACACTCAGGTCAGAATACTCATCAGTGTTAGATTCGATGATCTTCGGTAATCCATGGTGACGGAGTCGTAGAAGAGCTTTGACCTCCTTGTGCATACGCTCCCGCCGCTCGGCCACACGTTGACTTTTCAGTATCTTCAAGACGTACTTTTCATCACTCTCGCCTCGTCGCTTTACAATAGAAGTTGAACCCTGGCTGCCGCCTGGCAATTGGGCCACGTTTTCCCAGTTCTGCTCCCAGGGTTTTCCTCTCTTTACCATGTTGTCTCAGAGTCTAGCTAAATACGACGAGAAGCGGAACGGGAGGCGGAAATTAGTGTTCCGATTTCAATTTGTGATATCCAAGCTTCTGTGAATGCTGCGTGATGCGTAAAAAGTTCTCCCTACTCCAAAAAATCGCTCAAGCTTGCGATCTTGATTCACCACTGTCCGGCGGACCTGACCAGATTGGTAAAATTAGTTAGCTAAAGTTAACCAAAGCGTCGGACGGTCATCCGATAATCGAAAATTATGTCCTGGTCAGTCATGCGTCGCGCCGTCTGAAAAACCGATGTCACGCCGCATGCACCGGAACATAATTGCGATTATCGTACGCCGCCCCGGCGTCGCTTTAGTTATCTCTCCGTATCTACGTTGCGCTGGTGTTCTCAGCGTGCCTCACGCCCGCTGGCACCTTCGACTGGGTCGAAGCAAAAGCGGTAGCCGGCGCGACGAGAGCAGTCAAGGATCTGCGCGGCGCTTCGATGAACTTCGCGAATTTGAACGCATTCGCTTCGTCCTTGATTGCACTCTTCGCTCCCGTAAGGGACATCGACAAGAGCTGTTAGGCGCAGCTATTCAACCATCAGTTTGTAATCTCAAACTCTAGCGACGAGCGCGACAAACTGGATCTATTTTCAATGAGCTAGTGTGCGCGAACGTGATAAAGAATCAAACTAGGGAGGGCAGACAAGATAGAGCCCGCAATTCAACTTTATCAATCCTCTAAATCTTGTGTTTTCAGTAGCTTTAGAATTTATCAAATATGATTAACAAACTTGGGCGACTGGGAGAGTAGCTCAAGCTCATTATCCGTCATTGGTTATGGCTTTATTTTTGCTAAGTAAATCCGCATCTCGATAAGCGGAGGATTCAATGGCAATACGACCCCAAGGAAGAAAGAGAACACTGTCAAAGAAGGTTTCATCATTCAACATGTGGATGGACCAGGTCTATCAGGTTCGGGCGATTATGGAATCAACGGGCGCTACGAAGGACGCCCCGGTCATTCGCGTGTTGCTGGACGAGGCTCTCGGTGCACGTCGCAGGAAAGCGTTAGGGATTAGCGATTCCGAAGAGCCACCCGGTCAGGGAACGGCGGAAACGCTGCACACGATCCAGACCCTCTTGCTGAAGTTGATTAAGCGCGGGGAATTGGTATTTCGGCGGCAAACCGTTGACTTCAAACTAATGCGGGAAGCAGTAATTGAAGCTCGTGCGGGGAGGGAAGTCGCCTTTGAAGAATTAGTCGCCCAGGCCTTCATGGAGAAGGGGCACACTCGGGAATCTATCAACAATTATTTCGATATGAAGACGGGCATCGCTCGGGAATATGTTAACGGCCTGGTCGAGACAATCCAGAAGGAAGAGTCCCGCGAATATGACCAACCGAAAGCGTCCAAATGATGGCTCGGGGTTGGTAAAAGGACTACTAAAGAGACCGGCGCTTCAGCCGGGGTGTGTGCATGGTACACACAGATCACCCTGTTATGTTTTACACACAGGTGTTCGCGTTATGCGAACTCTTAGCCGTCACGTTTTACATACAGGTGGGGGTACCGGGCTCTCGCGAGGCATCAGTTCGGGCAGTGAGGGTGTTGGATTTTACATACACTTTACGTGTGGTGTTTTACATCAGGGGTGATCTAGCTGGGCCTAAACAGTTCCCGAAACAGAACCAAGCCCTTCCGGTTTTTTCCCATTCAATCCCATCCCTTACCGTCCGTTCACGTTCCTTCCGTGAGCTCTCGGACGTGGCACAGGGCGTGAGATACGGCCGGAGCATGGAAGCAACACAAAGTTACCCCAATTTACTTTCGGAGAAACAGGCAGCGAAACGGTTAGGCGTTGCTCGAATCACCCTCCTGCGAGCCCGTGAGGCCGGACGCATCCGATTCTTTCGGATCGGGACCCGCGTGCTGTACTGCGCCGAGCACCTGACTGACTTCTTGAATGCTTGCGAGCGAAACATGCCCAAGCCAGACGGAGACGCCAGGAGTCACGCCCCGAGAAAAGAGAATCGCGTCAGTTCATCGCGAGGATTGGTTCGCGAACGCGGCTCGCGTGCGAAGACTGAATCACGGAAGAAGAACCAAGTGCCTCTCCCGTTCGCTGCAAGTCGCTAGAGTTTTTCTTGCGTGATCCCTAGTTAACTATCAGTGACGGAATTGCCATTCGGCAGGATCGCGACGGTGTGAAGGACGGCGATGACGAGAATGATGTCATCCTCGATCGTGAAATAATCCCGTACGGAAGTACCAGTGGCTACGGCCGCTCACCTGAAGTTGCTCAGCAAAACGATCTGGCGGTTATATTGACCGCGAGCAACGGCGAGCTGCTTCCCGTCGGGAGACCAAGCGAAGCTGAAGATGCGCTCAGCGTCAAAGTTAGTCAGCCGCCGCGGGGCGCCGCCCGCAAAAGGCTGCCCCCAGATGTTCGAGGTATCACCCTGGTTTTTGGTGTAAGTGAGGTAGTGACCGTCAGCCGTCCAGCGGACGATTTCGGAGAAGATCAGGTAATCCGTTTCCGGCGTGACATCGAACGTCTTGACCGGTTCTCCCCCGGTTGACGGAATGACAAGCAGGCGAATCTTCGTCTCCGAGGGGCTGAAGAAGGCCACCCAATTTCCGTCCGGCGAGACCGCCGGGTAGTAGGCGTGCTTGTCACTCAACTCTATCGCCTCGCCGCCCGCGAAAGGCACTCGCCAGATACGCGGCGGGCCGGCAGACCCTAGTCGCCTGAAAAAGACCCACTGCCCGTCCGGCGAACAGACCGGGAAAGTTGTCGTTCCGCCGCTGGCCAGCAAGGCCGAATTGCCCGCATCCATCTCCGCTCGCCAGATGCCCCAGGCGCCGGCACGATGTGAGGCAAACACAATCCGCCGCCCGTCGGGTGTGACCGCTGGGTTCGTATCAACACCATCGTCGACAGTCAGTTGTCTCGGATTGCTGCCGTCGCTGTTGATGATCCATATCGCCCGGTTACCGCTCGCGCCAGGAGTGTCCCGTGACGCGGAGGCGTAGACGATCTTTCCATCCGGTGTCCACGCCAGTCCGCCAAGCCCATCTTTTCCCCCGGTGGTGATCTGTCGGGCCCAGCTCGCGTCCCCATCCGGGGCTATCCAGATGTTAGAGGTCACGTCCGCCATTTCAGCAACCAGAGTGCGCGAGTCTGCAGTGATACTTAAGGCCGAGTAGCTGTTAGTGTCGTTAGTAACGCTGCTCACCTCGCCGCTCGGGTAGGAGATGAAGTAGATCTGCAACGGATCTGTCAGTTGTTCATGGCCCGTAACCAGCAGTCCGCTGCCGTCGCCCAGCCATAACGCGCCGCCCACGTCTAACCAGCGGTGCGAGGTGAGCGGCTGCTCCGGCCCGCCCTCGACCGGCACGGCCATCACCGTGTTGTAGAAGCTGTCGCCGTCGCGATTGCGCGCCCCGAAGGCGATCAGCCGCCCGTCGGGAGACCAGGTCAGTACCCAGGAGATTTCCGGCCAGTGGCGCGTCGCGATGACGCGCTCGTCTGTCCCATCGTCCTTGCAGAGGATTAGATCGTGCGCTTGCCGACTCGGCACCACACGAAGGAAGGCCATCTGTTTGCCATCGGGGGAGAAGGTGAGACCACCGACACTGGAAACGACCTTGTGCGAGGCTCCGCCCGCTATGGAAATGCGGTACCAATCAACCAGGAAGTATTCGGACATGTTGTTCATGTCCTGTACCGAGTAGTATAGGTAATTGCCGTCGCGTGAAAAGCACGGCATTCCGTAATTAACCCCCGCCGGCGCGACCAGTTGGTACGCATACCCGGTCGCCACCACCTTGATCCAGACGCCGAGCTCGCCGTTCGCATTGTTCGCCACGTAGGCAACATACTTCCCGTCCGGCGAGATGCTCGGCACCCAGGCGCCACCGTTGCTTAGCTTAGTGATTTTCATGCCCTGAGGCGGCGGCGGATGGCCGCTAAGTTGGCGTCGCCGGTAAACCGTGACGCCCAGGCCTGTAGTGATGAGACAAACGACCGCCAGAGCTGACAGCCTCCGGCGTCTAGGTATTGAAACAGTCCAACCCTCTACTCTGCGAATTACAGATTGAGATTCGGTCGAAAGCTCGAACTTCTGTTTTAGCGTCTTGAGGTCGAAGAGGAAATCTTCCGCCGTTTGATATCGCTGTGCTGTGTTCTTGATCAGCGCTCTGCTGACGATTCGTTGTAATTCTTCAGGTGCACGTGGCGCGTATTCAGTTAAGCGTGGCGGCTGGTCTTTAAGTATTGACGTGACAACATAGGTGGTGTCTTCGCCTTTGAACGGAGCGTGGCCTGTCACCATCTCGTAGAGTACGACGCCCAGGCTAAAGATATCACTGCGCGGATCCACTTGCTGGCCTTGCGCCTGTTCAGGCGACATGTACTTCACCGTGCCCATCAGCAAACCGGACGAGATATCGACGTTATCAGCAGCATCGACGTCAGTAGGCTGCTCGCGCTGCTCTGTGAGCTTAGCGAGACCGAAGTCCAGAACCTTCACGTAACCATCGCGACGCAGCATGATGTTTTCCGGCTTGATGTCGCGATGGACGATGCCCGCGTTGTGCGCTGCGGCCAGCGCACCGCAAACTTGAATGGCAATGTCCAGTGATTCATTGAGACTTAATGGCCCATGTTTCATACGCTGACGCAGCGTCTCCCCGTCGACGAATTCGGTGGCGATGAAGTTCCGATTCTCGACCTGCCCAATCTCATGAATCGTGATGATGTTTGGATGGTTGAGAGCTGAAGCGGCACGAGCCTCCTGCTGGAAGCGGCGCAACCGTTCTTCATTCATGGTGAAGTGAGAAGGGAGCAGTTTGAGCGCTATCTTACGGTCCAGTTTCTCGTCATGCGCCAAATAAACTTCGCCCATGCCACCAGAGCCGAGTAGTGAAACAACCTCGTAACGGTCGATAAGGTCTCCGGCTGCCAAGGCGGGTTCGTCGCTTGCCAGCACACGCGCTCCCATCTCAAATGCGGGCTGGTTAATAAAGCTCAGGCCTCCCTGATCCGAAGTGATCAAAGACTCTATTTCCTGGCGCAGCAGTTCATCGCCGCTGCAAGCCTCGTCAAGATAACCGGCACGCTCTTCCGGCTTGAGTCCGAGCGCAGCCTGGAAGATTTGATCAATCTGACGATAACGTTCGGGTGTCATCATATTCAAATTCGCGCGGACCTATTCAGCTATATAGAGCGACAAACGCGCGCAAATTCAGTCAGGATTAGTCTGCTTTACTCATCGTGTGATGGAGCCAGGCTTTAGCAGCTCGCCACTCGCGTTGAACTGTCGATGGCGAAATCTTCATTACTTCGGCTGTCTCTTCCAGGCTCAGCCCTCCGAAAAAGCGTAATTCAATGATCTGACTCTTGCGCTCATCGAGCACCGCGAGATCTCTAAGCGCGTCGTCAAGAGCTATCAGTTGCCCGGCACGTTGTTCAGTCAAAGCTGCGGCCTCGTCGAGCGGAAGCTTAGGCGCTCCACCGCCGCGCTTGGCATAGTTACGGGTACGCGCGTGATCTACCAGAATGTGGCGCATCACCTGGGCTGCCACGGCAAAGAAGTGCGCGCGATTCTCCCACTTAACATTCTGCTGATCGACGAGCTCAAGATATGCCTCATTAATCAAAGCAGAAGTTTGCAGTGTGTGAGCCGGATTCTCTCGGTCCATGCGGCGCTTGGCGAGCCGGCGCAATTCGGGATAGACCAGCGTCACTAACTGATCCAGAGCGGCCTTATCACCCTGGCTCCAGTTCATTAGCAGTTGTGTTATTTCCTGGGGGAGGGCGGGCATATATTCAGTCCCAAGCCTCTATTACAACCGTTCGTCCATTAGGGATTATGAGCAATAATTCCCGCCACTGACAAACTTTCCAAGCTCAAAATCTTCAGAAAATTCGTGACTGAATTGACCACCGTTTTATCGCTAAACAGGGTAAAGGTGCGGAGTAACTGGTGGAGACGCGAAAGGAGCGATGCCGACGAGTCCTACGCTGCGTGCCTGCCAAAAATTCCAGCGGGACCAGGAAGGAGATCTATCGCGAGTCGTTCCTTCGCCGGAGAAATGGTTACCGATTGTTGCCGCAACTGACTACTCAAAAACACACCGATTAGGAGGTAGAAGGCGGTGCGAAACATCAATAACACTACCAATCCTGCTAGCAGACGTGGCTGCTTTTGTGCGCCTCTGATGATCCTTCTGTTGTTAGCTGGCGCTTCTCTTTCTCAAGCCCAACCTTCTCGCTTCGCAACAGCCTACTACAATCGCGGCAATGAGCGATTTAAGAAGGGGGATATGGACGGGGCTATAGCTGACTACGACGCCGCCATCATATCTTATCCACGCTGGGCCCGCGCCCTTATCATGCGCGGGTGTGCCCGATACAACAAAGGGGACGTCGCCGGCAGCATAGTTGACTTTACCAGAGCCATTGAAATCGATCCTCACCTAGACCAGGCCTATTACAACCGCGGTAAAGCCCGGCGAGACAAAGGCGATCTGGAGGGCAGTATCGCGGACTACACCCGGGCCATCGAAATCAATCCGCGGCTGAGTTCTGCATACAACAATCGCGGCAACGCCCGGCAAGACATGGGCGACCCGGATGGCGCTATGGCAGATTTCGATAAAGCCATCCGGCTCGATTCGCACAACCCCGCCTTCTACAACAATAGCGGTTTGGTGCGCCGTGCAAAAGGAGATCTGCAAGGAGCCCTCGCAGATTACAATAGGGCCATCACAATCAACTCTCGATTCGCGGACGCCTACAGCAATCGAGGCAATGTGCGCCAGGACCTTGGAGATCTGGAGGGCAGCATCGTCGACTACAATGCGGCGATAAGTCTGGCGCCATCTTTCGCGAAGGCCTACGGAAACCGAGGATTGGCCCGGCTGGTCTTAGGCGACCGGGCGGGAGCGGAGAAAGACTTTGGCCAGTGTCTCAAGCTAGACGCCACGTTGATACCCGCCCTGCAAGAGCAAATCGAGCATGTGAAGCGCAGGTATCCGTCGAAGCAATAGCATTTAGTTCCCAGGGTAAGAATCGATGCACGCTTGCTATGATCCCAGGATTTTTCCAACGACAATCAGTGCAGAAGTCACGGTGAAGTGAGAACACCGCGCGTTTCATGTGACAGAGTAGATGCTTTGTGATTGAGTCTGGTACTTAAGAACTCCTACATTCACTCGCGATATCAGCCCGAAAACCTTCCGGCGAAATAATTTTCAAAAAAAGTCGAATTTTTGGAAAAATCGTGATCGTCTTTGACTTCCAAGTGTGTGCGAAAGTATGTGCGGATGAAAATGGGCGACTCGGCGTCGCCCGTAAGTTATTGAAAGCAATGGTGCCCGCTAGAAGATTCGAACTTCTGACCCCTCGCGTGTGAAGCGAGTGCTCTACCGCTGAGCCAAGCGGGCAACGAAAGTCTCTTGGAATCAATAGATTACAGTCATAATTGGACCAGCAGGTCG
>JBHEMC010000053.1:14317-29180 GCA_046262775.1 Pyrinomonadaceae bacterium | reverse complement strand
CCGCCATGAAGAGCAGCGGCAGGATCGCCGAGACCGAGAAGAAGCCGAGGCCGGCCGTGAGCGCCCACGAGCCGCGAACGTTGAGGCGCCGGCGGGGAGCCGGAGTCGGAACGGCGACGGTGGAGCACAGAATCTGATTATTCTCTGTGTCGACATCACGGAACGAAAGCTCGCGCAAAGCGTGCTCGCAGAAAGCGAGGAGCGACTTCGGCTTCAGTTTAAGGCTACTCCGGTACCGATTTTCTCGTGGCAAAAAACCGACGATGATTTCGTCCTAATCGATTACAACGATGCGGCGGATCAAATGACGCAGCATGACATCCGCAAGTTACTGGGATGTCGTGCTTCAGACCTGTATGTTGATACTCCGGAGGTAACGGAGTACATGCGAGCGTGTTTCACGAATCGGACAATGATCCGAAAGTCCGGCGACTTCCGCTTGCTCAGTACTGGTCAGCCGAAACATTTCGATGTGCGATTCTTGTTCGTTCCTCCGGATCTGGTGATGATTCATACGGAGGACATCACGGCTCGAAAGAACACCGAGGAAATATTACGAGCTTCCGAACACCGGTTCGCCACTGCATTCCATTCAAACGCGATTGCGATGGTCATCACGCGTCTGGACGATGAGACCATCCTTGAGGTCAATCAGCAGTTCCTGGAATTATTTGGCTATTTCCGAGAAGAGGTAATAGGACAAACAACACTAGAGCTGCAGTTGTGGCCGCCTCCTGAAATCCGTGCGGTTGTCGTTGATCAGCTTCGTTCCGGCTTGTCTGTGAGAAACGTCGAAAGTGAAATAAAGAACCGTTCGGGCGAGGTTCACAACGTTTTATTTTCGAGTAGCACCATCACGCTCGGAAACGAAACATGCGGGTTGGGCATGATCGTTGACATTACCGAGCAGAAGCGTTCACAGGAGGCTCAGCGTGAAGCTGAACGGAAGTACCGAAATATTTTTGAGAACGCCAACGAGGGAATTTTTCAAACCACTCCCGAGGGTCATTTCCTTACGGCAAATCCAGCACTGGCAAGGATGCTGGGTTTTGCCTCTCCGGAAGAACTCATACGCGAACGCACAGACATTGCCGCGCAACACTATGTTAATCGTGCTCGGCATCAACAATTCAAACGGCTGATGGAGCATCATGGTGCAGTTCGCGGTTTCGAGTACGAAGCCAACCGAAGCGATGGAAGCACGATTTGGATATCAGCAAGTGTGCGTACCGTCAGAGACAATAATGGTAAGAATGTCTATTACGAAGGTATTGCGGAAGACATCACGGAGCGAAAAAGTTCGGAACGTGAACTGAGAAAACAGAAAGAGATTCTGCAAAAAATCTTCGATCATATCCCGGTGATGATCAATTTTATCGAACGGGATGGCCGCATTCTATTGGTGAACCAGGAATGGGAGCGAACGCTTGGGTGGACGCTCAATGAAGTTGTCGCGAAAAATCTTGACATCCTCGCCGAGTGTTACCCCGATTTTGCCGATCGATCCGAGGTAATAGACTTCATTAGCAACTGCGAAAGCGGATGGAAGGAGTTCACAACTCGCGTTCGCGACGGACGGCTGATCGATACGTCTTGGGCCATTGTAAAACTTTCTGACAATACAATTATCGGTTTCGGCAAAGAGATCACTCAGCAAAAGCGTGCGGAGAAGTTGACTAATGCAGCGGCCCTTTTGTCGCACGGTTTAAGTGGCGCCCGAACGCATCTCGATGCAGCCGTCATAATTACTGATGTGACGCATAAGTTGTTTGGTTGGGACTCATTCAGCTTTGAGTTGTATGAAGCCGACACAGACCAGGTCCGAACCATTCTCGAGATGGATACTATCGGAGGTGAGCGAAAGAACATAACACCTTTTACCGCTCAACGTCCGCCGAGTGAAAAGGTTCGGCGCGTCATGCAAAAAGGCGCCGAGTTGACAATCAGAGAGTCTCCGTACCTTCTGGAAGCCACGGTGGTGCCTTTTCCCGACCTCTCACGGCCATCAGCTAACATCATGACTGTGCCGATCCGTTACGGGCAAAAAATCGTCGGCTTTCTATCAATTCAGAGTTATGACCCGCATGCTTACGACGAGCGATCGCTTCAAGATCTTCAGTCGTTAGCAGATCTTTGTGGCGAAGCGTTGAATCGGATTAGAGCCGAACAGTCGTTGTATGAAGCGGAAGAACGGTTCAGACAAATAGCGGAGAACATCGACGAAGTAATCTGGATTTTCGACTCTGATGCGAAAAATCTTCTTTACATCAATCCTGCATACGAAAAAGTTTGGGGTCGTCCTGCTGACCCGCTGTACCGGCAGATTAGATCCTGCATAGCCGCCGTCCATCCCGACGACCGGGAAAAAACCGACGCTGCGATTCGAAGCCAGATCCAGGGCAACTACCACAGTTTCGAATTCCGCATTACGAGACCGGATGGGTCAATCCGTTGGGTGCGGCAGCGACCCTTCCCGATTTATGACGCGAGCGGGAAACTCTATCGAATAGCGTCAGTCTCCGATGACATCACTGAGCGCAAACGCGCTGAAACAGAATTAAGAAATTACTCGCGCGGTCTTATCAAGGCGCAAGAAGCCGAGCGGAAACATATAGCTCGTGAACTTCATGATGATATTGGACAAGTATTGACGGCGGTCAGGATCAATTTGCAGAACAAACAGCTTCGTAATCCCGAGTTCATGGCCGCTCAGTTGGACGAGAGCATCAACGTCATCGACGACGCGCTTGCTCGTGTGCGGGACCTTTCTTTCGAACTGCGACCGTCCCTGCTGGACGATTTGGGATTAGCAGCGGCAACTCGCTGGTATGTAAAGACGTTCGCCGATCGAGCGGGTCTTAAAGTTGAATTACGGATTGATCCTGAAGTGGTAACGATTCGCTTGCCAAAAGAAGTTGAAACGGCATGTTTTCGTATTTTGCAGGAGGGGGTGTCGAACGTGGCGCGCCACGCACAGGCGACGAAAACTATGATCAAACTTCAGCGTTGCGACGGTCAGCTGCTTTTGTCGATCAGCGATAACGGGATAGGCATTGCATTGCCAAGCTTACAGAGCGGAGACAGCCGGCTGACCATCGGTTTGCGCGGTATGGAAGAAAGGGCTCTGGCGGTGGGCGGGTGTTTGAAAATTATTTCGACCTTGGCGGAGGGTACGCAGATTCAGGCGGCGTTTCCGTTACCAGTATCGAATGAACACGAATTTGCGCGATCACCGCGTGGTATCAGTAGTCATTAATTCGATTCAGGATTTTCGAATTGCTTCCGTAACACCGCTTAGGCTGACTGCGGGTGATGGTCAACACAGTGTAATGCGCGGCTGTTCCGAAAGGGCGCACTCCCAACTCAACATACGTATGCAGAAAATGGAAGACTCTGATTGGACGGTTCGAACGCCAGTACGTGTTCTCCTCGCTGATGATCACGCCCTGGTTCGGGCAGGAATAAGGGCGCTGCTCGAACGAATTAACGGTGTCGAGGTTGTCGCAGAAGCTGGTGATGGCAGAGAAGCTCTGGAAATAATCAGCGAGATGAACCCGGATGTGGTGTTGCTGGATATCGCAATGCCAGGCATGAGCGGACTAGAGGTATTACGTGAGCTGCAGCGAAGTTTTCCCGACGTGCGCGTAATTGTCCTGACGGTCCACGAAACTGAAGAGTATGCCGCGCATGCCTTAAGTTCAGGCGCGATTGGGTTCTTGCCGAAGTCGGCAGCGGCAGCAGAACTCGAGCTGGCATTGAAAGCCGTTAGTCATGGCGAACGATATGTGTCGCCACAAATCTCGAAAGGAGTTCTGCCGGAAGGTGGGACTGGCGAGCGGCGCGTTATCGGCCAATTGACGCCGCGTCAACAGGAAGTATTGGCGATGATTGCGCAGGGGAACTCAACGAAGGATATTGCGCGGGTTTTGAATATCAGCGTGAAAACAGTCGAGACGCATCGCGCGCAGCTAATGGAGCGGCTTGGGATCTATGACATTGCCGGGCTCGTTCGTTACGCCATCCGCACAGGGCTCGTACGCATTGAGGACTGACGGCGAGTATGTCATCGTATTTACGCAAACTTGGGACAATTTTGAAACTGCAGTTGTGTTCGATCTTCGCCAAATCCCCGAATGTTTCCTGAACGCGAGAGTGCGGCTCGCTATCATGCTCGCTTATGCCGTACTCAAGCGCAGTTCAGCCGCCGATAATCGCAACCAGCGATCCGACTGTTCCAGACGAGCTGGTGACTAACATGTCATCTGAGCACGAGGTTGATCGCCGGTATATCGCGCAGTGTGCAGAACCGGATTTTCAAGACACTACCGTACGGCTCCCAAAGTTCATCGAGATCTTTTAAGAGTGAGTTTTGCAGTAGTCCGTTCGCGTTGCGCTCCCTACAGCCGCGAACGTAGTTCAATTATCGTTCGTGTATGGTTGGGGCCACCGGGGGGCATCACGCTCGCAGGTGGTTAAATGCGCAGCCATATCCCTCCGCACCGGCTTGTGCCGCGGTGGCCACGCTCGCGGCTAAATGCTACCTTCTGCTGCGAAGAAAAATGAACCTGTGAAGTTCGGTGGAACTAAATCTACTCCGTAGTCTTAGCGGCGTTTCTTGATCCTCGCATGGGAGTACCGGACAAACGGAAAGGCAACAGATGAAATTCAGAATACCTAAAGTCTCTTGTGGGCTCTTGCTTGTATTCTTGATCGCTGCTTTGGGCAGTACGGCAGAAATTCAAAAACAACCTGATTGTGGAAAAAATACGCCGTGGTTCAATCCCGGGAAAAATTGCCTTTTCAAGCCGAAGCCATACCACTATTACGCGAGGAATATCTATATTGACCGAGAACAACGAGGCTGCGAGGAGGTGCTTCTCGTCTGTAACGCCAAGTTCGTCCGTCAATCAACCGTCGCCCGGGACCCGGGTTGTCCTGAGGCTTTCTGGCCAGACCCTAAAGACGGTGATGAAGTGTGCTGCGAGGAATTTGAGAAAGCTGTAAAGAGTAAACAGCCTTGCGATCCGTCGAAGGACGCCGACTGCGACGGAATACCGAACGAGAACGATTCTGATCCCTTTAGGACAAGTGAGCCGGCGAACTCGCCTTCGCAACTCAAATGCTATCAGCTTCAATTAGACGTCGAGAAGGCCTACCTCACCGCGGGCGCAGACAAGTCGGCTGTGCCGATGAGTAGAAATGCCCGGTACGATTGCCTCATGAGGATCGAAAAAGAGAAATGCCCGTCAATTCCCTGGGAACCCCCTAATGATTATCATGGGCCAGTTAAATATCCTAAAGACCCGGATCCCGATCACAAATGCGCGCAGCTTGGACAGGATGTGTATCAGGCTTATCTTAAGGCGGGCGCAAAGGATGATACGGCCACCTACGCGGGTGAAGCTGCCAAAGAATATTGCCGGAAGCAAAGGGCGAGCAAATTGCCAAGCTAAGCATCGTCGAGAAGTTCGCTCTATACGAACCACCGCCGCAAATGCGTAGACAACTGCACTAACGAAAAGAATAAGGAAAATTTAGTTGATTCTCACTGCGCCGGTGATCCAATTCGAACGCCGGAATCATGTACGTGATTTCCAAGCGCGACGACCTCTTGTCGTATGTTCAATATGGCCCGACGGCCAAGGATTGTTTCAACGCGAAAAAAATCGGTGTACTTCGGGTGGCGCACCCAAGAAATCGTTGACGCGAGCGGCGGGAGCGTGTTTCGCATCATAAATGGTGCTGCAGTGCGTTTGTGAATTCGCGCCGCCGCGTCAACTCAACCGTTCGGCGGCTTTCTCGTCGAAACTAGTCGAAGGACAACAAAATGCGTATAGCGAAGGACGACATTCCCGCGGTGATAGACGCACCAGGGGCGGTCGCTCGGGTGCGGACTGATTTCGGCGACGCCTCCGGGTATGGCAAAATCAACGGCGAGTATTTCTCGCTCGGCGCTGGCGCCGACATAGCGCCGCTGCTCAAGGGGCTGGAAGGTGACCTTTGCCAAGCTCCGCACTGGGGCTACGTGCTGCAAGGGGAACTGACCGTCAGCTACGCGGACGGCGCAGAAGAATTAATCAGGGGCGGCGACCTGTTCTACTGGCCGCCGGGGCATACGGTGAGGGTCGGCGAGGAAGCCGAGGTTATCCTGTTCAGCCCGCAGGAACAACACAACAGGGTCATCGACCACATGCGGGGTGTGATGGGCGGCACTCCCAAGTAGCGGCGGGCGCAGCATAACAACGGCACGCACCCGACCCGCGACACGCCGGTTGGAAGCTCTATCTGGGTGGTCTCCCAGCATTATCATCAATTTTACTTCGACGATCATCGGCGGATTCCCTCACGGGTATTTTCTACGCGATCATTAATTTATGAATACTTCGCTCGCAGACGACGACCGCACCATCGGTGACCGTGTCGCACCGAAAAGAAAAACGGCTAATATAAACTCTATGGTGCCGTCGTGAATATCGACGAAGACGCTCGGTAAGAATACTGGCTCAAAATTCGCGGGTTGCCGCAATTCGTACGTAGCGCTCTTTTCGCTCATGACGAAACCCAACAAATCGTTGGACGCGAGCGGCGGTAGCGTGTTTCGCAACATGACTGGTCCGGCGGTGCTTCGAGCGATCGCGCCGCCGCGTCGACTCCGGCGTTCGGCAGATCTCTAACACGTCACACCTCGCTTTTTTTTAAAGGGGAGTACGCCCGCACACATTGCGATTATTATGGAGGCTACGATGGGACAAAAAGTTTTGGTTGCAATAATTGTTCTGGGACTCGGCTGTTTGGGGTTTGCAAAGATGCGGCAGGAGAAATCCAAGACTGAGGATTCGGTCGCTCCGCATATCATGGTCATGCCGGATAAAATCCAATGGCAGCCTTTGCCACGGGAATGGGCAGATGGGCCACCGCCCGGATTCGCTGGCCAGGCAAAGGACGCGATAGGTAAGACAGAAGTTGCGATACTCCAGGGTGATCCGACAAAGGAGGGCGAACCA
This sequence comes from Pyrinomonadaceae bacterium, assembly GCA_046262775.1. GTDB lineage: Bacteria > Acidobacteriota > Blastocatellia > Pyrinomonadales > Pyrinomonadaceae > PSRF01. The sequence goes on along the minus strand of JBHEMC010000053.1, from coordinate 22,176 downwards.
TTTGTGATTCGCATCCGATCATCGGCAGGCACACCCATCCCTCCGCATTGGCACGATATTGATGAAAACATCACGGTGCTCTCAGGAGTTTTCTGCGTCGGAACCGGTGACAAACTTGACGTGAATGCCTGCCAGGACATGCCGGCTGGGTCATATATGGTAATGCCAAAAGGTATGCATCATTTCGCGGTGGCGAAAGGCGACGTAATACAGCTCAACGGCATAGGTCCGTTCAAAATACATTGGGTAAAATAACGCAACAGGCATAGGGGCGTGTTCGTATGGGGCACGAGGCGGCATTCCCAATGAAAATCGGCGCCCAACAAATCTTTTGGACGCGAGCGGCGCTAGCTTGTTTCGTAACTACCTGGCGCGGTAAAGGGCGCTTTGATTGGCGCCGCCGGGTCAACATGTTAGGCGCAGATGTGAAATGAATTTGTTTTCAGATGCCTCATTTCTTGTTTAGTCTTGTTCATATTGTTGAAATAATATCGGGCTAAGGGAGTATATGATGGAAGAGCGAAAACAGGCTGAACAGGAGGATGCTGATCGGCGTAGCGCGCCCAGTGGGAAGGTAGTTTACAAGGCCATCTTGAAAGAGGGTGAAGAGGAACTGTCTCGCCCGTCCTCCGCATTATTCTGGTCCGGCCTGGCTGCCGGTTTATCAATGGGATTCTCGATGATTGCCGAGGGGTTGTTGCACGCATATCTGCCGAATACATATTGGCGTCCACTGGTGGCGAAGTTTGGATACAGCGTAGGGTTTTTGATTGTGATCCTGGGTCGGCAGCAGTTGTTTACGGAGAACACGCTCACGCCCGTTCTACCGCTTCTTCAGCGGAAAACAGTTGACACATTAGGGAACGTCCTACGCCTTTGGGTGGTCGTGCTTATTGCTAACCTTTTAGGCGCGATGATTGTCGCCTGGGTTGCAGCTCAAACTAATGCTTTCGATGCACATGTGCGCGAGGCTTTCGCAGAGATTGGACATAAGGCGATGGAGAACGCCTTCGCTACTACGCTGCTGCGGGGCATATTTGCCGGATGGCTCATTGCGCTGATGGTTTGGCTGCTGCCCTTCGCAGAATCGGCTCGGGTGTGGGTTATTATTTTCCTCACTTACCTTGTCGGGCTGGGCCACTTCAGTCACATCATTGCAGGCGCCGTCGAAACGTTTACTCTGGCCGCTATGGGACAGGAGTCCTGGCTTAATGTTCTTAGCAGTTACATCGTGCCAACCTTAATCGGCAACATTCTCGGCGGAGTGTCACTCGTAGCCACGTTGAATCACGCGCAAGTTGTCGCGGGCGGGGGCGGCGAGGACATCTAAATAGGGTCCCTGTGATCATTAGACCCCCTACTGTTTGACGCTGCTGCCGAACAACTCATTGAACCGGAGCGCGCCGTAGCATGGCTTCCTTCATCGTTGTTTTGTTCCTTCTGATTTAAATGCAATATGCTCGCGCTCGGTTAAGTCGGCCGTTATGCCCCTTCCATCGTTGAACCGAATAGACGGTAAGGTTCGTGGCTTTCCTTCGAGTCCTGAACCGTTGGATGGTTTTCCAGTTGTTTCTGTCGTGCCCGTTTACTCAAACGTTGGACCCGGAGATCAAGTATGACTGCCTTTGAAGTCGTTTTCATTCTACTGACGATCATCACGTCGCTGGCACTTACTCACTTACTCACCGGCTTCGTCAGCATGTTGCGCAATGCCGGCCGGGTACGTTTTTCGGTATTGCATGCGCTCTGGGCTTGGATCGCCTTCACACTCCTGATTGGTAATTGGGCTTCATACTGGTCGATGCGATCGGTAACGTCATGGCCAGCATGGGCGGTCTTGCTCATAGTGACTAATTTTATAATCCAGTACGTCTTTTGCTCGCTCGTTACCCCGGAAACGCCAGCCGTAGGCAATATCGACCTCGTTGAGTTTCACGAACGCGAACATCGCCGGTACATTCTCGCACTTGTCGTTCTACTAGTGGCCTCACTTGTCCTCAATTTCGCACTGGGCGGAGCCCACTTTTACGCTGGCTGGTGGCGCGATAGCGTTCTGTCGATTGCAGCTATAATTTTGGCGCTGTTTGCATTTTTCGCCGGCCCTCGCTGGGTGCAGATTGGATCGGCGGGCGCACTCGCTGCCCTTGGGACGTATTACATGATAATCACTTGCAATGTCGTGGCTGCCTAACTATTGCGATGCAGCGTTCGGCGTCGTTAACCGCGGGCGACGCACAACAAATCGTTGGACGCGAGCGGCGGAAGCGTGTTTCGACAAGACTGGTCCGCGATGGTTGCATGAAATCGCGCCGCCGCGCCAACTCAACTTAAGTCCGTTCGCCTTCTCAATGCTATGAACTTATTGCTTTTTCTTCCACTCGCGCTGATTCTCTCGGTGTCCAACCTTGGCTATTCACAAGATACAGAGGGGCAGAGTTCAAGGAAGGTCGATGCCTTATTAGCTAAACTTAGTTCCGACGATGATGTCGTCCGCTACGATGGCCTTCGAGGATTATCAAGCATGGGGCAAGTTGTCGTCCCAACGATCCAAGAAACAATCAAGAAACAAAGTGGGTACGTAACGGTCTATGCCGCTCGCGTTCTTCTGAACATCGAGCCAGAAAACACGATGGCATTGAAGGCACTCGCCCAGATTGCCAGAAATAAACAAGAACGCAAGGAGGTTCGACGTTATGCTTCGTACGTAATGGTACTTTCCAGTGTGGGAATCAATACGCTTGCCGGAATGCTCAAGGATGAGGACGTCTTTGTGCGGCGCAGCGCGGCCTTTGCCTTCGAGGAAGCGGTCGAAAACGGTGAGTTTTTGCCACCTGGTCTCAAACCGCTCTTATACAACTGTCTCCCCTTACTGGCTTTAGCACTCGCAGACGAAGACAGAATCGTGAGTGGTGTATCGGCAGAAACATTCGAGCAAATACTCAATAAAGATGTTCCGGCCCTGAACGAGGCTGCAAAGAACTCAAATGCGAAATTGCGAAATGCTGCCCTTGCTGTACTCAAACGGCGTCAGAGCGGCCATACATCTGAAGGGTTTGAGGCTGATGCGAAACCCGCATTTGAGGAAGCTGCAGATCGGAACCCGATGTTTATGCATGGTCCTCTCGGATTAATTCGTGCACTCCGGATGGGCGGCGAGCCCGTCCGAGATTACAGATCAATCCCCGATTCAACGAGTCCTTTTGTTCTCCACATGGTATTGAAACCTTCCACGCGAAAGATGTCATTGCGAAAAAACCAATTCAATCCTTATGAAGATTTGAAATGACGTTAATTCGGTACGCACATAACAAATCGTTGGACCGAGCGGCGAAAGCGTGTTTCTCAACGGGAATAATCGGACCGAGGGTGCTTTCAACCGTTCGGCGTGTCCACATATGTCTCTGAAGGCGGGTCTTCACATGCGAAAATCAAAACTGATCTTCCTGCTACTCACTCTCATTGGCTCTGGCACCGTCTCTATTGCCTACTCACAATCATCCGACAAACGTGAATTGATTGCACAATTTCGTAAGTTGACCGGTGCAAGTAATGTCAGCGGGTCCGTTAATTTTTCTTCTGAGGCATTCGCGACATCCTGTGGGCAGTTGTTTCGGAGGATAAAGAACTATCTGGTGCTCAAAAAAAACCTTGCGCAAACCCGTTGATGACACCACTGCCCGCATCGACAAACCGATTTAAAGACTTGAAGAAAGGCTTCTGACTAACGAACACGCCGAACAAATCGTTGGACGCGAGCCGCGGCAGCATGAACTGCAAAGATGAAGGATAAAACGGAAGGATGAGTTGAATTCGCGCCGCCGCGTCAACTCCGACGTTGGGCGGACGCAATTTCGTATTGCACTGACTGAGGCTGCACATCTAACCTACGAGGGCATATTAGTGATTGACCGGCGACATTTCCTGAGACAATCCTCGCTCGCGGCGCTTTCTTTTCCTTCGAGCGTCAGCTCGCTCGTGGCGCAGTTCAAAGGGCACGTCACTCGGCCGCAGCGCATCATCGTCGTCGGCGGAGGGTTGGCCGGTTTATGCGCGGCTTTTGAGTTGACCGACAGTGGCCACGATGTGGTCGTAGTCGAGGCGCAGACTCGCCCCGGCGGTCGAGTTCACACGCTGAGGGAAATGTTCGCCGACGGTCTTCACGCGGAAGCTGGCGCTTCGCGAATCCCGACTACACACGCGCTCACAATTCACTACGCCACCCTCTTTGGCTTGCCGCTTGTGCCATTCGCGCCTGCAGACAAGCCTGACGTCCGTTACTTTGCGGGAGAACGACTTCGCGTATCGCAGGACACTGAGTTTCAGTGGCCGTCATCAGTACCAACGAGCTTGAGACAGTTGACACCACCGCAAGTCCGACGCACGTACATTCAGGAGCTGGCAAAGCGGATAAGCAATCCGCTGTCGACGAATTGGGCGCCTTCCTCGATGTTTCGCTATGACGAAGTGACGCGCGACGCATTTCTGCGGACGCAATCGATTCCCGAAAGTACCATCAAGCTGATGAGCCTCGGTTCAACGCCAGTTGCCAATCTCAGGTCATTTCTTGATTTATTACACGAGCTCGCAGTAGGCCGCGTACTGGCGCGGCAATCGAATATTTCAGAGGAGCGATTGCTCAAGATTGCCACCGGCAACGATGAATTGCCGAAGGCGTTTGCTTCTCGCTTGGACAGACGTGTGAACTACGGCGCTGAGCTTGTACGAATCGAGCAGGACGCCCGCACAGTTCGAGCCGTCATTCGACGAGCTGGGGGCGAAGAGGTTATTACTGGAGACCGGCTTGTCTGCACCGTTCCATTCACGATGCTGAGGAACATAACGATAGTTCCGCCATTCAGCGAAGGAAAGCGTAAAGCCATTCATGATTTGAAGTACCACAGTGCAACGCGGATCTATTTGCAGTCGCGCACGAGATACTGGGTCGAGAGCGGGCTGAGCGGTTTCGCTGAGACAGACCTGCCAATGGAAATCTGGGATGCGACGTATAAGCAAGAAAGTGCTCGCGGCATCACCATGTCGTTCTTTATGGGCTCCGCCGCGCGCATGGTTGCGGCGATGCCGGCGGGCCAGCAATTGAACTTCGCCGTGCAGGAAACGGAGCGTGTCTTTCCGGGCATCCTTAAGAACTACGATGGTGGTTTCGTGAAGACGTGGGATGATGATCCGTGGTCTCGGGGAGCCGTGGCTTATCTCGCGCCGGGCGATGTACAGTCATTGGAGCCACACATCCGCACGATCGAGGGACGAATTCACTTCGCGGGAGAACACGCGTCATCGCTTCGCGGATGGATGCAAGGCGCTCTCGAATCAGGGCTACGGGTCGTACGTGAGATCAACGCCCTTGGATCATAATCGACGCATGTCGCGAATTGCCCATCGGTATTGTCGAGCGTCGTTTTATTCGGCCGGTGTTTTCCGCTGGGTGGCGTTGTACTAAAAGCGCGGCCCAACAAATCGTTGGACGCGAGCGACGGGCCCTCTTTCGTAAGATGATTGATCCGGCGATGCAGTCGTGAAATCGCGCCGCCGTGTCAACTCCATCGTTCGCCGGCTTAAGTTGCAAATTGAAGTCAAAGAGAAACTTTCGATGAACTATGAGGTCGTCACTAAGACAGTCAGCTCGCAGCGGCTTGCCGCGGTACGGCGCCGCGTGCGCACCGGGGACGTTCGGAGAGCATGGAAGCCGGCACTTGATCTTGTCTGGGAGTTTCTCCGCAGCCATGAAAGCGTGCGGACCGACGGTCATAATTGCTTTCTTTACCACCACCCCGGTCCGGGCGAAGCAACGATGGTTGTTGACTTCGGCGTGCAGGTCATTCGGCCCTTTCAGGGAGCAGACGAAATAGTTTGCACAGAGACGCCTGCAGGCGAGGTTGCCATAACGACGCATATCGGCAGCTACGGCAAATTAACAGCCGCACATGAAGCGATCAATTCGTGGCGAGCCGCGTCCAACCGCGCATTCGGCGCGTTTTCTTGGGAAATTTATGGCGATTGGAACGAAGACGAGGCCAAGCTTGAGACGCAGGTTGTCTATCTGTTGAGTTAAAGCCGACCCCTATCGATGCGCCGCCGAACAACTCATGCAAGGGGAGCATCAGTGAGTTGCTTCGGATGTTGGCGCACTTGGGTCGTGAATTGCATGAGTACTTAAGCATCAATCAGTGGCATCACCAAAGTTTACGTCCGTCCCGGCAAAGTAATTTTTCGCAATGGCTCTCTTGGACTGAAATGCCAGATGAGGAAGCATCGGATCAATGGCCCCGGAAAAACAACATGTAGATATCTATCCGTCATGGAAAAGATGTTTCGGCTCGCACAACATGAGGCGCTCGAAATTGTCGATTAAGCCTCACCTTGCTTGTTAATATGGAGAAGATTACGGATAAGAATTTTGTAAAGTCCAATCGGTGGCCCAAGCTTCACTAGCTTCCAATTTACTGGTCAGCCTTGCAATCTTCACTAGCATCCACATTCCAAGACAATCTCATTTTGCGAAAATTTAAAGTCAGGAAGGGGTCAAGCGCAGCGCGACCCCGCCCAGGCTTCACTAGCTTCCAATCTACTCGTCAGCCTTGATGCCTTCCTGACTGTTGAATTTATGGGAATTGAGTGGTTCAAGTGAGGCTGGGTGGTGATGGAAATTGAGCGACCCCCCAGGCTTCACCAGTCCAACCCACTAGTCAGCCTATGCAACCTTCACTAGCGTCCACCTTCCTTGAGACACGTATTATTGTGTAAGGTAGCCAAACATGGATTTAGTTTCTGAAAAGACTCGGCTGCTACAACGTGATGCCGAATGGTCGGCAGCAGCTTCCGAGGGCCGTGATGTTGAACTCATTCTCTCCTTCTGGACTAATGATGCAGTTGTCTTCCCTCCTGACCTCCCCGCCGTCGTCGGCAGGGCTGCGTTGCGTCAGTATGTGGAAGGCAGTATGCAGATTCCAGGTTTCAGGATTAGTTGGACATCAAAGGGTGTTACCTTCTCACCCGATGGTCAGCTTGCGTATATGTTCAGTCAGAATTTTGTGACCATGAATGCTCCAGATGGAACTCCTGGTACTACTGAAGGTCGTGCGGTCACAATCTGGCGTCGAGAATCCGATGGGGAGTGGTACTGTGCGGTAGACATCTGGAATGCTGCGGCTGCCGCCTAACAACTCATTCAACCTGACCCGCCTCAGCCTAACTTTCATAATGCTGTAGACTCGCTCATTCCATCACGCTCGTGGTGCAACTGTACTTGCCCGTTCGTCCTATCACTACGGTCCTGGTAAGTCAGTGTTTGTTGTCGCGCCTCGATGTCTACTCCGATATATAATGTCACGGTGGGTGCTTCCGATTTTCGATCACACACCCCGGGGAGAGTTTACTCTTTCGGTTGCAGGCGCCCGCTTATAGCATCAACGTTAGGCGGGATGCCTTCAATCGTGGATAAAACCGGCTGTGAATCTTTCCGCATGGGCAGGGAAATTTTACGGATAAGCCAGTCCGGCTATTGGTAATAATGGCGCCGGGAGCGTTCGAGCACTTTTTACAAAGACCGGGTGGAGCTCTTGCGCATCAGCGTTAGGTCGCCGGGGTTGAAGGAGGAAGCATGGCAGACATCTACAGTCGCCGCTGGTTCGTCAGCTGGCTCGGAGTGTTTGGTTGCGCGCTCCCGCTGACCGCGTTCGCGCAGCAGCGCGGCCGCTCGTCAGGCGTCCGGCGCGTCGGCTTTCTCAGCGGTGCGGTGCCAACCTTGATCGCGTCCTTCGAGGAGGAGATGCGGAGGCTGGGATACGTGGACGGCAAAAACATCGTCTTCGAAAAACGCATCTCCCGGCCCAACACATCAG
>JBHEMC010000053.1:0-14307 GCA_046262775.1 Pyrinomonadaceae bacterium | reverse complement strand
TTCCTGCGCCGCGCGCGAGACGGAAGCGACGAAACGTTCGACCGCCGCCTGCTCGGCCGGCAGGACGGTGATGCGCTCGGCGCGCGCGCCGAGATCGCCGAGCCAATCCGGCAGCGCCGGGGCGCTGCCGCAGGCGCTCGAAGTGCGCAAGGCCAACCCGGCTATGCCGATGGTGATTGCTACCTGTCCGGGCATGGTCAGTAATGGCTTCGCCAAGAGTCTCAAGCGCCCCGGCGGTCGTTACACCGGGATAGACGAGCTCCCGCCGGGTGTGACGGCGAAGCGGCTCCGGCTGCTGAAAACGGCCGCGCCAGGAGTGTCACGCATCGCGCTGCTCTCGACCACCCCGGGGCGTGGCGGCCATGAAGCCCAGCTCGCCGATGCCGAAAAGGCTGCCAACTCGCTTCGCCTGATCGTCAAACCCTACCGGGCTACCACGCTCGGCGAACTGGAGACGGCACTGGCCGATCTTATCCGCGACGGCATGGATGGCCTCGCGAATTTTCAAGGCGGGCTGTCGCTCGCCAACCGCCAACTCATCGTTGACTTCGCGGCGAAGCACCGACTGCCAGCGGTCTACCAGTCGACATTCTTCGTCGAAGCCGGGGGGCTGATGGCGTGGGCGCCAAACCAGGAGCAGCAGTACCGCGAGGCCGCGCGGTACGTCGATAAAATCCTTAGGGGAGCGGACCCGGGCGACTTACCCATCCGCTACCCCGGACGGTACTACCTGACAATTAACAGAAGTGCCGCCCAAGGGTTGGGCCTCGCGCTCCCGCCGTCGCTCGTGGCACGGGCAGATCTGGTGTTGCCATGACAGACAGGCGGCGGTGCCTCAAAGCCGTAAACTCCGGTTGATCCGCTCGGTAACATCGCATGCACCCGATGCGCCGCCGCGAACTCTCTAGTGCAGTTGAATGGGGAAGCGGGTAATTTCGGGCGTTAGGCGGCTTCTCCATGTGAGGCAGTTGGTCATGAAAGTATTTGAGAACGATGCGCTGCTCTTTTCAAAGTACCGGCTTGAAGAGATCGGAATTTCATGTACTGAAACACACTCCACATAGCAGGCGCTTGCGCAGGACTTTGACGATGGTTAAGTTTATGCGCCGGGGACACCCGCAGCGCGTTAGCCGTGGAAATGCGCAAAATGTCAGGAGGCGCCATGAGAAGAATTCGATACGTGGTTGCAGTGAGTCTGGACGGGTATATCGCAGGTCCGAAGGGCGAGGCGAACTGGATCATTATGGATCCGGACATCGACTTCCGCGCGCTATTCGAGCAATTCGACACGTTTCTGTTAGGCCGCCGGACTTTCGAAGCGATGGGACGCGCAGGACAGCGTACGACTCCTGGCGTGAAGACGTTCGTCTTCTCGCGGACACTCCGGCAAAAGGATTATCCGGGGGTGACAATCGTAGCCGATGGAGTGGAGGAGAAGGTGGCTGCGCTCCGCGCTGAACCTGGAAAGGACATTTGGTTGTTCGGCGGCGGTTCGCTCTTTCGCAGTTTTCTTAATGCAAGGTTGGTAGATACCGTGGAACTTGCAATCATGCCGGTGCTCCTCGGTGAGGGCATTCCTCTGCTTGCATCTCCCGCCCCGCAAACGAAATTGAAGCTGACGGAACATCAACTCTACAAGACAGGGATCGTTTCATTGCGGTATTCGGTGCTCTAATTTGCTGCCAACGTCGCTGTTAGGAAGATACCCTAAGGTGAGCGCCAACGGCGCGGCGATGTGAAAGCCAGGGGCAAGTGCTGAGCAACGCGAAGCACGTCGCCCCTTATATAGATGGCTCGATTATCAATAAGCATTGAAAGTGCGAAATAAAATAAGCACTGAAAGTGCGAAATATAAATAGTAACGAACAACTATGCCGCTCTTTAGAAATATATTGCGGCCCTTTTCCAGGGGCGACGCACGCCGCTGCGCTTCGTGCTTGCCCGTTGCTGCGATATTTTCGCGCTTTTGGCGCTCTGCGTCTGCAATTCGTACTTTGAGGGTCAAGGCTATTTTTGAGGGGAAAGGCTATTAACAACGCGCCTCGACTTATCTTCAGAATCACGTGCACCTTCAGTGCTGCGATATCGTATTTTGGACATGGCTCGGTGCAGTCTTCGAAACAGGTCTTGCTGTCCCATTCTCTTCCCATGTCGCACTCTCCTGAAACGGTCGCATTGAGAAGTCCTGAGTTCTGCCACAGTTATTTGAGTAATAGCGTGAAGGGAAAACTACGAAGTGCTTTCGTCAATCCCAGTCTGTTCTTCGTTACAGTTCTTCGCATAGCCGTTCCTCTTTTCAAGCGTTCACTAGATGGTTATGGACGTTGGTAAAGGAACGCTTTTAGTTGCTTTCAAGTATCCTCTGCTTTAAACAGAAATCGCCCGCGACCTTTTCACTTCGTTGACACTAAAAACTTGGCCCGCGTATCATCCGGCTGCTTTACACGACGACAACTGAATTGCGAACCTTTCAGGGGTTCAGAAATGTCCTAACCACCTTCAGCACACGCACGATTCTCTGTTGCGATAAGCATCAATGTCTTCCATCAAGCAAATTGGCATCGTTCTAAAACCTCATCAGCCCGATGCGTTAAAGACTGTCTGTGATCTGGCGGTGTGGTTGAGCGAACGAAAAATCTCGCTGGCTGGAACGCCCGAAATCGAACGCGAAAGGATCGAACACAACACGGGTTGTGCCGTCGTGCAAGTCGAGGCAGAGAAGTTGGCCGAGGAAGTCGACTTGATGCTGGTGCTGGGCGGTGACGGAACAATGATCGCCACAGCTCGAATGATTGGCGATCAGGAGATCCCCGTTTTGGGAGTGAACTATGGTGACCTTGGTTATCTCGCTGAATTTCGTATCGAAGAACTGTATACAGCGCTTGATTCGATTCTGTCAGGCAAGTATCGGTTAGACAAACGTGTGATGCTGGCAGTTGAGCTTTGGCGCAAGGACCAGCTTATCACGCGCAATCGCGTACTTAACGACGTTGTTATTAACAAGTCAGCTTTAGCACGCATCATCGAGATTGAGGCTTATTTAAACCAGCAATTTGTCAATTCATTTCGCGCTGATGGTCTGATCGTTTCCACTCCGACCGGATCCACTGCATACAACCTTTCTGCGGGCGGTCCAGTGATTTTTCCTTCAATGAATGCAGTTGTAATCACCCCAATTTGTCCCTTTACGTTGTCCAATCGTCCCATCGTTGTTCCTGACGACGCCACTATCGAGCTTCGTTTGCGGACGGAACAAGAGGAGGTCGCTCTAACTCTTGATGGCCAGGTTGGTGTTTCACTTAACGTTGGAGACAGAGTTGTAATTCGAAAAAGCCGCACGACATTCAATCTAGTCCAGCCGATGAACAGGAACTACTTCGACGTTTTGCGAGACAAGTTACGTTGGGGCAGATAGTTTCCCACTAAACCTCAATGGCAAAACAGAAAACAGATCCACCGAGTCGAACGCCCTGGTATAAACCATCTTTGACTGCTCAGATAATGATCGGGCTCGTTCTCGGTGGTCTTATTGGATGGGTCAGACCTGATTGGGGCAACCGCATCTATTTCTTACGCGACATTTTCCTGAACTTAATCAAATCGATTATCGCGCCATTGATCTTCTCCACACTCGTTGTCGGTATCGCCGGAGGAGGCGATTTGAAAAAAGTCGGGCGGATGGGTGTCAAAGCACTCCTCTACTTCGAAATCGTAACTACTGCCGCACTGTTCATCGGACTAGGTGTTGTGAATCTGATCAAGCCGGGAGTCGGTGTGACCCTCGCAGCCACTACAAACGACGTTGCTCTGATTGCTCAAAATCACCCGAAGACACTAGTCGAAACACTTGTGCACATATTCCCAGCGAGTGTGATCGACTCCATGGTCCGGGGTGACGTGCTGCAGATCGTAGCTTTCTCCGTACTGTTTGCGATGGCTGTATCAGCGATAGGATCCAAAGGTGCACCAATCTTGCACGCCTGTGAAAGCCTGTCGCAGATAATGTTCAAGTTTACCGGTTACGTGATGATGTTTGCGCCCTTTGGTGTGGGCGCAGCTATGGCCCACACGATTGGTACCAAAGGACTGGGAGTCCTGTTAAATCTCGCAAAGCTCATTGGCTCTCTCTACCTCGCGTTGGTCATTTTCGTTTTTGTTGTAATGGGTGTTGTCGCGCTGCTCGCGCGCATTCCAATTCGGCAGTTCATCAGGGCCGTACGTGAACCTTTTGTGATTGCTTTCGCGACTACGAGCAGCGAATCAGCCTTGCCCAAAGCCATGGAGGTAATGGAACGGTTTGGTGTTCCGCCGCGGATCGTGGGCTTTGTCATACCCACGGGATATAGCTTTAATCTCGACGGTACTACACTCTACCTCGCGATGGCCTCAGTGTTTGTGGCCCAGGCGGCAGAGGCAACTACTGGTCAACACATGGGCTTTGGCCGGCAACTCCTCATGATGTTGACATTGATGGTCACTTCTAAAGGAGTGGCGGCGGTTCCGAGAGCAGCGCTGGTAATCCTTCTGGCGACGCTCTCCAGCTTTAATCTGCCGATCGAGGGCGTTGCGGTAATTTTTGGAGTCGATGAACTGATGGATATGGGGCGCACCTCGGTCAACGTGTTGGGCAATTGTCTGGCGACTACCGTAGTAGCACGTTGGGAGGGCGAATTCGACGACAAACGCGCGAGAGTTTTTGGCACCGCGCAGGAGGAGCGCCTCGATATCAGAGCTGGTGAACCAGCCTTTGCGGACGCCGTTGCAGAAGGCGATTGAATTTTCATGCATTCTTGGCGGCGCGACCTAAACGTAAGCTTGTCGTTACATCGCTGTCACGCAATACAGGTAATAACTTCCGGCTTTTTCCGGTTGTTTCCGATCTCTGCGACTAGCGTGATTCGCAGGTATCAGGCTTAGTGGAAAGGCATTCAGGCGGAGAACGTTGGAATACAAAACCGTTCGGGCAGAAGATTAACGAAATGGTTCTTCCGTTATACGACGACAATTCGGATCGATTGACAACGCCCGTGGTTAATTACGTAATCATCGGGTTGAATATTCTGGTGTTCGTGTTTTTGCAACAGCTTGGTAACAACGAACGATTCACGTATGCCTTCTCGACAGTGCCTTTGGAAATTGTGACTGGACGTGATGTCGTTACTCCAGCTCGTGCCATACTCGATCCATTAAGCGGTCAACGTTTGTTGATGCCGGGTCTACAGCCCACGCCCCTTTCCGTTTACTTCACGCTGTTCACCTCGATGTTTATGCATGGCGGAATCGCTCACATTGCCGGCAACATGCTGTTCCTGTGGATTTTCGGAGATAACGTGGAAGATAGTGTTGGACACGTGCGTTATATAGTGTTCTATCTACTTTGTGGTGTACTTGCTTCGCTGGCTCACGTATTTGCAACTGCGGTTTTCGCCGGTGACGAGGCAAGTCTGTTGGTGCCTAGCCTTGGAGCATCAGGAGCGATTTCGGGGGTCCTGGGAGGATACATCTTGCTCTATCCGAAGCGTCGAGTGACTGTCATACTCTTCCGCTTTCTGACTGATGTTCCGGCTTACGTAGCGATCGGAATTTGGTTTGGCTTTCAACTCATCAGCGGCCTGGGAATGCTGGGCGGCGGCACACAACAAGGTGGGGTTGCATATGCCGCCCACGTCGGCGGATTCGTTGCTGGTCTGATCCTCGTCAAATTTTTCACCATTGGTAGAAATCGATCGTACAGTTATTGACACCTCTGCCAGTCGATCTCCGTCCGCGCAAATCAGGTCCACAGATTCCACAAATACGCCGATTCACCGGTGTAGCTGGGCGCATGAGAAGAAGTTCTCCGACATCGATGGAACCGATGGCAGCCGTGGACCTGCTTGCCCCGCTCCCGCTCTGTTACGTCATGAGTTAATATCGACGGTACGTTATGAGCACTAAAGAAGCACCACTGCCGGCGCCAATTCAGCAAGGACTCGATATCCAATCAACTCCACGCGAAGAGATGGCTCTGTTTCCGCTAGACACCTTTCCCTACGAATTTCCTGGCCGTCAGATAACTATCAGTTTCGAGATTCCCGAATTTACAGCAATCTGTCCATTTTCGGATTTCCCCGACTTTGCAACGATACGTATTAAATACGTTCCTAACGAGCGATGTGTTGAACTCAAAAGCGTGAAGCTCTATATCAACTCTTTTCGCAGCATCAAAATCTTTCACGAACACGTCATCAATATCATTCTTGAAGATTTCGTTGCCGCATGTGACCCGTTGAGTGTGGAGATCGAGGGCGATTTTCATGTCCGAGGAAATATCAAGACAATCGTCAGGGTAAGTTACGAGAAGAGTTGACCTGTCAACTTTGCATTGACGGGCGATGACGTCCGCAATTCCGCACGAAGGTCCACTGACCACGAATCACTGACAGTTACAACAATGGATCCACTTTTTGGTTATGCGGTTCTGGGAGGCGTCGGTCTCGTGCTGCTTTTTGTGATCTTCCGATTCGCATTGCGATGGGCCGTTCGTCTTCTGCTCATCGTCTTCTGTCTTCTCTTGATGCTGGGTGGAACCACTTGGTGGCTACTCAATCACCGCTCGACAAACCTATTCGAAAGCAAACCGCGCCCTTCACCAACAAGGCATCCAGGTCTTGAGCGGCGGTAACGATGGCAGAAACAGATACTGACGCCGCAGATCAATTCGACTCTCGAATAAGCCGCGATAAACTCGATGAAGGATTGCCCGGTCTGTGGCATCGATATCGAGCGCTGCCGCGAAACATTTTTGCAATCAGTCTTGTCAGTCTGCTCAACGACGCCTCGAGCGAGATAATTTATCCACTACTGCCGATCTTTCTCACCTCCACACTCGGCGCATCTGCGCGCGCCATCGGCCTAATCGAGGGTGTTGCTGAGTCGGTTTCAAGCCTTCTGAAACTCTTGGCCGGTTATGCGAGCGATCGTTGGGGTCACCGTAAGTCGCTGGTGGTTTTTGGGTACGCCCTCGCCGGAATGGTTCGACCGTTTCTCGCATTTGCTACAGGGTGGCGCCAAGTTTTAGTGATCCGGCTGGCCGACCGCGTTGGTAAGGGTGTTCGGACGGCGCCGCGCGACGCCATGATCGCTGACGCCGTGGAAATGGAGCAGCGAGGAATTGCCTTCGGCTTTCATCGCGCGATGGATCATGGCGGGGCGATGATTGGTCCGCTCATTGGCTACTTGTTGATGGCGCTCTTCGTTGCGAATCGGAATGACCCCACAGGTTTCGAGTTTGCGCGGGTCTTTTTGTTGGCGTCGATTCCTGCTTTGGCTGCAGTGCTGGTGGCGATGTTTTTTATGCGCGAGTCGCACCTGCATGCTGCCGCACCCGTTCCAGATGGTGTTAGTAATCTCTCGCTGAAAGGATTCGACTCAAATTTTAAACGGTTTCTTTTAATCCTGGCGCTCTTTACCTTATCGAACTCTTCCGACAGTTTTCTGATCCTACGTGCGCGCTTAGCCGGTGTGTCAGTTGGTTCGACCCTGCTACTGTGGTCTGCACATCATTGTACTAAGGTTGTCAGCTCGCTTTTCGGTGGTGATCTCTCAGATCGACTGGGCAGAAAGCGGTTGATTATTGCAGGTTGGATTCTCTATGCTGCCGTCTACGCCGGATTTGGTTTCGCGACTCAGAAAATTGCGGTTTGGATATTGTTTCTGATCTACGGCGTCTACTTCGGACTTGCAGAAGGTGCTGAGAAAGCTCTGGTTGCTGATCTGGTTCTTCCAGAGCAACGCGGAACCGCATATGGGCTGTATAATCTTGCCTTCGGGGTCACTGTCCTCCCCGCCTCACTGCTTATGGGCATTTTTTGGGATTGGCAGGGACCCGCTACGGCGTTCGCCGTGAGCGCCACGATGGGAGCAACCGCTGCAATTCTGCTATGGTTGTTTGTCAGGGCCCGACCCAGTAACCACTCGATCTGAAGTAGAGGTATTTATGTCAACACAGCTTTTGGTTCCGCGCGCCGGCTTGCCGCAAGGTATTGGGTATTTCGTCAGTGCAATGGAAGACATTCGCAGGGAACTTTACGATACCGTAAAAGAACTAGAGGGAGAACCGTGGTCACGTCCCGCATTTCTCGGTGCGCATGCCATCGGTGCGCTCGTACTGCATATTGGCGAAGCCGAATGGTGGTGGATGCAATGCAATGTGGCCGGTCACGAACTCACGCCAGAGGATCGCAAGGCTCCGTTCTGGGATGTGCTTGATGATCCTAAGGGTTTCCAATCGAAAAACTACGATCGCGAATTCTGTCTACGTGAGTTGGATAAAATCCGAAAGCAAACGTTTGATCAACTTTATTCATGGGGCGATGGCGATCTGGATCGAGTCATCAGCTTAGATCGTGATGGTGAAACTCGCGAATACAATCTCAGATGGGTTTTGCATCATCTAATCGATCACGAAGCGCAACACAGGGGACAGATTTTAATGCTTAAGCGACTAATGGCGGCGGGGGAATGAGGCTTTTATCATGAATAACCAAGGGCCAAAAACTACAGACTGTTTTTAATGATCATTAATTACAACTTAATCAGAAATGCCGAAGAACTCCGACACGCAATTGACCGACTTAGCACCCAGGTGGCAATTGGTCTCGATACCGAGACTACCGAGCTCGACCCATTCACCTCAAGACTGCGTTTAATCCAACTTGCCGGACCAGACGGCGTTGTCATTGTCGATCTCGATGCGTTTGCGAACGGACACTTAGCCGCTGCAGACGCTTTCGCGCCACTTCGTCGACTCCTGGGTGCGCAACGGCCCGTCAAGATTGCGCACAATGCAAAATTCGACGCCAAATTCATCAAACACAATCTCGGTGTTGAGCTTGGAGGTATTTTCGATACTCTGCTTGCCAGTCAGATCATCGGCGCCGGCGATATCGAAGAGCGACACGGACTGGATACCGTTGCCACCCGGTATCTAAACGAAGCCGTTGACAAAACCGAACGATTAAGTAACTGGAACTTCGAGTTGTCAGAAGCACAGCTCGAGTACGCAGCGCGCGACGCGGCCGTGCTGTTGCCATTACGAGAACGGTTGATCGAAAGGTTGAAATCCGAGTCGTTGGTGAAGTGCGCTCAACTGGAATTTGAATGTGTGATACCCGTAGCCGATATCGAGTTGGCCGGCTTCTTCATGAACAAAGATCGCTGGCTCGAACAGTTGTCTATAGTGGAGAAAAAACGTGCAGAGTTGGCGGAGCAGTTGCAGGCGGTACTAGCGGTCGAATCAAACCAGGGCTCTCTTTTTGGTGGCCCACAGCGCGAGGACATCAATCTTGATTCGCACCAGCAGTTAACGGAAGCACTGAACAGGCTTGGCATTCCGGTTCCTGATTCAACACGCAATTGGAAACTGCAGCCATTGGCAGCTCAGTATCCAGTAATCGAGACACTGCTCGAGTATCGCACCGTACAAAAAGCATTGACGAGTTACGGTCAGAACATGATTGACCTGATCAATCCGGTGACAAAGCGTTTGCATGCAGACTTTCGTCAGATTGGTGCGCCGACGGGAAGGTTCTCCTGCACTAATCCCAACATTCAGCAGGTCCCCCACACGGTCGAATACCGGCGCTGCTTCAGTGGTCACCCGGAAGGTAAAAAGTTAGTAATTGCCGATTACTCGCAGATAGAGTTGCGTATCCTGGCGGAGTTTTCTGGCGACCGGGGGTTCATTGAGGCATTTCGCTCGGGCGCCGATCTCCATCGCGTGACCGCTTCACAGGTTTTTAATGCACCCGTCGATCAAGTTACGAAAGAGCAGCGAGATTTTGCAAAGCGGCTTAACTTCGGAGTTGTTTATGGAATCGGTTCGCAACGCTTTGCACTCATGACAGGGTTGAGTGTTTCGGAAGCTGAGAATGTCTTGCGTAAATACTTCTCAACTTATCGTGAGCTCGATACCTATTTGCGAGATGCGGCAAATGCCGCTGTCCGTGACCGACAGGCCCGGACCGCTTCAGGACGATTGGTGCGGTTCCGTTATGACGAAAAGGATCGGCAGCAAATTTCTATGACGCAACGCAATGGCAAGAATACGCCGATACAAGGAACGAGTGCTGACATACTCAAGCGCGCGCTTCGTTTGCTGAAAAATGAGTTGCAACATACGAGTGGAAAGATAGTGAACATCATCCATGACGAGGTTGTAGTTGAAGCGGAGGCAGATGAAGCGAATGACATTGCCGCAAGGGTTGAGCGGGTGATGTGCGCGGCAGGTGAAGAGTATTTGAAGTCAGTGCCTGTGAAAGTTGAGACACAGGTTGCAGATGAATGGGTAAAGTGATTGAAGACCTGGTATTGCTGATTCGAGATTGTTGATGAAAGGGCCACGGGCTTGTCCCATTGAGTATCACGGTCGCTGCTGATAATGATGCCCATGCGCCTCCTTTCATACTGCTAACGTGAATCCCTCGGCGCCAGGCCAACCGTTTGCGCAATGCACAACTTCCGTGCTGAGTTAGCCAGCCGTCATGAAAGCGGTGGTACTTGGAGTTCCAGAATAAACAGGCTTTTTTGAATTGTAAGTATCGGACCTGAGGTCAGCGGCGCTTGTGCCGGACCAAGTAAACCGGAATCCCAGTGAACACCAGCAGGTAACCGATA
This sequence comes from Pyrinomonadaceae bacterium, assembly GCA_046262775.1. Classification (GTDB taxonomy): domain Bacteria; phylum Acidobacteriota; class Blastocatellia; order Pyrinomonadales; family Pyrinomonadaceae; genus PSRF01. The sequence goes on along the minus strand of JBHEMC010000053.1, from coordinate 3,651 downwards.
CCGGACGTGGAAGGTGCGACATAAGCAAGATCCAGAATAAAGGCGACGGCAAGGCCGATGTACAAGAGCGGCACGATCGGATATCCGAAAGTTCGATACGGCCGTTCAATCTGCGGCGCCTTCCGACGCATCACCATCACTGCCGCCACCATCAACAAATAAAAAATCAAATCCGCTGAGACGATGTATTCCAACAATTGCGTATAGACGTTGCCATACGTTGATATGCCCGTTCGTGCATTAAGATTAAGGGTACGGGGCAGCGTCAGAAATGCCGCCCATACGCCTTGTGCAATCAGTGCAACCGCAGGCACATGGTGTGCGTTAACCTGGGCCACGCGGTTGAAAAAAAGCCCGTCACGGGCCATCGCGTAATAGACCCGTGCGCCGGCAAGTATCAAGCCGTTATTGCAACCAAAGGTTGAGATCATGATTGCGAGGGCCATAAGGATTGTGCCGCGCGTTCCTAGAATTGCTTGCATTGTTGCCGTTGCGACGCGGTTCTGTGTGGCGTTTTGAATACCATTGAGAGGGAGGGTCACAACGTAAGCGAGATTTGCGAGCAGGTATAGCCCAACGACCAGCGCGCATCCGAACAGTAGTGCTTGGGGAATGTTTCGTCCCGGATCGCGAACCTCGCCGCCCGTGAATGTCACGTTGTTCCAAGCCGATTGTGCAAACAATGGTCCAACCATTGCACGACCGAGCGACAATACCAGTGCTAAACCCACCAATAGGTTTGAAGTCGTTGCAAATCCCAATTGAGAGGCCAGTGGGTGCCAGCCGTTTGCGGTCGGGTTCCACCACGATGACACGTAAGCAGCGCTCTGATGGTTCCAACCGAATGTTAGACCCAAAACAATGAGTCCGAGCAAAGCAGCGGTTTTTGTAAATGTGAACGAATTTTGGATCAGCTTGCCGGTTTTTAATCCGCGCGTGTTAGTTGCCGTCAATAAAAGGATCATTAAGACGGCAACGAGTTGTTGTGTAGAGAGGCTGAGGGCATAGCCATTAAATGAGAACAAACGTGTTGAGAACGCCGGGAAAACAGTGAATGGCCTGATCAGGTAATTTTCTGCTGACACTACCTCAGTGAGCACGCCGGTGAAGTTGGCAAATGCAACTGCTACGGCAGCTATCGTCCCCGTTTGAATTACCAGAAACAGAGCCCACCCGAAGAGGAAACCAACTGATGGACCATAGGCTTGTCTCAGAAACACATATTGCCCGCCCGCCTGCGGCCACATCGCAGCAAGCTCAGCGCAGCAAAGGGCTCCAGTGATTGTTAAGACACCGGCTAAGGCCCAGGCAACAATTAACCATCCCGGTGAGCCAACTAGTCGTGCTGATTCGGCGGAAGTGATAAAGATGCCGGATCCGATCATAGAGCCGACCACAATCATCGTTGCGTCAAGAAGGCTGAATCCGCGTACGAGCTTTTGCTGAGGTTCGGGCTCCATGAAGGGTGAAGTGGATATAGAGGGTGGGTTGCTAACTGTCAAGAAAAAAATGCATGTGAAGCATTGTTTCCTTGACACTCTTCAACACAGTCCAATACGCTTTCTCAGCAGTGCTCGCACACAAGTCACACCGCATACATAGGATCTGAAACTAGCAACTTAAATGAAGAACGAACTAATTCAATTGATTACGGACAAGCGTGCCAGGATCGGCGTAATCGGCCTCGGCTATGTTGGCCTGCCATTACTCGTCGAGTTCGCCAGTAGTGGATTGACGAGCACCGGGTTTGAGGTTGACGAGCGAAAAGCATGTCATATCAATTCCGGTAACTCCTACATAGGCGATGTTCAGTCTAAAAAACTCAACGAACTTGTAACTACCGAAAAATTAAAGGCCACGATCAACTTCGACCATCTCGCGGAGTGTGACGCGATCATCATTTGCGTTCCAACGCCCCTGCGGAAAACGAAAGAACCTGACGTCTCGTACATTCTTGCCGCCGCCGAGGAAATCAAGAAGCGCTTACGTCAAGGACAGTTGATTATCCTCGAATCGACAACTTATCCAGGCACCACAGACGAGGTGTTGTTGCCCATGTTTTCGGAAACAGGCCTTCAACTTGACCGCGATTTCCTCCTGGCCTTTTCCCCTGAGCGGGTCGATCCTGGTAACCCGCAATTTCAGACACACAACATCCCGAAAGTCGTTGGGGGTGTTACCACAGATTCCACGGAGGCCGCTGCTCACCTGTATTCACAGATTGTTAAAGACGTTCACGCCGTCAGTTCTGCGCGTGTGGCAGAGGCGGCAAAGCTCCTCGAAAATACGTTTCGAGCGGTAAACATCGGAATGGCTAACGAGATGGCGCGGTTATGCTATGCCCTGAACATTGATACGTGGGAAGTGATTCGGGCAGCCGCGACAAAACCATTTGGGTTCATGGCTTTCTATCCCGGTCCAGGCATTGGCGGACACTGCATTCCGCTGGATCCGCATTACCTTTCATGGAAAGCGAGGCAGCATGGTTTCGATTCGCGCTTTATTGGTTTGGCTGACGAGGTCAACTCGCGCATGCCCGACCATGTGGTGCAGTTAGTGGCTGACGGCCTTAACGACGATCGCAAGCCAGTGAAAGGTTCCAAAGTACTGTTGCTGGGAGTTGCGTATAAAAAAGACATTGACGATGTACGAGAAAGCCCCGCACTCTCAATCATCGATCGGTTGCGTGCAAAAGGCGCCGAGGTTCGATATCACGATCCATTTGTAAAGGAATTGCGTTTCGATGATGCACACACCGAATCGAGTGGCGATCCGCTGGCGTCAGTCGCCCTTACTGAGGATGAACTCCGCGATAGCGACTGCGTAGTAATCGTCACAAACCACAGTGACATCGACTACAAGAAGATTTGCTCGCTTGCGACTTTGATCGTAGATACACGAAACGCTTTGAATGGCGATTTGCGACGCGGTAGTTTCGCCCGGATAATCAGACTCTAATGTGACATCGGCCAGTTGTTCGTTATCACTCACTTCCCATTCGCCGCCGGTTATGCGCTGCCACTTACGATCACTAACGGTTACTGAAAGACCATGTTGAAAGTCCTCAGTGTTGTTGGCGCCCGGCCCAACTTCATGAAGGTCGCCCCGATTCTGGCTGCCATGAAGAAGCGCCCGGCGCAGTTCACTCCCTTAGTAGTTCACACCGGACAACATTACGACGCGCAGATGTCTGACGCGTTCTTCCGCGAGCTTGAATTACCGGAACCTGACGTTTACCTGGGTGTCGGTTCCGGGTCACATGCGGCTCAAACTGCCGCTGTTATGGAACGCTTCGAACCAGTCGTGCTCGATCAGGAACCCGATTGGGTGTTGGTTGTTGGCGATGTCAACTCAACATTAGCGTGTGCACTTGTTTGCGTGAAGTTGGGTGTGAAGGTTGCGCATGTCGAAGCGGGTTTGCGTAGCCGAGATCGCACAATGCCGGAGGAGATAAATCGTCTGCTGACCGACCAAATTGCCGATCTTCTCTTCACACCGTCGCGAGATGCAGATGTCAATCTAAAAGCTGAAGGCATTAGCGGAGAGCGAATCTGTTTTGTAGGTAATATCATGATCGACTCTCTGGAGCAGAACCTGGCCCGCGCACGAACATCAGCGATTAAGCAGATGTTGGGATTACGCGAACGGGCC
>JBHEMC010000052.1:0-29448 GCA_046262775.1 Pyrinomonadaceae bacterium | reverse complement strand
GGAGAAAAACCGGTGCTACGACGCGGATTAACAAACTCGAGCGACTGATCGAAGATATGCACGCGAGTCGACATCTCGCGTAACGCCAGATCGCGATGCGCAAGCATATTCGTGATTGCTTCACAAACGGCACCACGATGATAGTTTGCACGCGCGGGAACCGGCGATTCATCCTCAACTGCGTCCGTTACCCGTTTGGGACGTTGCTCACGCAGATCGCAATATCGATTAACGAACCGCAACACTCCCTCATATAACGTCAACAAATTCCCGCTAATTTTAACGCGCTCCACAATTTCCGATTGCAAGGAGTTTCCGGAAAATCTCGTTACAACTACTGCCGCTCGCGGCAAGAGCTCACTGACGCGATCATCACGACCGAATAGCAGCAGACCGGCAATCGTTGGCACAATGTCTTGTTCGTAGGTCGTTGCGAGTAGTAGATCCTTCTCCATCACATCGGCAGTGGGATAACCCGAAACCCCGACTTTTTCAAAAGCTCCGCCTTCAAACTCTCTCAGAAAACTCCAGAGATGCGCCTCGTCAATGTCGGCCACCGCTGCACCAAGAGCCGGCACGTTTTCAAACCGGAGCGGACGCGACTCGTCCAACAATGTAGAAAGCTCGTCACGAGAGGCTTCACGCTTTTCTGAGCCAATACGAACGTAAAACCGCCCGTCTCTCGTTCTGTATGGTCTCCGTCGGCCATCGACTTCCAACGCGACAATACGTCGTCCATTGTCTAACGAAACGCGATCGACAAACGGGACCAGCGGCGGTTGAATGTCGTCGCGGCAAATTCTGACGAGCTCATCCTGAACTCCTTCAGTATCGTCGACGCCCTCAACGCGAAGTTGGTCGTTGACACCAAACACAATAACGCCGCCGCCCGTATTTGCGAGGGCTACTATTTCCTGAGCTATCTTCTCGCTGTTGGAGAGTTTTACCTTGAGTTCCAGATAAGTATCTTCACCGCCCCTTATCAAGCGGAGAAGTTCGGTTCTCGATGTTTGCGGAGCGGGCGACGAGAGGATGTATTCCTGAAAGGAACGTTCGGTGGTCGGCTCATGCCGCTGATTGCTACGAAATTTTCTGCGAGCCATTTGTGTATTGACGGGGCTCTCGACCCGCCCGGATGCCTCAATGCATCACTGGAATCGTAAATCGTTCTACTTCAGTCGGTCGGCTCCTTTACTGCCTCCAGGATGTCTATCTCACGACGAGCGAGCGAGCGACCTTGGATCCTGATGATCAGGAAGTAGAAAACAATGAGCGCAACCGCGAACAAAGCCAGTGTAACATATTCAAAAACCAGACTGCGGGTGTAGAAACCAACGACAGTCGCCAACAAGGGAGGCGCCGCTAAAAGCAGCATCATTGGAATGACTAACAATCCTGCGACACCCGATACGTTCAGCCGTTTGCCGAATTGCATTCTTTTTGGAAAACGGATCGAAAACCAGTTGCCTATCATTGACATGAGAGCGGCAAACGATAAAAACGTCAGTCCGGCAAACAAAAGATCAAACAAGGTCAGATCACGAAACACCAGAGCATTGATTGTCAGCAAAACCGCTGAGAAGATGAATGCGATGGAGGTGATTGCAATATTTTTGCCGATCAAAATGTTTCGCCGGTTGACAGGAGAAAGGATCAACGCCCGCATCCCGCCTTCTTCAAACGCGAACTGATTGCAGGAAAGACCGGCAAGAATGAGAAACACGTAGAGTACTCCGCCGGTAGCCAGGAGCCCTGATCCATAAATGAGAAACAGACGTGTTCCAGGCGCCGCACCGGATCTGAGACTGGTTCCAAACCTTCTCGAGTTAACGAGTCGAATAACGATCAATATCAACGGCATCAGCGACATCATTCGCAGTTGAGCATTGCGCGTTGCGTAGCGGAGCTCTTTTTCAACTACCGCTGATGTTGCTTCCGATACGAGTGGCAAGTGCCATCCCGCATATGCCGAAAGTTCAATTGGAACCGGGGTACTCTTTCTCTTTCTTTGTCCACCTATTCCCAGTGCAGAACGCCGTGCAATCCAGTAGGTTGCCACAATCAGAACAATTGCGTATGCAGATAAAAGGAACAGCGCGAGTAAATAACTTGTCGAAGCCTGTGGCTGCGAGTGGGTCAGCGCGAACGCCGCTGCTCCCGGCGGCGTCCATCTCAACGCGGTGAAAGACTCGGCGTGGCGGAACAGCAGTGGTGCAACCTGTCCAGCGAGTGCGCCACCTAAACCCGCAATCGCCCCAACGAGAGCTAGAATCGTTTCACCACGGGCACGCTTTCGCCTGACGAGGTTGCCAATCGTCGTGGTTAACCACTTGGATAACGCAATGCCGAAAACGGCGGCGGGTATCACAACAATCAAGGTGGCCCCCAGGTTTCCGGATCCAAGACCGGCACCAACACCAATTGCGACGATTGCCGGAATAGCAAACACCGATTGTAAGGTGGTTATTTCACTCAGAAAATCAACTGCAAACAGCTTGCGCAGACTAATTGGGTACATGAGCAGTCGACCTGCGTCAAACTGTTTGCTGCTTCCCAAACTGAGGGGTACTGTGGCCCACATCAAATAAAGAAAGGCAAGAATAGAAAAGAAAACAAATTCGGCCGTAACTGTTGGCGAACCGGATCGACTGGCGGACTGCCTGAAGATTTCATTCACGGCATTGGGCCGAGTCAAAGCGTATGCCGCAAGTCCAAGTCCCGTAGCAACAGCTAGTGCAAACGTAAGCGCCAATAACAGACCCAACACGGTCGCAAGTTGATTAGCGACCGCTCTTGATGAACGAAGAGAATTACGCAGCAGCTTTAGCTTCAGCCACGTTAACGTAATAAGTTGGGACATGCGTTAATTCGTTTTTCCTAGTCAGTTGTCCTTAGTCTCTTTGCTAAGATAACTTAATCCATTCAGTGCATCTACATCGATTCACGCTGACATCATTTGATGGAACATGTAGCTTACGTTTCTTGCGGTTCTAATCTCGGAGACCGGGCTGGTAACCTTCTGCTGGGCATCCGCGGCATGATCGAGGCGAGTCTGAGAGTCAACAGAATATCGCGGGTGTTTGAGACAGAACCCGTTGACAACACTCTTCAGCCCGCATTTCTTAATCTGGTCGTCGAGCTAAAAGACACGCGGCTTCCTTCTCCGGAATCACTTCTGGCCAGACTAATGCGCGTTGAATACGCACTTGGTCGCACGCGCGACATATTAAAAGGCCCGCGAACGATTGATCTCGATCTACTGGTTTACGATAAGCACGAGAGCGAAACGGAGTACCTGACATTGCCGCACCCCCGTTTACATCTGCGCCGATTCGTACTTGTACCACTCAATGAACTGGCACCCGGGCTCGTTGTTGCTGGACTGCAGAAAAGTGTCGGCGAACTCCTTGCACAAACGCCCGACACTTCTGAGGTTACGCTCTGGTCGCCTGGCCCTCACTAGAACTTGCGAACACATGGACACGTTGCACAAAACCCCGCTTCAATCACCAACCTGGTATTGACTCCAGTTCTGTATTCCTGCGTTTCTCGTTATAATGGCGACACTTGTTAAGCACGCCTGCGACATTTCAATATTTTGCGCTTCCTGGCAAACCAATTTAGCCACAGACCGCCGTGTAAAGAGAGCTGAAATATGCCTTATCTGAAACCCGAACGTCCCGAAAAGGTCAGCGCGCCAAGCTTGCGACTCAGTAAACAGCGTGGCGAACGTCTTGTTTGCCTGACAGCATACGACTATCCAACTGCCCGGATTGTCGACGAAGCAGGCATTGACATTATTCTCGTTGGCGACAGCCTGGGGAACGTCGTGCTTGGCTACGGCAACACAGTTCCAGTCACTCTCGACGAGATACTGATTCACTTGAAAGCTGTGCGGCGGGCAGTCCAGCGCGCCCTTCTCGTTGCCGATATGCCTTACGGTACATTTCACACGGGCGCAGATGATGCCGTAAAGAACGCTTTACGTCTCGTAAAGGAGGGTGGCGCCGAGGCGATAAAACTCGAGGGCGGTCATAAGCGTGTGCAACTTGTCAAGCGATTGGTCGACGAAGAAATCAGCGTCATGGGACATATCGGCTTAACGCCACAGTCGATCAATCAGCTTGGTGCTTATCGCGTGCAAGGTAAAACGCCAAAAGCCGCGCGTCAATTAATCGACGATGGGAAAGCTTTGGAAGATGCCGGCGTTTTTGCGATTGTTTTGGAAGTCGTTCCGCGCGAACTTGCGAAACTCGTAACCGAAACCGTGAGTATTCCTACGATCGGTATTGGCGCGGGCGTACACTGCGATATCCAGGTGTTGGTGCTGCATGACATGCTCGGCCTCTCTTTTGGCAAGCAGGCCCGTTTCGTTCGTCCGTATGCAAACCTTCGTGAGCTCATGACTGACGCAGTAACGCGTTATGCAGACGACGTCCGCAACGGCACGTACCCGTCAGACACCGAGTCGTACACACTCCCGGCGGAGGCTGCGGAAGAACTGCAGATTCCGGTGGCCGCGAAGAATCCCCAGGCCGGAAAGTCCTGAAGCACTCCCCAAAACTATGGAGATCATCAATCGCCGTCAGCGCATGAGTTCCGTCGCGCGCAAAATTCGCCGCGAGCAGGATAAAACCATTGGTCTTGTACCGACGATGGGTGCATTGCACGAAGGCCACTTGAGTCTGGTCCGCGAAGCGAGACGAATGTGTGACGTTGTCGTAGTCTCGGTGTTTGTTAACCCAACCCAGTTCGGACCAGGCGAGGATTATGAGCGGTATCCGAGGGACCTGACACAAGACACGGCCTTGTTGACTGACTACAACGTCGATTACATCTTTGCTCCCACGGTTGATGAGATGTACGGCAAAGGCTTTTCAACTTACGTGACGGTGGAGGGTCTATCAGAACAACTTGAGGGCAGTTCACGACCCGGTCACTTCCGTGGTGTCGCGACAGTGGTTACAATTCTGCTGAACGTGATAAGACCTGACTTTGCTTTCTTCGGTCAGAAGGATGCGCAACAAGCCTTGATCATTCGCCGGCTGATCAAGGATCTGGCGTTTGATACTGAGCTCGTGGTTCTACCCACAGTCAGAGAAGATTCAGGTCTCGCAATCTCATCGCGCAACCTCTACCTCAGTGCGGATGAACAAAGGGCGGCCGCTGTGATTCATCAAGCGCTCCTCGACGCCAAAGCTGCTTTCAAGGACGGTGAACGGAGCGGAGCAAGATTAGCCGAACTCGTTCGCACAAAGATCGAGTCGGAACCAAGAGCGCGCGTCGATTACGTCAGCGTTACCGATGCCGACACAATGGAAAAACTCGATAAGCTCGACGATAAATCTATTCTCATTGCCGTTGCCGCATATATTGGAAAGACACGCCTGATCGACAATACGATTCTGAACAAGTCGAAGAGGAAAGAGGCCGTAGCGGGAAAACCTTAAGACAGGTGAAAGTCTTATGTCCTCCACCGGACCCTGATCATTTGGAGTTTTCAAGCTGGAACTCTAGCTTTTAGCTGGATGAAAAAAAAGAAGCACATCAACTTTCTTCTTAATGGCGAAGAAGCAGAGGTCGCCTTCGCTCCGCATAAGACACTGCTGGAGGTGCTGCGGGAAGATCTCAACCTCACCGGAACAAAGCATGGATGCGAACTTGGTGAATGCGGGACGTGTGCCGTGTTGGTTGACGGCCGATCGATTCTATCTTGCCTGATGCTCGGACTCGATGCTGCAGGTCGCCACGTTAAAACTATCGAAGGGATGGCTAACGGCACCGAACTTCATCCGCTGCAGCAAACGTTTGCTGATCTCGGCGCTGCACAGTGTGGTTATTGCTCGCCGGGTTTCTTGTTGGTGGCTGAAGAACTGTTGCAGAAGAATCCGCGTCCGGCCCGTGCTGAGATTCAGGAAGCGCTCTCTGGGAATCTCTGCCGCTGCACTGGCTACATCAAGATTTATGAGGCTGTAGAGTTGGCGGCTGCGCGCATGCGTGGTGAAGAAATTGAGTTGCCGAAAGAATCCATTTACGGTTTGAGCTAAGTGATGTCGAAAAACGGTAACAACAAGAATTTAAAAGTTGTCGGCAAGCCCTTTCGCAAGGTGGATGCACGCGCAAAGTGCGTGGGACAAACAAAATTCGCTGACGACATTGTTTTATCGCGCATGCTGTACTGCAAGATTCTTCGCAGTCATGTGCCGCACGCACTAATCAAGCGGATCGATGTATCAAAAGCCGCATCGCTCCGTGGAGTCGTCGCGATCCTTACTGGAAGGGATCTTCCGATTCCCTACGGCATTCTTCCCGTGAGCCAGGACGAACACGCATTGTGTATCGACAAAGTGCGTTTCATCGGCGATCCAGTCGCCGCTGTAGCGGCGATCGATGAAGACGTCGCTTTTGACGCGATCAATCTTATCGAGGTGGAGTATGACCCGCTGCATGCAATTTCGTCGATCGAAGAAGCCGTGATGATCGAGGAACCTCGCATTCATGACTACGGTGATGGCGGCAACGTACACAAAAAAGTATGTCTGGAGTTTGGCGACGTCGATGAAGGGTTCGCGGAAGCAGATCTGATTCGCGATGACATGTTTTTTTATGAAGGCAACACGCACTTGCCGATGGAGCAGCACGCCGCAGTCGCGGATTTCGATGCCGACAAAAAGCTGACCCTGTGGAGCTCGACACAAACTCCGCATTATGTCCATCGTGCACTGGCGAAAGTGCTTGGATTGGCTGCGTCTCACATTCGTGTGATCGCAACACCAAACGGCGGCGGCTTCGGCGGCAAGAGCGACCCCTTCAATCATGAAATTATCGTCTCCAAGCTTTCGATGATTACGGGACGGCCGGTCAAGGTCACGTTAACCCGTGAGGAAGTATTCTATTGTCACCGCGGACGTCATCCCGTTTTGATGAAGGTCAAGACGGGCGTGAAGAAAGATGGTGCAATTACGGCAATGCACTTCCAAACGTTCCTTGACGGCGGGGCTTACGGAAGTTATGGCGTCGCCAGCACCTTCTATACGGGCGCATTACAAACTGTCACGTACGAAGTTCCGCGCTACAAGTTTGATGGCTTGCGCGTTTTCACAAACAAGCCACCATGTGGTCCCAAGCGCGGACACGGCACACCTCAACCGCGTTATGCACTCGAAGTTCAGCTCGACAAGATCGCCGAACAACTAGGTCTTGATCCGGCAGATATGCGCCAAAAACATCTCGTCGCGCCAAACTCCATCACAGCAAATTATCTTCGCATTGGCAGCATGGGCCTTGGAAAATGTATCGACAAGGTTGTTGAAGGTTCCGAATGGAAGAACAAGTTTTCCAGTTGGACCAGTGCAAACCGTCCTCTGGCACACGGCAAAGGCATCGGTATCGCTTGCAGCTCCTACATTTGCGGCGCCGGTCTTCCAATCTACTGGAACAACATGCCGCAGTCTGGAGTCCAACTCAGACTCGATCGACAGGGCGGCGTTTGCGTCATGTGTGGCTCTACAGATATCGGGCAAGGCTCGGATTCCATTCTGGCATACATCGTCGCCGAGGTTCTCGGCATAAATCCATTCGACATCCGCGTTGTTACCGCCGATACGGATCTCACACCCGTCGACCTGGGCAGTTACTCAAGTCGTGTCACGTTGATGACAGGCAACGCGGCAATCCAGGCTGCCGAACGAGCGAAAGAATTGCTGGTCATGGCGGTAGCGGAAAAAATCGGTGTACCAATAGAGAACCTCTCACTTGCTGATAGACGGGTTTTTGATGTCGAAAATCCGGAAACCGGCGTCACATTTGCAGAAGCCGTCGTTCTGGCAGAGTCAAAGTTTGGCACCATCGGAACTGTTGGTTCCTACACGCCGCCGCGATCGCCAGGTAAATACAAAGGCGCCGGTGTTGGTCCCTCACCTGCATACAGCTACTCGGCAGCAATAGCGGAAGTTGACGTAGATCCCGCGACGGGCATTGTGGTCGTAGAGCGAGTGTGGATTGCCCACGATATCGGAAAATCGATCAATCCGATGCTGGTCATGGGCCAGGTAGAAGGCAGCGTTTACATGGGCCTTGGCGAAATTCTGATGGAAGAGATGACCTATCGTGGGAATCGAAATGTAGTTCACAAATTTCCGTCGATGCTCGAGTACAAGAGTCCGACGACTCTGGAGATGTGCGACGTCAAGACATATTTGATTGAAGATCCCGATCCGAATGGTCCATATGGTGCAAAGGAAGTGGGGCAGGGTCCACTGCTACCTGTTCCGCCGGCTGTCGCGAACGCCGTTTATAACGCAGTCGGCGTTCGAATTGACGAAGTGCCGATTACTCCTGAAAAGGTTTTACGGGCTTTGAAAGACAAAACACGTGGCCGGGAACCTCGCTTCGGTCCACAATCGATTCCATCAGTTGACTGGCCGGAACCTTTGCGTGTGTTGACACCGGCTGAGGGTGGCGACGGAAAAGAATTGCCCAAAACGGCTGTTCATTCGTGATCCACTGAACTCGATTGAGACCTTGTTCGTTAAGTTTAATTGAAAGCCGCCTGGCTTTTGCTTACCTCACCTATTTGAAAGAAAGGAAGGGCAGAAATGAGTGATGAGAAAACAACGGAGATTGAAAACTCCAAATCGTTTGAAGAGCGCGTGTTTGCACGATTCGATGCAATTGACTACCGGTTCGACCGAGTGGAAGGACGATTGGGCGCAGTGGAAATCAGAATAACTAAGCTCGAAGACCGCCAGTACGATACGAAGCCAATCTGGGAACAGGCGCTCGCCGCAATCGCCGAATTGCGTGCAGAAATGAGTACGAGCCTCAGTGACTTGCGTTCGGAAATGAATACCAGCATTGGTGAGTTGCGTTCGGAAATGAATACCAGCATCGGTGAGTTGCGTTCGGAAATGAAGGATGGGTTTGCCGGGGCACAAATGGATTTAAAGAATGCCGTTCGCGGCGTGGAACGCAAGATGGATGTGCTCAATCAGAACTTTCTAAATATGCAGGCTGAGCAGCGCTACCTCGACGGCCGCATCGAAGAGCTTCAGTCGCAATCGAAATCGAGCTGATAAATTTATGATGCGCCTGCCGAAATTCGAATACCACACTCCGCTGACCATTCCGGAGGCAGTCAGGATTATGGGTGATGCAGGTCCTGCTGGTCAGTTCGTGGCCGGAGGCACGGATCTCTACCCGAATATGAAACGGCGGCAGCAAACTCCGAAGTCTGTGATCTCGGTGATGCAACTTCCCGAATTGCATCAGATCTCAGGTGACGCCAAATCCGGCATTTCCATCGGAGCGTCGGTAAGTCTTACAGATATCTGTGAGCACCCAATCATCAATCGCGACTACCCGGTTGTTGCCAGGGCTGCACGAACAATTTCCACCCCGATCCTGAGAAATATGGGAACGATTGGTGGCAACTTACTGCTTGATACCCGTTGCAACTACTACGATCAAAATTTCGAGTGGCGCAAAGGCATCAACTTCTGTTTGAAAAAAGACGGGGACGTATGTTGGGTGGCACCAGGCAGCACGAAATGTTGGGCCGTGCAGTCGTCGGACCTGGTTCCGGTAATGGTCGCGATCGGCGCGACGCTTCGTTTCGCCTCCCCGCTCGGCGACCGGTTCATAAACGCCGCGGGTTTATATAACGACGACGGAATCGACTATCTCCGAAAACGACCGGATGAGTTGCTCGTTGATATTCAATTGCCACCCGCGAACGGCTGGCGTGCGTCATATCAAAAGCTGCGTCGCCGCGGGGCGTTTGATTTTCCTGTTCTCGGCGTTGCTGCCTATGTGAGTTACGACGATAGTCAGGTCGTTTCCGACGCAAGGATCATCCTCGGCGGCATTGCGCCTTCCCCTGTGGAGATAACTGAAGCCAAAGATGCGCTCGTTGGTAAAACTTTGGGTGAGGAGCAGATAAACGCTGCCGCGGAAGCTGCATATATTAAAGCTCGCCCGCTCGACAACACTGACTTTGTCTATCAGTGGCGCAAACAAATGGCGCGGCAGTATACGATTCGCGCATTAAAAGATATTGGTTGACGGCAATTTTGGGTCTTTGATCTTTGAGTGTTACTGACTTGAAGTTCTCTATATGATCGAACAAAGATCCAAGACCACAAATCAAAAGCGATTAGCAGCAATCCTTCTCGCTGCCGGGCAATCCCGGCGGATGGGACAATTCAAGCCTCTCCTTCCTTTTGGCGATAAGACTGTCATCGAAAGCTGCATCGATTATCTCGTAACCGGTGGTGTAACAGATCTGGTTGTAGTCGTCGGTCATCGCGCTAACGACGTTCGGAATGCGTTGCGCTCCACTTCAGCTAAGTTTGCTCTTAACCCAATCGCCGATAGCGAAATGAGTGCTTCCATTGCCTCAGGTATTGGTGAGATTGAAGGTTCGAACGGTGCTGTATTGATTGCGCTTGTTGACCATCCAGCCGTAACAACAACCGTCGTTCAGTCGCTTGCGGGAGAATGGCGCAACGACAGTCGAATTGTCATACCAACCTGGCATGGTCGTGGAGGTCATCCGGTGCTAGTCGACCTCGGCTTCCGCGACGCGTTGTCGCATCTTGATTCAGCCAAAGGGTTGAAAGGGTTCCTTGATGCCCAGCGTACTGCAGTGAAGCATCTCCCGGTCGATTGCCCCTTCATTGCACGAGATATTGATACATGGGATGATTACACCGCTTTACATTGTGATGTGTTTGGGAAGTTACCAAGACTTGTAGACCAACGAAAACCAGACTGGCCTCATCCAATGGACTGACCGAGTGGTTCGGTAAAACCTGCTCGGCAAAGGAGAGAAGATGATTCTACGTAATCACACACGGATCGTAGCAGGTCTTCTAACTGCAGCGATCACAGCGGTGACAGTCGGTCAGAACCGGAGTGCTGGCCCAATTGAATTTTCCATGCGCTCGGTTGATGGTCAGACGGTAACTTCGCAAAGTTTGCGCGGCGAAGTTGTGGTTCTGGCCTTTGGTGCTTCATGGTTACCGCTGTCGAAAACGCAACTGCAAGGCGTCAGGAAACTGGCAGACGAGTACAGCGACCGCGGCGTGGTTGTCTACTGGGTGAGTACTGAATCTGAGGACTCGAAATCTAAGAACTTCGCCAGTGATGAGCAACTGCGAGGCTTCGCTCAAAAGTACGGTCTTAAGGTTACAGTACTGCGCGATCCTGATGGCGCCATTTCAAAGAGAGCCGGCGTGGACCAATTACCATCCATTATCATTTTGGACAAGCAGGGAAACATTGTGGGAGATCCGATTGGTGGCCTGGATCCAAACGGCAATCTCGCAAACCAACTCGCTTCCCGGTTAGACAGAATTCTTTAGAATGCACCAGGCTGTGAAAATAGAGCCGCTAATTTTGGCGGCTCTTTTCTATTGATTGGGATTTACTATTCACCCCGCCCGATTTACTCTGTTCGCCACACGAATGACCTTCGAAACGATAAATCCAAAGTCGCTCGGTTATCCCCCTGGATATTCAAATGGGATGCTCGCGAACACGTCAGGACGGGTGCTATTTATTGCCGGGCAAGTTGGATGGAACGAGCACCAGCAATTCGTCAATTCTGATTTTGTTGAACAGTTCGACCTTGCCCTCGCTAATGTTTTGGCAGTTGTTACAGCCGCCGGCGGCGCTTCGACTGATATTGGAAAGCTTACGATTTACGTAACAAGCCGAGATGAGTATGGCGCCCGCACGCGCGAAGTTGGTGAGCGATATCGAGCTCGGATGGGTAAACACTTTCCTGCCATGGTGCTGATAGAAGTGAGTGGGCTACTTCTAGATGCCGCCAAAGTTGAGATTGATGGTATTGCCGTGTTGCCCGAATAATTTCATCCCGACCCATGAAACAGCCAGCCAGCTTTCTTTACGAACAATCCGTTAACGGCGTCGCAACGATAACCTTGAATCGGCCGGAGCGTCTGAATGCGTTAACGTTCGAAGTTTATCGTGAGCTGACAGACTGCTTTGCGACCATCGCTGCAGACAACAGCGTTCGTGTAGTTGTCATCACCGGTGAGGGCCGCGCGTTTTGTTCAGGGGGAGATGTCCACGACATCATCGGTAAGCTATTCGAGCGCGACATGGCTGGTCTACTCGAGTTTACTCGGGTGACGTGTGAACTCGTGCGAAATATGCGGGGGTTATCTCAGCCGGTAATTGCGAGCCTCAATGGAACCACGGCGGGTGCGGGCGCATGTATCGCACTGGCCTCGGATATTCGCATAGCAAGCGACGAAGCACGGATCGCATTTCTGTTTGTCAAAGTCGGACTCTCGGGCGCAGACATGGGAGCCGCCTACCTGCTCCCGCGCGTTGTGGGGCTCGCGAAAGCCACTGAATTGCTGTACACCGGTGATTTCATCTCGGCCGCTGAGGCTGAGCGCATTGGCCTTTACAATCGTGTAGTAGCTAGCGATCAGTTACTGATTACCACTCGTAACTTTGCTGAACGATTGGCGAAGGGTCCCAGATTCGCACTCGCAAAAACCAAGGAAATGCTCAATCGTGAGTTGAACATGAACCTGGAGACAGCTCTTGAGTGCGAAGCACAGGCACAGGCATTGTGCATGCAACACCGCGACTACCGAGAAGCTTACGAAGCATTCGTCGCGAAGCGTGAAGCAAAATTTGACTGACGCGGTGTTTATTTCTCGATAGTCAAAGGTTGTGAATCCGATTTCGAAGCTAATGGCTTTACCTCAAGGATCGGCCAGGTCGCTGATTTCGTTTTGACTGAGGCCCTGTAGTTCAACGTTTAGTGCCAACCGAAACGAGGTAGCAGCCAGAACCTCAGCAGCCTTTTCCGCGAGGCGAGCCACCGCCGCACATCTCGCGGCGAAGCCGTTCTGGATGGACTTCCGGGCTAAACCGGAGCTCATACAACAACCTGCTGGAAATGGACCGCTGACTACCGACAAACGACGGACTGACATCTGATCTATGGACGATTTCATCAACCAACTTCCGTTCTTCACTCCAGAGCACCGTAGTCTTTCAAAAAGTGTCGCTCAGTTTGTTGAGCAAGAGATCGAAACCCGCGCGTCTGCAGAACACAATGTTGATGAGAGTTTCCGACATTACGTAAATGTACTCGCAGCAGCAGATTTGTTGCGCTATGCGGTTGAAAGAGATTCTCCTCTGGACGTCCGTTCCTTATGCCTGCTCCGTGAACAACTCGCGTACGCCTCACCATTAGCCGATGTTGCTTTTGTCATGCAGGGACTTGGAACTTATGCCGTAAGTCAGGCAGCACCCGAACATGTCGCCGACTTCTGGTTATCGCGTGCAATTGCAGGAAAAGCCATTGCGGCATTTGCGTTGACCGAACTTGAAGCAGGCTCGGATGTGGCAGCCATCCAAACCACTGCGCGTAGGGACGGCGATAGTTATGTAATCAATGGAAGGAAGCGATTTATTTCGAATGCCGGGCTCGCGGATTTCTACACTGTGTTCGCCAAAACAGGAGCAATCGATGCTGGACGAGCATCGCTGTCTGCTTTTGTTGTCAGCGCAAAAATGGCGGGCTTCTCCGTCGTTGAGCGAACTTCGCTAATGGCTGATCACCCGATTGGGGAAATAGCTTTTGCGGATTGCCGCGTTCCGGTGGAAGACATGGTTGGAAGTGAAGGCGATGGCTTTAAGTTGGCAATGCAAACGCTCGATACCTTTCGCTCTAGCGTCGGTGCGGCCGCTTGTGGCATCGCGCGTAGAGCGCTCGACGAAGCTTTGGTGCATGCAACGAGCCGCCGGCAGTTCGGGCGCTTACTCGCTGAGCATCAATTGGTGCAGGAAAAATTGGCCGACATGGTTACTGAACTTGATGCCGCTCGGCTGCTCGTGTATCGGGCAGCGTACGCAAGAGATGACGGCAAGCAGCGAACCACGCGTGAAGCAAGCGAAGCAAAACTTTATGCCACGGAAGCAGCAGGCCGCATCGTTGACAACGCGGTGCAAATTCATGGCGGCGCGGGTTTGGTTCGTGGCAGCGTCGTGGAGCGTTTGTATCGTGACATTCGCGCGTTACGAATCTACGAAGGAACGTCGGAGATACAGAAACTTGTGATCGCGGGTCAACTGCTCAAGGAATAGCGTCCA
The DNA here is from genome assembly GCA_046262775.1 of Pyrinomonadaceae bacterium. Taxonomy (GTDB): domain Bacteria; phylum Acidobacteriota; class Blastocatellia; order Pyrinomonadales; family Pyrinomonadaceae; genus PSRF01. The sequence continues at coordinate 15,309 of JBHEMC010000052.1, read as the reverse complement.
GTCTCACGGACCAACTATCAAATGAAAATTAATATCATCGGTGCCGGTCCAGCGGGGCTGTATTTTGCCATCCTGACGAAAAAGGCCCAACCAGCTCATCAAATTACTGTCTACGAGCGAAACGGACCTGATGACACGTTTGGTTGGGGCGTTGTTTTTTCCGGAAAGACGCTCAGCAATTTGCGCTCTGCTGACGAACCTTCACACCACGAAATCACAAAGTACTTCGCGGCGTGGGACAATGTGGACGTCGTACACCGGCACGCGAAAATTTCGATTCACGGTAACAGCTTCTCGGGGATCGCGCGCCTGCAGTTGTTGAAGATTCTTCAGCAAAGAGCGGAGCAATTGGGCATCGAAGTTCTGTTCAATACAGATGTCACCGATATCGAGGCCCTGCGGGAAAGCTCAGATTTGCTAGTGGCAGCCGATGGTGTTAACAGCACTGTCAGGCAGTTCTATGCCGAGCAGTTGCAACCAATCCTCGATGTTAGACCGAATCGTTATATTTGGTACGGCACACCACAACTCTTCCACGGACTTACTCTCACGTTTCGTCAACGCAGCAACGGTGTTTTCGCGGCACACTCGTACAAGTTTAATCAACAGACCAGTACTTTCATTGTGGAGTGCGATGCTGAAACGTGGACCGGCGCTTCATTTGAAACAATGGACGAACACAATACTCGTGAATTCCTTGAAGATGTATTTGTCATGGACCTGGGAGGACAGCCTTTACTAACCAACAAGTCGCGTTGGATTAATTTTTTGCTGGTAAGAAATCGTCACTGGTTTTTTGAGAACGTCGTACTTCTCGGCGACGCGCTGCATACCGCCCATTTCTCGATAGGTTCAGGCACAAAGCTGGCTATGGAAGACTCGATCGAGTTGGCAAACCGCGTTGCGGTCACCCCGAAGGTGAATGCGGCATTGGTTGATTTCGAACTGATACGACGACCGGTAATCGAAGATTATCAGGCAGCTGCATACGAAAGCATGCGCTGGTTTGAACATGCCCGCGATTTCCTGTCATTATCGCCACTGGAACTTGCGTTGAGTGTCATGACCCGCAGTGGCCGGGTAACCGTTGATGACTTGAAAAGACGTGATCCTGCGTTCATAACCACCTTGGACTGAGCCCTGATGGAATCTTCACACCCCGCTGGAAATTCGTATCGACAGTTTTGAAGCTTATCGAGCACCTGACCACGTTTACAAAAACTATGAATCTCACTGGCTTGTCTGTTCGGGAGAATGGAACGATCATGGACCCCAATGATCAAAGGCGGGTTTTACCACAACGGCAACTTTGCGACCTCACTAGAAGGTTGGGCTTGCGTATTCAATGATCTATTAACTCCATTCTGGAGCTATTAATCTTCGCTTTCCGTCGTCTGTTGTCGCCGCTCGAGGCTCATCCAGCCCCACACGATCCCAAAGCTTGCAAGTTACCGGACGATGCGCCTGATCAAGCGCTTCGCAGTAATTCGTGTATGTACATCTTCGTACTTCATCACCGCGTCCGCTTACCACTTTTATAAACCAATCGGGATCCGCGAGCGCCTGACGAGCCATCCCGACTATATCAGCCTGTTTCTTTCTCACAATCTGTTCGGCTTGCTGAAAAGTTGTAATGCCTCCTGTCACCACAACAGGGGTTTTGAAACCAGCTGCATTCACCGCCCGCTTTACCTCAGCGACCAGCGGCACACTCCGACCGAATGGTCCAACTGCATCTGACAACACTGTCGGCATGCATTCATAACCGCTGTGACCCGTATACGGATAGACAGCCTGAGCTACTTTCGGCTGTTGTGCGTCTTCAAATTTTCCGCCTTTCGAGAGCGAGAGGAAATCAAGGCCATTTCGGGCAAACTCAACTGCAAAATACGTTGCGTCGTCGACACGATTGCCTCCTGCGATTACCTCATCTACCAAAAACCGTACGCCAACCGTGTAATCCTTGCCAACGCGTTTTCGCACCTCGTTGTAAACCTCCAATGGAAGACGGACGCGGTTTTCACGCGAACCTCCATAACCGTCGTTGCGCTGATTTAATGCACTGAGAAATCCTGCCATCGTATAAGCGTGAGCGTAATGCAATTCGATACCATCAAATCCAGCTTCGCGCGCGCGGGCAGACGCCGCGGCAAACACCCGGGGCAGATCTCTCGGCAGTTCACGAATGTGCTTGAGATGCGTATCGGTCACGCGTTCGCGGTACCCGAATCGCAGCGACTCAAGTTCTCTTTCCGTCAACACGCGGTCCAGCATCGCGTCGCTTGCGGCTTTCAAGAATTCTTTAACCGTAAAATCGGATGCAGTTTCCCATTCATCGTCGGCCGTCAGTTTCCGCAGCATACGACGGTGTCTTTCTTCAACCTCGAGAAACTTATCAAAGTATTTCGCTGGCTCTGGCCGCCGCTTAACCATGAGGAAGTCGATGACCTGGACAAAGAGCCTGGTCTCGCCCTCACTAGCTTCGCGAACAACGTTCACGAGTTTTCGCAATCCGGAGATAAAACGGTCGTCTCCGATACGTAACAGAGGGCCACTCGGGATGTCGCGCACACCAGTGGCTTCGACGATCAGCACACCAGGTTTCCCTTTGGCGAAGCGACGATACCAATCGAGGTTTCGGTCAGTCACAAAGCCGTCTTCCGTGGCTCGCCACGGGACCATAGCGGGAACCCAGGTCCGACTATTCGCCCGCAGGGGTCCGATTTGAATCGGGCTAAACAGGAGTGAATGCGCTGCCTCAGTAGCTGTTGGCCATATGGTATCGGGTATGCGATGACGTATTGGATGGGCGAACTTCCACATATTTATTCACTAGTTACTTTAACACGTACGTCAGACCGCTCTGGAACGCCGCCGTGGCAGCCCACACAATCTCTTCTCTTCAACTCGCGTTGTGTTACATTAAACTTACACGAGCGATAGCGACTGATATCGTCAATCACGTTGAGTCATCACGTCAGTGTTCAGTTCAGTCCCTAACGCTCTTGTACCGTAAAGTGTGACGGAGGGTTCTTCCTTGACGGACGAGTTGCTGCAATGGCGTTCTGAGTTTCCGATTCTCGAGAAAACTGTCTATTTAATCTCTCACAGCCTCGGAGCAATGCCTAAGGGTACCTACGATCGCCTGCAGGAGTATGCCGACGTTTGGGCGACAAGGGGCGTGCGTGCATGGGCGGAAGGCTGGTGGGACATGCCCGTCAACGTCGGAAATCAGATTGCGCAAATCATTGGCGCCGACGAAGGAACCGTCGTGATGCATCAGAATGTCTCTGTGTGCCAGTCGCTAATACTTTCCGCTGTCGAACCTACCACTACACGAAATAAGATTGTTTATTCGGAACTCAACTTTCCGTCAGTGATGTATGTTTACGAAGCCCACGCTCGGACCGGAGCGTTGCGGATCGAGACGGTAAGATCTGACGACGGGATGACGGTACCGTTGGACCGAATGCTTGCTGCGATTGATGAGAGTACGCTGTTGGTTCCGTTCTCCCATGTGCTGTTTAAAAGCGCTTTCCTGCAAGACGCCAAGGCAATCATCGATCGTGCGCATGAAGTCGGCGCTCTGGTAGTCCTTGACACGTATCAGTCCGCTGGCACTGTTCCATTCAGCGTAAAAGAGTTGAATACCGATTTCGCAACCGGTGGATCCGTAAAGTGGCTCTGCGGCGGGCCAGGAGCAGGTTATCTGTACGTTCGACCGGATCTACAACAGAAGCTTGAGCCGAAAACAACCGGCTGGATGGCCCACGAACAGCCATTTGCGTTTGATACTGACTTACGTTACGCACCCAATATAACGCGGTTTCTTCACGGGTCACCCGCGATTCCGGCGCTGTATGCCGCTGAGTCAGGTTATAAAATCATAAATGAAATTGGCGCCACAAAAATTCGAACAAAGAATGTCAGGCAAACTGATTATCTGATCCAGCTCGCGGAAGAAGCGGGGTTCCAGGTTACCAGTCCAAAAGACTCTCGCATGCGCGGTGGTACAGTGACAGTTGCACATCCGAGCGCCGGTGCGATTGCGAAAGAGCTAATCAGACGTGAATTCATTATCGACTATCGTCCCGGGGCAGGCATTCGTATTTCGCCGCATTTTTACACCACCGATCAGGAGTTGGATTTGTTCGTACAAGAGCTGAAAAAGATCAGAGACATGCGCGCTTACGTGCAACACGAAGCCGCGGGCGCCGCCTTTTAACCGGATGAAGCATGCGCGTTAATCGCGCAATCGTGAGTTCAATCATGTCAGACAACTACGGCGAGAATGCGCCGCTTTCCTACAACAAGTACCTGCGCGTACCCGACTTGATTGCGCTGCAGGATTGCCTCTCGGATCCGGCACACCACGACGAGCTGTTGTTCATCACTACTCATCAAGCATACGAACTTTGGTTCAAACAAATTCTGCACGAACTTGACGCCGCTATCGCACTACTAACCGCTAACAAGCTTCCGATCGCTACGAGGGCCATACATCGGATCGTTGAGATTGAAAAACTGCTGATTGCTCAGATTCATATCCTGGAAACCATGACGCCCATTAGCTTCCTCTCATTTCGGGATCAATTAAACCCGGCCAGTGGTTTTCAATCGATGCAGTTTCGTGAAATCGAATTCTCTTCAGGTTTGAAGGACGTTAGCATTCTACGTGAGTTTGAAGAGGATGCTTTTTCATACAAGCGGCTGCAGAGTCGGATGAAGTCGCCTTCTTTGCACGACATACTATTTGATGTTCTCGAGGCTCGCGGATTGATAGCTAAGAACCAGGATGCTGAACAGGCTAGTCGATACAAACACCGGACACATGCCATTCTGGAAATACTTACGCATTTCGAAGACAAAACCGAGGAGTTTCAATTAATCGAGGCACTTATCGATCATGACGAATACTTCTCGCTTTGGCGCTCGCACCATATCAGAATGGTGGAGCGGATGGTCGGCGCAAAACGGGGCACGGGTGGCTCCGAAGGTGTAGGCTATTTGAAGACAACCCTTGATAAGAAGTTCTTTCCGGAGATTTGGGAGGCTCGTACTTTTTTAGATATAAATCACGGGCGTGCAGGGTGCCCCTTTTCATCCAATAATTAGCTATACATTTCACACAACATGCAACGAGACAGGAGAAGCGCTCCTCGCGTAAAAGTAAATCTGCCCGCTCGCTGGGAAGGCGTTCTGTTCCATGAACATGCCACGGTGACGAATCTGAGTACGACTGGTTGCTTCGTTCTTTCAGGCGGCAAGGTTGAGGTCAAGGAACTGGTTTGGCTGGAGATCAGCTTACCGCATCAAGACCCACTGCATATCTGGGCGGAAGTAGTTGAATTCTCGGAAGAGATCGGATTCGCGGTTCGCTTCAACTCAATTAGCGATGAACACGAACAGAGACTTAAAGCCTACATTGCCACCAAGTTGAAAACGAAGCCAAGTAAATAACCTATTGGAACGAGGCTGCGGGTTCTTTTAGGAACGGTCTCGCTTTGCAGCTGGAACCTTTGATTGTTGCCCGTAGGCTATAGCTCCGAACGCTAAGATTCACCGCCCGATTGTCTGATAAGCTCCAGCGCGCCGGCGAACTGGTCTGTTCAATCCTTTTGAAGATTGATTGGGCGTCGCACTGGCCGAGCACAAGGCTCGGGTGCATAAAGCCATCCTCGTGTAGACGCGACCGTTTAGAATGCGAATGGACGTAAACTTTCCTGAGCGGTTCAATATGGCCGATTACTTTCTCTACCAGAATCTTCACGCCGGTAGAGAAAACAAGACCTGCCTGTATTTCGAAGACCAACATTGGACTTACGGCGAGACGGTCCGCTTTGCTAACAAAACGGGCAACATCTTGCGAGACCTCGGTTTGGAGATTGAGGAGCGTGTCCTGTTTGTATTGCCAGATTGCCCGGAATTCGTTTGGGCGTGGTTTGGCGCCACACGCATCGGAGCTGTCATTACTATGGTCAATCCGCTCCTGCCTGCTACCGATTATGCTTACTACCTGGATTACACACGCGCACGCGTCGCGATCGTTCACGATTCAGTGCTCGCAACCTTTGCATGGGCGGCTCAGACGTCTTCTTATCTTCGCGCGGTACTTGTTGTCGGAAGTAAAGCAGTCGACGAAGACCGCACCGCCAAGCCTGGCATTGCCTGCGTTCAATTCGAGGAAGCTGTGTTGTCGGCATCTGCGGAATGTACAGCCGCCGACACTCACCGTGATGATGTGGCAATTTGGCTGTTTACGTCCGGCTCAACCGGACACCCCAAAGGCGCAGTTCACCTGCAACACGACTTGCCGTACAACACAGAAGTCTTTGCGAAACGCACAATGAATGTAAACACAAATGATTTGACTGTTTCCGTACCTAAACTGTTCTTTGGGTATGCAACGGGAACAAATCTTCTGTTTCCTTTCGCAGTAGGCGGCGCGACGGCGCTCTTCGCCGATCGCTCAACACCTGAGAAGTTGTTTGAAGTAATCCGCCAATATCAACCGACGATCCTGACGACAGTGCCCACGATGGTCAATGCGATGGTGAACAATAGAAACGAGAACAGCGACCTTAGTAGTCTGCGCTTCTGTTATTCAGCCGGTGAGGCGTTACCAGTTGAACTTTACGAAAGATGGATGACCACGTTTGCGGTCGAGATTTACGACGGGATCGGGTCGGCTGAGATGTTTCATATCTACATCACAAACCGACCGGGTGATGTGAAGCCCGGAAGTCTCGGACGGATCGTAAGCGGGTATGAAGCCACGATCGTAGATGCCCAGGGTAACGAAGTCGCAACAGGAGAGATGGGTACACTGAAGATCAAGGGTGATTCAGCGGCTCTCTGTTACTGGAACGCGCATGAGAAATCAAAAGCAACTTTCGCAGGCGACTGGTGCACCACTGGAGACCAGTTCCACAAAGACGACCAAGGCTATTACTGGTACCACGGACGCACAGACGACATGCTGAAAGTCTCAGGAGTATTTGTCGCGCCTGGTGAAATCGAGAACTGCCTACTGCAACATCAGGCCGTATCGGAGTGTGCCGTGGTTGGCTATGACGCAGGTGGCGGGCTTATCAAGCCTAAGGCTTTCGTCGTTTTGCGGGAAGGTTTCGCTGCCACTGAAGAACTTGCGTCGGAGATAAAAGAATTCATTAAAGCGAGAATCGCAGTTTACAAGTATCCGCGTCAGGTCGAATTTGTGAGTTCGCTACCGAAGAACGATCGTGGAAAAATCGATCGGAAACAACTAAAAGTGAATCAGCGACGACGCTCGAGATCATAGTCACGCAATCGCCGGTAGAGTGTTGAAGGTGAGATGCCGAGAATTTCCGCTGTCTTGCCGCGATGCCAGCCTGTTTGCTCCAGGGCCGCAAGTATTTGTTGACGCTCCACCTCTCTCAAAGAACCGGAGTTGGCGGGTGCCGGCGCTGATGCCATATCGCCCGGCGGCGCCGCGGATTGCGAAACAGGTGTTGGTATAAACAATATCGGACGCGCAACTTCAGGTGGCAATTCTGCGAGTGTGATGCGTCCGTTATTTGAGAGAATGACCGCACGCTCGAGACAATTTTTCAACTGCCTTACATTCCCTGGCCAGGTATACGAGCGAAGTGCTGCAGCAGCTTCCGGTGTCAATTCAGGGGGCTCTGCTCCGGCAATCTGTTTTAGAAGATGCTTCGTAAGTGGTTCGACATCTTCGGCCCGTTCTCGTAAGGGCGCGAGGTTGATCTGAAATCCGTTGATGCGATAAAGCAGATCGGATCTGAACGATCCGTCGTTTACCACAGCGTCCAAATTGCGGTTTGTCGCCGCGACGATCCGAACGTTCACTTCGACTTTCCTGACCCCGCCCACTCGGAAAAAAGTCCTCGTCTCGATGGCTCGCAATAATTTCGCTTGCAATTGAGCCGGCAACTCCGTCACCTCATCGAGGAAAAGCGTACCTCCGTCGGCGATTTCTATAAGTCCCAACTTTCTTCCTTTAGCTCCTGAAAACGCCCCGGCTTCATAACCAAAGAGCTCCGACTCCAGGAGAGCTTCTTGAAACGCCGCGCAGTTCAAATCGACAAACGATGAATCAGCGCGATTCGACAGTCGATGAATAGCATGCGCGACAAGCTCTTTGCCTGTTCCTGATTCTCCGGTGATCAGCACCGAAGCTTCTGACGGAGCAACTCGTTCAATCAGGCGAATTGCCTCCTTCATTACTTCAGATACGGATATAATTTCGGGCAATGCCGACTGCCGTGCAAGTTGTTCACGAAGTCGTACATTATCCACGCGCAAACGCCGCTTATCGGCAGCCTGTCGAACTCTAACGTCAAGTTCCGTAATGCTGTAAGGCTTCGTCAGATAATCGTAGGCACCGAGCTTCATCGCCTCGACAGCTGTTTCCACAGTTGCCTGGCCCGTCAACATGATCACTTCGGGAGGATTTGGGCGCTGGTGAACACGTCGCAGGAGTTCCATCCCGTCAATACGAGGCATATTGATATCGCAGAGCAATACATCAACATTGCTCTCTTCGAGCCTTCGCAATGCCGCTTCCCCATCTGGCGCAGCTTGTACGCGATAGCCCAGACGCTCCAACTCCTTTTGCAGCACAAGGCGCAGGTTTGCCTCGTCTTCTGCAATCAGAATTCGTGCCTGCTGTTGATCGCTCAACTATTCTTCTCTCCGTTTACTGGGCCGCAGGTAGGGTGATTATAAATGTGGTCCCGACTCCTACTGTTGACTGAACATCAAGAGTACCGCCGTGCTCGGTTAAGATACCATAACATACTGCGAGTCCAAGCCCAGTTCCTCGGCCTATCTCTTTAGTGGTAAAGAATGGCTCGAATATTTTTGGTAAATTCCGAGCCGGTATGCCGACGCCTGTGTCCTTTACCTCGACATGGACCACGTCGACCCCATTGCGTGCGGTAATCGTCAACACTCCTGGTTCCGGCATCGCGTCGAGAGCGTTTGTGCATAACGCGATAAGAGCTTGCTGTAGCTGACCAGCATCGCCGGAGACAGGATTCAGACCATCCGTTATATCAATCCGAAATTCGACGGTGACGTTTCGCTTCTGGTGGGAGAGCAAACGTGCCGCGGAGTTGATGACCTCAGCAAGATTGACATATACGTGTTCGCCCGCTCGCGTTCGACTGAAGTCGAGTAATCCGTTAGTGATGGTCTTACAACGAAATGCCTCGCTGCGAATCAGCCCAAGGTATTCGCGCAAATCTCCAACCTCGGCAGAGCTATCAAACGCGCCTTCCTTAACGCGGCTTTCAAGTGATTCAGCACAGGCTGAGATCGTAGCTAATGGATTGTTAATTTCATGCACGACTCCTGCCGCAAGACGGCCGATGGCAGCAAGCTTCTCGGCTCGCGCGACAGCCCGATTCGCTTCAACTCGATCCGTAATCTCTTCGCCCACGGTTATGACATGAGTTACCTCGCCGCTCGTGTCAGCCCACATTGGGATCTTGCTAATCAACCAGTGCCGCGTTTCGCCTTTGCTGGTGGTTGTTTCTTGTTCGATTCGATCGATTTCGCCACTTCGGAAGACGCGGGCAAACTCCTCCTCCAGCACTTCACGTTTCTGTCGCGTCAGAATGCTGAATATGTTTTTACCCAGCACGGAGCCGCGCGGCATACCAAGCTCACCAAGTTCACGGTTACGGTTCCAGGCGACGATGTTGTAATCGCGATCGATCGCGTACAGAGACAGAGGCAAACTATCAATGATTGCTTCGGTGAATCGCCGCTGAGATTCCGTCTCGGCCGTCCGTGTTTCAACTTCCTTGGCCAGACTGACTGACCTATCGCGCGCAGATTGATACAACGAACAAATGTGCGCGGCCAGCGCTGTCTGTTGTGCCGCCGCATCAATGAGGCGTTGCTCGGTGTCGCTACAGTCTTCTCGTCGGTCAAATGCAACGATGAGAGCGCCTTTCGCTCGGCCTCCAAAACGGAGGGGCGCGACGTACTCAACACGATGAAATTCATCGTGCAGAAAAAACTGCTTCTTGACCGTAAACAATGTCGAATTTGTCCCGGCACTCCCGGTTAACCAATCTTGAAGGGCCGCACGGTCCAGTAAAGCTCCACCCTCTGCGCTACCCTCCCGATCGAAAACGCAAAGTGCATGGCTCTCAGGAGCCACAGTCACGTACGCCGCACAAAGCGACGCATTGGTAGCTTCAAAGGTTGCACCGGCGATTCGTCTAACAAGTTGTTCTGGTTCGAGAGCGCGAAGCAACCCGCGCCCGACGTCGGAGAGAAAACTTAGTTCTCTATTACTGCCAATTAGCGCCCATTCGCGTTGTGCAGCTCGCAGATGAAGACTGACACGCGAGATAAGTTCACCCGGGGACGACGGCTTAGTAATGTAGTCGTCAGCGCCGGCTGCAAACGCTTCAACTTTCCGCGCTTCATCGTCCTTTTCTGAAAGTGCAAGGATCGGAATTTTGTTTGTTGCGGGCTGTGCTCGCAGCAGTTTGCACAAAGCAATACCGTCAACACCTGGGATCTCAAGATCAAGGATCACGAGATCGCACGTTTCGTTGTTCAAGATGCGGAGCGCGGGAGCAGCTTCACCAGCCGTTACGGTTTGATAACCCGCTTCGGCAAAGAGTTGATGCAGATGCTGCCGAGCTTCGGCATCATTGTCAACAATAAGAACTGTTGCTTTATGGTTGTCGGAAGGAGCTGACATGCGTCAATCGAGTTGTCGCCGCGTCAGGCTTGAGACGCCGCACATTGAGGGTCGCGGCCTTGGCGCGGTAATGCAGGGCGTGACGGGATACTTGCCCGATCCCTCGCATTCAAGGAGCGCGACGGGAACCAACTGACTTCGATTGAAAGCGATGCAGGTCGACTATGTCAAGAAGAAGAATTAACCGCGGATAGATTCACACCCGCAAATTCGACAATTCAGCTGAAAATCGTATTAATTCTGGTGCAATACCGTTGGAATCCATTGTCGCAGAAAAACAGATCGATTCGACAACCATGTCCACTATGGCCGGTCAGGCGTCTGCCTTCCCGCTGGCAATGGATGGAATTACGAGAGTTTTGGTGCAAAACCTTCAGCGGGCGTTGATGAAGGAAGGGGAGGGGGCATGCTTCGTTCGAGGCGATGAATCGACTTCATGCGGTACATTTCGTCGTCTGCGGCCATTACCAACTGATCGAGTGTCTCACCGTTAGCTCTGAACGTAGCAGTGCCGACACTGATTCCAACCCTTGCTTCTCGATCGCGATCCACTGACAAAGAAAACTTTAACACCGCATCTTCGATACGCGCACACAATTCCTCGATCTGACTATCTGCCACTTCTTGCACGAGTGCGACAAACTCGTCACCCGCATATCTTGCCAAAAAGTCGTATTCACGCAACTGGCTCTGAATAATGTGCCCTATCTCGCGCAACATCTTGTCGCCAATTTTGTGACCACAGGTATCATTCACAATCTTAAAGTCATCGAGATCCAGCATCACGACCTGAAAACTTCGTTCGGTGCGGAGCGCTCTGGCGGCCTCTTCTTCGAAACGCAGCGAAAGGTAACGAGCATTAGGTAAACCGGTTAGTGGATCGGTTAACGCATTAGATTCGGCCTGTGCGTGTTGCATTGCGTTGGCGAGAGCGTCTGACGCGAGTCGCGTGACCGTTTCGAGCATGCGAAGATGATCGTCACTGTATTGCTGCAGGTTCATTGAGTAGACGGAGAGTGCGCCAATCAACGAGTCGTCTTTGAACAATGGCAGCGCCGCCATTGAGCGATACTTGATGTTCGGGTCTGTCGACAGCTCAGTAAAGTCTAATGCCGGACTCAGCTGGTTCACGGGCCTCCGATTGGCCAACGCGAATCCGGTGACACCCTCACCGGGTATGATTTTACGACCCCTGAGCACCTCACTATTCTTCCCGACTACATGACGTGCAACGGCACAACCATTTACATCGTCGTAGAGATAAACAATGCATGTATCGAACGGCACAACATGGCCCACTTTATCGACAAGAATTTCTAACGTGTGCTCGACATCGAGAGAAGTGCCAAACGTTCTAGCTATTTCATAAAGTGCATACACTTCGCGGTGGGCCTTTTTGATTTGATCGTAGGCCATGTAGCAACCACGGTCCCGGGTTTGTGCTAAGTCTACGTCATCAAGTTTGAAGGGTTCATCGCTGGCGTTTGAAACGGTTCGTACCTGCAGCCCGAGCGCGGAGATTTGCCTCTCGAATCGCGGCGAATGTTTGATGAACTCGCGAACCACCTGCGGATCGAAATGCGTTCCCGAACCACGTAGAAGCAAGGCAATAGCTTCATCCATGGTCATGCCGCGGCGAAATGGACGATCTTCCCTGATTGAGTCAAAGCAGTCGACCACAGAAATGATCCTGGCAGTAATTGGTATCTGTTCGCCTTGCAATCCATCCGGGTATCCGCGACCGTCCCACTGTTCGTGATGATGGCGGACGATCGGAACGACTGGATACGGAAATTCGACCCGGCTCAGTAACTGTGCTCCTACAACTGTATGAATCTTCATTTTGTCAAACTCGGCCACTGTTAGATGGCCGCGCTTGTTGAGAATATGAGGAGGTACGGCAAGCTTTCCAATGTCGTGTAACAGCGCACCAGCTTTTAGTGCGGCTAGTTCTTCATAGCCGAGGCCAAATACCTCGCCCATGCCCGCAGCATAAATCTCCACCCGCCGCACATGACAATGCGTATCCTGGTCCTTTGCGTCGATGGCCGTCGCTAGAGCTTCGGCCGTCGCTAAATGCAAACGACTTAGTGATTCCGCTTCCTTAGTCTTTCGATTTAGCCGGCTAACAGTGGTCCGGTAGATTAGATATGCGGCTCCAGCAGAAAAAAACGATGAGACAACGTATGGAAGGTGGCTGGTTAAGGTCGCGTAGATTGTTAAGGCCGCCAACGGCCATAGAAAAATGAGCCAGGACAGCCACAGCTGGTTATAGCGAGTCCTGATTTTGAGTGATCGTGGCCAACGCTGCTTTGCTACTTGAGGCAACTCCATCCATTCTCCTGCGATTCATCGTGGACTGTCGGGAGCTTGTGCTCGGCCCTGACTTCAAAAGCCGGAACGAAACTGGGAGCAAATCAGCTTCGTTCCGGCGCGCTTGGGCAAGAAGCGACTCGACGAATGTCGAATCGACTTGCTGGGTGAGTTCTGACAAACCATCACCGATTTGCGAGCACTACTCGCTGAGAGAATTTGGCGGCTACGGACTCCGTGCGGAGAGCCCGTTGAAGCCCGGGGGCTTCTCAGCCGCACCCCATCCTATTTCAACTGGTGTGCCGCGTGTCTGCCGATACGAAAACTTCGAAAATGTACGAGTGCAGTCACGGTACACCAGCATTGAACTAGCTGTTGAAAGAAATTGAATCAATCTGACAAGTCACTTTGAGAGGTTCGGTCAAATCCATCGGCATTGCGCGTCAGCAACACACGAGATCGCTACCACTGACGTTTGACAACACTTCCACTGCCATTGCACTCTCATCAAACTTTTTGGAAAACGTTCGCTAAACTTCACGTCGTGTCGCGCACATTGAATGGCCTTCGACCAATGACGTCGCATGCGACAAATCTAAAAATCTATAGCGCGTAGGTCGAACTACATTGTTGACGGAAACTAAAAAACCCGGTTCTCCTGTGGGATATATCGAGCTGTTGCGACGTAACCGCGGATTCAGACAACTTTGGCTGGGCCAGGTCGTCAGTCAGATGGGCGACTGGTTCGACACGATTGCACTTTACACAATCATTCTCAACCTGACGGGCTCGGGTCGATACGTGAGTTTGCTTTTGGTCGCGCGATTTCTGCCAAGCTTCTTGTTCGGCTCTCTCTCGGGTGTTGTTGCGGATCGATTCAGCCGGCGGACAATCATGATCGTCTCGGATCTCGCTCGGGCAATCGTAGTCCTCGGATTTCTGTTCGTTCGGCGTGCGGATCAGTTGTGGATCGTATATGTGTTGACTGTCTTTCAGCTGGGGCTCTCAACCTTTTTCGAACCAGCGAAAACTGCTGCAATCCCTTCAATCGTCGCAGACCGCGAATTGGTTGCCGCCAACGCAATTTCATCCGTGACATGGTCTGTCATGCTGACGCTTGGTGCGGCGATTGGCGGGTTAATTACAGGCTGGTTCGGCACAAATGCAGCCTTTATTCTCGACGCGCTAAGCTACCTTCTGTCCGCTGCATTGATAGCGAGTGTCCACTTTCCAAAGCGTCCTCCGCGAGAGAGACAGAAGCTGTCGCTCGGTAGAATGCTGGGCATTACCGAAACAATCGAAGGCGCCAAATACGTGACGGACCGGCCACGAGTCCTCGCATTGCTTTTGGTAAAGCCTGCCTGGGGTTTGGGAGGCGGTATTTTGACGTTGCTTGGTGTATTCGGCGAAAAAATTTTTCCGGTGGGCAAGAGCGCCGCTACGGGAATTGGCGTGCTTTTTGCTGCCCGCGGCATCGGTACCGCGGTTGGTCCAATTGTGGCGCGTCGTATTGCAGGCGAAGGCAAGAAACGGATGCAAACGTCAATTGGCATCGCTTTCGTCATAGCAGGCATGTTCTATATAGCTTTTGGAAGTGCAACAAGTTTCGTGTTCGCCCTGATCGTGCTGGGAGTAGCTCATACGGGCGGCAGCATTCTCTGGGTTTTTTCCACCGTGCTCTTGCAACGTGGAGTTGAAGACAATTTTCGCGGGCGGGTGTTTGCAGCAGAGCTGGCATTGTTGACATTAACCATGGCAGCTTCAAATTATATCACCGGTGAATTGCTCGATAGATTTCACGTGTCACCTAGACTCGTGACAATAGGTATAGGTGTGTTCTTCCTGTTACCTGCGATCGCATGGTTTGTAACCGAACGGTGGTGGGATAATAGAGCGAAAGTTATCCGACATGAAGTGGGAGCGATACACCAGTCGAATGAATGACACGCGTGCGGATTGCTAATATTCTGCCCGCAGCAGAATCTGATTAGGTTGCGGGATGTTTACAAAAGTGAACTTACTAACTTCGAATCTCACCAACGAGAGTTCGGGGTCGTCAGATTAGTGTTTGGAAACCTATCGGCGCGTAGGTTCGAAATCCCATTAACGGCAGCGCCGGGCGTCCTCTCCCGCTTCAGATTTTGCCTCTGCGCGAATTTGGTTCTTGTCTTAAGGAACTGGGGCGACGTCCACCGCTGGAAACTTATGGCTGTACGCAGCTGGTGAATTATCGAGATCCCTGCAAACATTCAATTGAATATGAAGCACTGCAG
>JBHEMC010000051.1:0-30391 GCA_046262775.1 Pyrinomonadaceae bacterium | reverse complement strand
CCACGCCTCTTACAGTAAGCACGTGCCGCGGACGCGATGGTTCGTCTTCGAGATATCTTCTGAGTCGCACGACAAAATTGTCGATCGCCCGGGTGTCTGTGTCTTCGCGCAATCCCCAAACATCCTCCAAAATCGCTCTGCGCGAAACGATTTTACCCTCGTGCTCAATCATGTACCGCAACAAATCAGCTTCCATCACCGTCAGATGTACCGTCTGCATTCCGGAACGTAACTCCAGCGCTTCAAAATCGATCGTTTTTCCGTCAAACGAAAACTGCTTCTGCGTTACATTCTCACTTCTCGTCGGTGTTTCAGAACGATCGCTTTCGAACCATTTCCTCCTTCTCAACAACGCGTTCAAGCGGGCAAGCAAAACCGACAACTCAAAAGGCTTCGGTAGATAGTCGTCGGCGCCCGCTTCAAATCCGCGAAGTACATCCTGAGGCTGACCACGCGCTGTTAACATCAATATGGGAATAAACTGTCCGGCAGCTCTGAGTCGAGCCGTGAGCGCAAAGCCGTCGATCCCCGGCAACATCACGTCAAGAATCGCAACGTCGTATTTCTTGCCGTCATCCAACAATCGAGTTAGCGCGGCTTCACCATCGCCGAGAATATCAGCCCTATACCCTTCGGCCTCAAGATTGAAACGCAACCCGTCTGCAAGATGTTTTTCGTCTTCAACGATCAGGACATCGGTCATGCATCACGCTCGTGGAAGTTGAATGGTAAAAGTACTGCCTTGACCCAGACCTGCGCTTTCCGCAAAAACACGACCGCCGTGCTTCTCGACAACTGAACGAACAATAAACAATCCCAAGCCCGTACCTTTAACACGCGACATAAACAATCCTGGGGCCCGATAGAAACGTTTGAAGATCCGCTTGAGTTGGCCGGTTGGAATACCGATACCCTGATCAGTAATTTTGACGGCAACTCGCTTGTCATCAATTGTGGTGACTTCAACCGACACCTTGATCTCCTTGTCCGAATATTTAACTGCGTTATCGATAACATTTGATACGGCAGCCTTCAACTCATCTACGTCGCCTTCGACGCGTGCGTCCGCGGCATCTGCTGCCTGGAGATAGGTCAAGTTACTCTCATCCAGCCCATAACGAATGCGTATCAGTTCCAAACAGTCGCGCACCATTGTTGGCAAACTGACGACCGAATGTGAGATGCGACGGCGGCGATGACCGGAGCGGCCTGCCCTCAACACCTGCTCGACCGTATGCAGCAAGCGATCGCTGTCTGCAAGCATGATTTCGTAAAACTGACGACGTTGAGTGTCGTCAACCTCACGCGTCTTCAATGTTTCAAGATAGAGATGAATCGAAGCAAGCGGTGTTTTTAGCTCATGAGTGACGGCGTTGATAAAGGCGTCGTGCTGCTCGTTCCGGCGGATTTCACGTATCAGGAATGTTGTATTGAGCACAAGTCCGAAGATGATCAAAATAAAAAAAACGATTCCGAGGACAAGGAGTGCCACCTCGCGCCAGTTGAGGATGATCCAACCGACGTTAAGAGCGATCGCCAGCGCCACCAAGCAAACGCTGAGGCTTACAAAGAAAACTATTGACTTACGACGCCGACCTCTGACCCGCATGGCGAAATTGTACCAGACACGCGCGATGTGAAGGCGTACTGAAGACTGCTTTGATTTTCATTCACGGCGATATGGCCCTCGCCAACGAAAGCGCCGACCGGAACGGCAGAGAACCGTTGGTCGGCGAATTAAAGTTTGGGACGAATAGGTGCGTCCCAAGAACTGGGCTAAGCGGCTTTGCTCAACGCTCCATATTGATCGCTGGTTTCAATTTGTTTACGGCTAACCACATTTATCGACTTTGCCAGGCCGAAGAATTTCAGAATGGTGATGCCGATCCAATTCACGTCCAGCTCATACCACGTCAACCCGTGACGCGCAGCACGAGGAAATGCGTGATGATTGTTATGCCAGCCTTCGCCAAATGTTAAGATCGCTACCCACCAGTTATTTGTTGAATCGTCCGTCGTCGCAAACCGTCTACTGCCCCACAGGTGAGTGACTGAGTTTACGAACCACGTAGCGTGCAGACCAAATGTAACTCGGAAAAATACACCCCACAGCAACATCGACCAGCCGCCAAGCGCGAGCAGAGCGATGCCGCACAAAATGAGCGGCACAAAATACAGCCGGTTGAGCCAAACATGAACAGGATCCTTCATCAGGTCCGGTGCGTAACGACGCATGACAGACTCTTCATGTTGTTGTGCCGTACCGTGCAGGATCCACCCGATGTGGGCCCACAACCGACCGTCGCGCGGGCTATGGGGATCTTCAGGTCGTTCAGTGAAAGCGTGGTGAATACGATGAGTTACGACCCAATTGATGGCGCCACCTTCGAGCGACAGTGTGCCGCAAAACGTCAGGAAGTATTCAACCAATTTCGGTGTCTTGAAACCTCGATGCGTGAGTAGCCTATGATAGCCGATGCCAACTCCCAGGCTACCCGCAATCCATGCGAGCACGACCGACACGGCGATTGCCTGCCACGAGAAAAAGAAAAGTGCGATTAGGGCAAATATATGGAAAAGGCCCAAAAAAATAGTCGAGTTCCAATTGATATCAGTATGAAGTTTTTTCTTAATGGCAGTCTGCATTCTTTCTCCACGGCTAAATAATTCTTTTTGATGCGAAGCCTACGGAGAATCGTAGCAAACGGATCGAATAGCATTTGTAATACTTCTGTAAGTGCCTTTAGCCTTATCAACTTGGCACATTGCGATGGGACGAGCGAAGACCACTGGCTCCTTAAGGCGGTGGTGGTGAATCGAAGAATTAACAGATCTAAAGTCTTCGATGTCAGATGTGAAACTAAAAGTTATAGCTCGCAGCGAAAGTCGGACTTATGACGGTTGACATTTTTCATTCGCTCGCTTCCAGTGCTGTCGCCGTTCTTCTGAATCTCGTGGGCAGTCTAACTGTCTGAGTCATAAATAGGAGCAGCCAAACCACACCGGAGGTTGCCGACAGCAATCCGGATAGCACGGTCAAAGTACGCGGACTGATGCGGTAAAGTGACCATCCTCCAATGCCTGTCGAAAACGTCCAAACCAACATCTCCATCGCACGATCTGATGTTGACACACGGCCGCGTAACTTATCCGGTACCAGTCGCATTAAGAGCGTTTCCTGAACAGCGAATTCTGCTCCCAACAACACTCTCGAGATAAGCAGCAAGACGCAGGCGAGCCACAGCGTCGGCATCGTTCCAATGAGGGCAAATATCACGCCCTGGACCAACAAGGTCCAACCAATGAATCCTGCCGTGCGACCGATCATTTCAAAATAGCTGCCAACTCGGCGCGCGATCATCATCCCGACAAACAGGCCGAGGCCTGAAGCAAAGTAGAGTGCCGCAACGGCCGAATCGGGTCGCATACTATTTTGGCCGCTGAACACTATAGCGCCCAGCCGATCGGAAATGAGGTTAACGGCCCCTCCTCCTGTCGCCCACAGCACATTGGCGCCGAGAATTGCGGCAACCGGTGCGTGCGACACGATGTAAGCCCACCCTTCCCGGATATCGGTCCAGTAGGTAACCTTGCGCTCTATTTTGTCTGCTGCAACGACAGTCGCGCGCTGCCGCGTTAGTTCTTCCGGTACCAGCCAAACTGAATATGCGGACCCCAGAAACGACGCGGCATTGATTACGAACGCCGCCTGGTAACCAACGTACGCCGCAGTCCATCCACCAAGAGCTGCCCCGATCGACATCAACAAGAAACGCGAAGAAAACATCAGAGCGTTGCCCGCAAGCAGGTCCCGCTCGCCGGTTATGTTTGGAACGGCCGCATTTTTCGCCGCTTCAAAAAAGGCGCTGAACAACGACAGTAGAGCTATGCACAAGTAGGCGAGCCATAAATCTGACGGTCTGCGAACGAAGAGAAATCCGAGTGCTACAAGGACGCGAAGCAAGTCAGTTGCGATCATGATTTGGCGCCGAGACCAACGGTCGGCGAAGGCGCCGGCGATCGGTCCAAATACTGTGAAAGGAATCAATCGCGCGATTAGCAGAATTGTGGTAACCCGCGGATCAGCACCAGAGACAACGCGGACTATGCCCAACGCAGCAATGAAATTGAACCAATTGCCGAGTTCTGAAATGACCTGACCTGTCCACAATTGACGGAATGATCGATTGCGGCGGAGCAGCTGCATGTAAGTCAGCGAATCCATTTGTTATCACAAGGTGGGAGCGCAAGCGTTGCCGCCCGGAACTTCCCGGAAATTCCTGGACATGAGAACGCGGGTATGGCCCCAGCAAATTCCCAGACAGTACATCCGCGGTAGGTTCCGCGCGCTCCCCGTCCAAGAAAAAAGCCGCCCGAAGCCAGGCGGCCGATTGAATCGTTACGCATAAAACTCAGCCGCCAACAAACTTTGCTTCTCTTTTTTCTAGGAAGGCTGCAACCCCTTCTTTAAAGTCCTTTGTTTTTCCTGATTCAATTTGGGCTTGCCTTTCGAGTTCCAATTGACCGCCGTAGTCGTTAGTAGCGCTCGCCTGCAGCAGTTGTTTCGTCCTTGCGATAGCGGCTGTCGGCAGTTGTGCGAGATTTTTAGCGAACTTCATCGCCTCATTCATTAGTTCGTGGTCTGGCACTACTCGATTAATCATTCCCATCTGCATTGCTACCTGCGCATCGACCATCTGGCCGGTAAATAGCAGTTCGGCCGCACGCTTCCATCCTACGAGTCGAGGCAGTATAAAAGTTCCACCACAGTCCGGCGATAGACCGATTTTAATGAACGCCTGGTTGAAGCGAGCACTCTCCGCCGCGACGATTAGATCGCAAGCCAAGGCAAGATTACAACCAGCACCGGAGGCTGCGCCATTTACTGCGGCAATAACGGGTAGCGGCGTTTCTCGAATTTTCAAAATCGCTTGATGCAACTCACGGAGAGGCTCGTGGAAGAATGCTTCCAGCCCTTGGTCTGGACCAGCGATGTCCTGCATTGCTCGTAAATCTCCACCTGCTGAGAACGCGCGTCCGGCACCTGTTAAGATTATGGCCCGCGCGCCAGCCGTATGCGCGTCCGCAAGCGCGCGCTTGAGATCCTTGGCTACATCAGCTGTCAATGCGTTTAGACGATCTGCACGATTCAGCGTCAGGACAGCTACGTTTTGGCTGACATCAAATTGGATCGTTGTATAACTCACCAGTAATCAGAGGAACATTACCCCGCACGTGAACCGCGTACGATGCGAATAGGACTGGGTTGTAGTTGTTGGAACGCCGGACGAGTTGTTTCCGTCAGTTGAGGCGTGTAACAACCTCACGTTCTCTGCGTCGCGCGACTGGCGCTGAAACAATCACCGCACAAAACAGGGCGACCTGTCGACGGCTTGAAGGGTACAGAGTCAGTTTTGCCGCACTGGTCGCAAGTAATTTCGAATCGCTGACGCTCACCTCCTGGTCCTTTTGAGCCACCGAAATTCGCGCGCCGGGCGTCGCGGCAGGGCTTACAACGTTTCGGATGGGTCAGATTTCGTTCCCGGTAATACTCCTGTTCTCGTTCCGTAAATGTGAAAGGGGCATTGCATTCGGAACAGGTAATTTCAAGGTCTGGCATCGCGGTTTCTCCATGAGGGCGGATTCGAGGACTCCACCCTCTCTGCCTCGGAGCGCTGGCGCCGTGTTCCCTTCGCCGGGCGTTTGGAGCGAAAGTGGTTGACTAACAAACACCACGCCAAAAAGCTGCTCGCGTTCCGATAATTGGCGGTGAGTGTACTCCAGCAGTTCGGTCTATACAAATTTTCCCGATGAAAATTCGCGGCGGCGGTACAGAGATCTGCAAGTGAGCATTACATGGTCGCCAGCGGTCGGTACTGAAGTGTCGGTCGGGCCAATGTAACTGGAGCCCTGAGGCTAAGCCTCTGCGTTAATAAATGGAGAACCGTCACCGGAAACCGGTACGCATTCCGACTGGAAGAATGCCTCTGGCAATCCCTGCTTCTACTCACAAGTGTTGCGACTGTTCGCCGCGTTGTGGCTTATGCGCCACATGCAGCGGCAAATTAGCTTTGAAAGCGAAAAACCCGGTCGGCACAATGCTTGCCCGTGCAATTCTTGCTAGCCCATTACAGCACTTACAGGCGGGTTCCCTTGATCAAACAGACTACGCTTGCCACTTCGGTTGAAGCTCAGGGGTTAGGTCTTCATACAGCGGCGCCAGTGCACATTTGCCTCCTGCCCGCGCCACCTGACACCGGATATGTCTTCCGCCGTATCGATCTCGGCGGCTTCGAAATACCCGCGACCGTTGAATCAGTGGCGCATTGCGGCTACGCAACTACGCTGATGCGCACAGGAGTAATGTTATCGACAGTCGAACATCTCCTCGCTGCTTTGCATGGATTGGGGGTCGACAATGCATTTATCGATGTTGATAACCTTGAAATTCCAATCATGGATGGATCTGCCGAGAACTTTGCGGAGATCATTGAACGTGCCGGAATTGTGGAACAACCGCTGGCCCGGCGAGCATTACTCGTTAGGGAGAAGGTCTCTTTTGAACAAGGTAATCGCCGCATCAGCATTGAACCTGCGGACACCTACCAGATCGATTGCCTAATCGACTTTGCGCATCCGCTGATCGGCATACAAAGTTTATCGGTACAACTTAATGACGGCGCTTTTAGTCGGGAGATTGCGCCTGCCCGAACGTTCGGGTTTACCGCTGAGATTGAAGCTCTACGAAAGGCTAATCTGATTCGTGGTGGGTCGCTCGACAATGCAATCGTTCTCACGCCTGATGGCATGTTGAACCAATCCAGCCTGCGCTTTCGAGATGAGTTTGTCCGGCACAAAATTCTCGACATCATCGGTGACCTTGCTCTGTTAGGAATGCCTATCCTTGGTAGGGTCCGTGCAGAACGGAGTGGTCACATTATGCATGCAGGTCTGATGTCAAAGTTACTGCGGATAAGGTCGGCCTGGGACATCGTAGATATGCCAGCGTGGAAGGATGAAGGCGGAAGGTTGAATGCAAGGATCAAAGATGACAGCGCCAAGATTGACGATGTAACCACTTACCACAACTTGGCGTGAGCGTTAGTCTGAGGCACTTCAGCCTTCATAACCCGCTGCGAACAATATCGTGGAGACGAATCAAACCGACGCAAACCTCATCTCCCCCGACCACCGGCAATACTGCAATCTGTGACACGCGATCCTCCATCAAGCGCAAAGCATCGAAAGCCAACAAATCAGGTGCGGCAACTATTGGTTTGTGCGTCATGAAGTCGTCGCAAGTTAGTTTCGCAAGTGAGTTGTGATCAGTTTGTTCGATAGCCCGCCGGAGATCTCCATCCGTGATAATGCCAGCAAGGTGGCCCGCGTTATCAACCACACACACTGCTCCCAGCCCACCGCGACTAATTGCGCGGACAACTTCGATCCAGGATGAACCGGTGGGAATCGTCGCGTTTTCTTCACCACTATGCATCAAATCAGCTACGCGTAACGTTAACCGTTTTCCCAACTGACCGGCCGGGTGATTAACAGCGAACTCGTCTGATGTAACTCCTTTTACCTTCATCAGGATCATTGCCAACGCGTCGCCAATGGCGAGCGAGACAGTGGTGCTGGTGGTTGGTGCAAGATTCAAAGGACATGCTTCCTGGTCCACCGAGGCGTCCAGGGCAACATCAGCGCGTCGCGCGAGTGTTGATGTCAAATTTCCGACGATGGCAATGATGTTGATGTGACGACGTTCCACGTAAGGTAGCATCTGAACCAACTCACTGGTCTCTCCACTGTTGCTTAACAACAGCATGACGTCGCCTGATTGCACAATCCCAAGTCCGCCATGCAACGCGTCAGAGGGGTGAAGGTAAACTGCGGCAGTACCCGCGCTCGTCATAGTAGCAGCGATTTTTTGACCAATGATACCCGACTTGCCAACTCCGAGGACAACAACCTTACCTTCGCAGTTCAGCAACAAATTAACCGCATGCTCGACCTCAGCCGGATTGAGTCGTGTTGCTGTTAAAGCAATTGCATCGGATTCGAGTCGCAGAAGGTTCTGAACCTCTGCGAAATGGTTGGTTGTCATGCGTTCTCTAGATATACGACGATGATGAGGTTTGCAAGCGAGCAGAAAGCATCGCCCATCGATCATTGACAATTTGTTGATTGTCAATTGATGATCGAGGGTTACTGAATAGCAACTATCGACGGTGAATCAACAATCGTCGCGTTGTTTTTGCTCTGCCGCTCAGTTATATTGCCGCTCTTCAAATCGGCCTTTGGAGTTGTGTAGATGGGATTATTAAATCTTCTGCCTAAGGAAGAACAATACTTTGATCTCTTCAGCCAAATGACCCTCTACATTTCCGCGGCCGCGCGTGAACTGAAGGAGATGTTGGCCGACAAGAACCACAATTTTGCCGAGTATGCTCAACGAATAAAGGGACTCGAGCACGCCTGCGACGAACTAACGCACAATGTCTCGACGCGCTTGAACAAGTCGTTCATTACCCCCTTCGATCGGGAAGACATCTATTACATGTCTACAGCTCTCGACGACATCGTCGACCTCATCGACGACGCAGCACGTGCAATTATCATCTTCGACGTTCAGGAGATCACAGATTACGCGCGCGACTTCGCGGATGTAATCGTACGAATGGCTGAACAGTTGAAAGAAATAGTTTCAACTTTGAAACGTCCCAAGAATGTGACCCAGAGACTCGTCGAAATTCACAGGCTTGAGAATGAGGGCGACGATATCTATCACGCAGCAATAGCCGAATTGTTTCACGACTCACATGATCCTTTGACAGTACTCAAGTGGAAAGAAGTGTACGAAAAGCTGGAGGCTGCAGTTGATCGGTGTGAGACCGTCGCGAATATTATCGAAAGCGTAATCATCAAGCACACCTAGTTCGCACCGTTCTTTCTGAATAAAACCTCCGGTGTGGGCCGGACAGGTATCACCCGAGGACAATACGAAGACCAAAGCTTTAACAGCAAACTAAACGCATGACTGCTACCTTTGCCTTCGTCATTATTCTCGTCTTTCTCGCGCTTATCTTCGACTACATCAACGGCTTTCACGATGCCGCAAACTCCATCGCAACCGTTGTTTCTACCCGTGTGCTTTCTCCGGGCATAGCCGTGCTGTGGGCCGCTTTCTTCAATTTTGTTGCTTTCATCGTTTTCGGAACTCGGGTTGCCAAAGCGATCGGTGACGGAGTGCGGATGGATCTGATCCATGAAGACCTTCGCCTATACGTACTTCTCGCAGCTCTTCTCGGAGCCATCATTTGGAATTTGATCACGTGGTATCTCGGACTGCCAACATCAAGCTCCCACGCCTTGCTCGGAGGTTATGCAGGAGCAGGCATTGCCGCTTATCGCGGTGTGAGTGGACTGCTGAAGACTGATGTCTGGATTAGGACTCTCAAATTTATCGTACTGTCACCTCTTATCGGGATGGTGCTCGGTTTCGGTTTGATGGTGCTTGTTTACTGGGTTTTCCGGCGCACGACACCGAACCGTGTGGATAAAATTTTTCGTCGCGGACAACTGTTTTCAGCCGCGGCTTTTTCACTGGGGCACGGCGGGAATGATGCACAAAAGACCATGGGAATTATTACAGCTGTGCTCACGGCTGGAAATGTCTGGGGATTAACGTATGGACCAAATGGTTCGTTGCCACACATTCCGCTCTCGGTTGTTTTGTCAGCACACGCCGCGATCGCTTTGGGAACGTTGTCAGGTGGCTGGCGCATTGTCCACACGATGGGCTCAAAGATTACGAAACTTAAGCCCGTCGGTGGATTTTGTGCAGAAAGTGCGGCGGCATTAACGCTCGCCTACGTGACACTCACAGGCACGCCTGTTTCAACTACTCACACGATTACGGGATCGATCGTGGGAGTTGGAGCCACGCGGCGACTGTCAGCAGTCAAATGGGGCGTTGCCGGGCGCATAGTTTGGGCCTGGATTCTAACAATCCCCGCAGCGGGTGTGATGGCGGCGATTTCGTACTGGATCGTTGAGTTGATATATCGCTCAACAAGGTAATTGAAGTGGTTAGCGAGACAAGGGATGCTGTGATATCTTTCAAAATCTCCACCTAAGTGCCTGCGTAGCTCAGTGGATTAGAGCGTTCGCCTCCGGAGCAGTTCGAAGTATACAGCACCACTGCTGCTGCCGGGTTGAATCAGTTAGCACAGAACACTCAAGCGAACTCAAAATAAGCTGTACTCGCACTGACGAAGGCAATTGCCCCAAGAATAGTTGTGAGAGTTAGAACCTTTTTTCGAATCAGCATAAGGCAGCTAAGCATCGAACTTTGCGCTTGAGCGGCTCGGCCACGCAACTACCAAACACCGCCTAGTCCACTCCAAGCGCTTGTTGGAAGCCGGCCTGCGCAACTACGCGGAGGGCCAAAGCTCGACCATTATTTTGTGCTGTTCCAGCATGCGTTTGACCTCTTCGCACTTCAGGAAAATTTTTTCATCCTCACCTGGAGACCTTAATCCGTTCTCTTGGACCGCGACGACTCGCCCAAGAGACCAACGCTCGATTCCCAACGCCATGAGCTTTCTCTCCAGGTCGGCGAGCCCCAATTCTTCTTGCACTTGTCGGCCATCAACATACAAGATTAGATAGAAGCTGTCAGAATTAACCACCACGATAGGATTTGGCCAGTCCTTAGCAGTTCGAATGCGGCGAATTTGTTCGATCTTTGGCTCCGGAAGGCGATCCATCGTGGTGGTTTCTTTCTTTCTTCCCGGCTCCTTCTGCGCGGCTTCAGAATTCCCGATTCGAGGCCCGCATAGCGACATAACCAACAAACACAACGTAATCGAGCAACGGATTGATTTCATGTTCGGATCCTTCACGAGGCAACCAACGCTGTGCTTCAACGGCTCGCCCATGCAACTACAAATAAAAGCTACTCACCGGCGAGTCCGCTGCAAGTGTGTTCGGCATCGCGGTCTCGTCCAAACCGATTATTATGTCAAGTTCTCCTGTCCATTGCCGCGGCACACATCGCTCCAGGGAACCCACTCAACTAACGATAAAGGCCGCCTACTGCGAGTCCGCTTCAAGCGCCTGTTGGGCACGACCGAACTAATAAACGGTTGCTTTCGTTCCGAGCATTTGTTTCAAGAGTGTTCTGAGACGTCCGACATCTTCCGGGTCTTTGAAGCACCGTTTTGGAATTGTGTGAAATAGGGACCGGTGAAAGAAGAGATGAAACGAATGTTTGGATTCGGCAGCGCGCAAAATGGTCTCCCAGTCGATATCGGACGAGGATTTCAGGTCGCTGACTTTGTAGCCATCAGCCGAAAAAGCGTAGTGGATGCTTCTTTGAAAACCTTGCAAATTACCGAAGCCGCGCTTCGTTTGAAACCAAATGATTAACGGGTATAGAACCGGAAAGGCGATAAGAACTATGACCGCCGTTGCCGCTACGGGGTTTTCAGTGGGTATCGAGAACCCAAATCGCCATAACAGAAGAAGTCCCATGACGGGCAACAGGATTAGTAGAAGCTTGATCGACCATTTCCCAAGCCGAAACCAGAAAATGGCCTGTTGAAGATCTGATTCCTTTAGGTCAACATCAACGACCAATGTCTCACGCAATTCAGTCATGGTTTAGCAAGATTGAAGTGCCCAACGTTGCGCTTGGGCTCGCCCACGCACCTACGAATAAGAGCTACTCAGCGGCGAGTCCACCAAGCGCTTGTTAAATTGCGGCACTGAATTGGAGCTATTTCCCATTTCTATCTTCGCCAAAACGGCGATCCACTACAGCTATGAAATCTCTCAGATTGTCATCGGCGCGGGAGAGACTTTCTTCGGTGCGAATCTGCGCATTGACTAAGGCATTGATCTTTGCATTTAGATCGGTGAAACCTGCGTACGTAACGTTTGCCAAGCGGGTGACAACTTCGCCCATTTGACCAACAACTTCTGCTGTTTGGGCTACCACTTGATCTGTGCGAGCCTGTGATTCCTGGAGCTGTGCCTGGGATTCTTGGAGCTGTTGAATATCCGAAGCAAACTGAGCTTGCTGCTCCACGATAAATGCCATCTTTCGATCAAACTCTTCGTTGTTCATATTCATGATGAGGATCTCCTTTGTGAGTTTAAGTGGAGTTTAGCGAATGGTCTTCCAATTACCAAGCGAGCAATCCAACGTTGCATCAGCGGCAGGGCGACAACTGCGTCATGGGCAAGTTATCGATGAGAGGCATGCTGGCTCCGGTCCGCTGCAAGCGCTTGTTGATTGCGGTTCAAGAGGCCAGAGCTTCATGGCTGTTTCACAGCGTGGAGAATTCTCCGCACCTCCACTCGGTATGGAGGCATAAATATCGGCAAGAGATCTTCGTCCAAGGTACCCACCTCCATAAATCTAAAAACAAACGTCACACGCACGATTCTGACTTTGATTGAACTGGAATCAAAAAGCCAATTCTTAGCGGTCTTCTCCGAAACGTCATACAAAGCCGGATGTCCTTAAATCGCTCGGGCTTGCCGAACCATGCCTTGCGTATCTATTTCGACTTCGACGATAACTGAACCCATTGCATGAGGACCTTTCGGCGAATCGGGGAAAAGAGGCACGAAGGCCTTAACTATTCCCTGACTCGGTAGGACTCGCGCATCGGCCAGCGCAGCGCAAAAATGAACCACATACTAAGAACTAATGCTGAGAACACTTTCATTCTTTCGCACCCTCCAAGATTAGCAATCAAACGGTTGAGTTGACGCGGCGGCGCGAATCAAATCACGCTCCGCCGTACCAAGTTAGTTGGAAAACCGCTCCCGCCGCTCGCGTCCAACGATTTGTTGGGCCGTATCAACGTTTGTCAGCGGACTCTTGCCATTCAGTCATGAATCGGATGGGCGGAATCCTTGTAATACATGAGGCGTCCGGCTCGTGGAATGGATTCGCCAGAAACTGAAAAATCAGTTGCGCATGACACCCCATCGGCGGCGGTCCGTGTGCCTCGTTGGGCAATTCGTAAACATAAGATCTCGTCATCGTTGAAGCGATGCGTTTCGCGAGTTCGGTGGGTGTTCGATCGTCGTATCGACCCGTGAGGATCAAGGTTGGGACATCGCTGTGAATGGGCTGCCAGTCATTCGCATTCGCGAATTCCTTTTGCCAAAGCTTACAATCATCCATTAAATCGCGTCGAAACGGCGCCTGCACCTTTGCATTGACCGCTCTTCGCCTGTCGCGCAGGTCATCACTGTAAACATCAGCACACGTCATCAGGTTTACAAGTACGGGATCTCCTCCCACAGTCGTGCGCGGGTTATATCCTATGAGTATTCGTGCCGCCCGTGTTTTATCCCCGCGACGAAACTCATTTATGAGTAAAGGCAGGCGCGGAAGCCTTTCCGGGTTAGCAGGCGAAATCACGTCATCCCGAATTCGCTCCACGAATCTCGCACCATCGAGCACGACGGTCGCGACATTCGGATTCTGATCCTCTCAAATCAACAGCGGCGTCTTCTTCAGCTGTTCGTAAACTTCGTAAAAGTCTTTCTCCAACGTCGGAAACGCATTGTGGCATCCCGGTTGATCCGTACAATCCTGAAAGACGCGCTCAAAAGCATGCTGGTTAAAGAGCGCCACTTCGGCCTCGCGGTCTGGCCCGCGCGTGACTGGCTTATTCAACACGAGGCTGTGCATTCCTTTGGCATCACGCCGCAGAGCTTCTTGTGCGAGCCGCGCGCCATATGAATCGCTGATAACGTCCCACGCAGAATACCCGAGAGCCCTGCGAAGATCGATCAAATCGGCAGCGCTCTCTCTCGTATTGTAGGCGGAACGATCGATACGCGTGTCGAGAGGGGAAACGCACTTGCGAATGCCTAGCTCCTGAAACTCTTCAATTTCCTTTTGAGTTTTCAACTTCTGCCGTTCTCTCTCGATATCCTTGAACTCAGGGCATAGTTTTGGTTCCGAGTAGCCCGCAACACGTTGATCATAAAGAACGATGTCATGATGTTCGTAAGCCTTGGTTTGCACGAAGCCGCGCAACCGTTGAATAGCACCGTCACCAGGACCTCCATGCAGGAAGACGAATGGCGGTGTACCGTCAGGCTGCTTGGCGCGCAGGATTACAACCGCAAGTTTGATCGTGCGCGTTTTCGAGTTCACCCGACTCTCCGGAACAATCAGCGAAGTGCATTCAAGATTGGCGGCGCGCGCCCAGTCGCCGCGTTCGAACGGACACTGGGTTGGTTCCAATCTAGGTATGCTATTTTGAGCATTAGTTGGTGACAACGCAGCTAGAGCTAACGCGAATCCAGAAGCGGCGACAAATATCAAGTAACGTCTCGGAATATTCATGTACTTTTCGTATTCGCTACGAAGGCCCAAGGGTTGAGTTGACGCGGCGGCGCGAATCAAAGCACCCTCCGCCGCACCGAATTAGTTGCGAACACGCTCACGCCGCTCGCGTCCAACGATTTGTTATGCGACGTCGTGCAGTATTATGGATTTGGGATGACCTCGGTTCGTTGAACCGCAACCAGCAGCCACTTTCCTTGCTTCCTGGCCCACACATGCGTGAATCGTCCGCGCGCCGTAACGCCGGCACCCGTCGTGGCCCCAAGTCCTGTGACAATAGCTGCCCCACCGTAGAATCGCACCGACACCTCTGCGTACGTATAAGTTTCTGCTCGCGGTATCCAACTGGTACCCCTGCTTGCGATGAAGCCGGCCTTGTCTCGGAGGCTGCCGGATGTGCCAATGAAGGTCAGGTCAGGCGCGAGAAGCCGATTGAAAGCAGCCTTGTCATTGCGCTGTTGGGCTGCGCGCCATTGGTCTTCAAGTCGAAGGATGGTCAGCGCGCGATCATCCTTCATCTGTCCAGCCGTGACGAGCGGCCAACAGCAAACGAAGAGCATCAAGCCAAAGCACTTCATGCGTTTTCACCTTTCCATAATTCCGCTACGCCAGATTGTTCAATTAGCCGCATAACGGTGGGGTTGACGCGGCGGCGCGAATTCAATCAAGCATCGCCGGACCAATCAAGTTACAAAACACGCTACCGCCGTTCGCGTCCAACGATTTGTTCGGCGGCGTTTAGACTAGCGCATACGCTTTATTTTTTGTTTTCTTCGGGCAAACTGTAAGTGACCTTGCCTTTGTTATCCAAGAAGCTGATTTTAGGCGTACCATCGGCGGTTACTGATATTTGTATGCGCGCTCTACCTTTTGCATCGCTGAGGCTGATGAAGGCTGATTGATTACGCCCTCTTCCCATTGACAAACGATTAACCAGAAATTCGCCTTTGTCTTGCATTTCCTTGAATGCGGCTTTCCGCGCTGCTTCGTCCGGCAGTTTTTTGATGACATCGACTTTGGCAATTCGATCGGTCGTCGTTATGTCTTCATCATTAAACGACAAGCCCGCGAAATATTTGCCTTCGTTATTTTCCAGATGTTGAAACGCAATGGTTTGATCCCCGCGAAATTTATCAAACATTAGCGAGCTGTATTGTCCTTTGCCGGTGTCGCCGCTAAAGGTTAAACCGCCAATTTCGTCGCCTCGTTCGTTGAAGAAAATTATCCCCGCTGGTCTGCCGTCTTCTCTCGGTATATCTTTCCATCAACGCTGCCTGGGTGTTGCCGTTGCGCGTTGAGATAACCATTTTCAATTTGCCATCCTTTTTCACGATGTTGATGCGCTGAACGTCAATCTCCTCGAATCTTAGTTTTTTGCTTTGCATAACAAAGGCTGAAAGGAGGAATACAGCGCAGAAAAGCGTGGCAACGATGGCGTAAATAAACGCACTTCTATTTCAAGTTTTGTTTCCATAGGAGTGATCTCCATTTCTGGGAAGCGGTCGAACGGTTGAGTTGACGCGGCGGCGCGATCTCAGTCAAGCATCGCCGGCCCAGTTATCTTACCAAACACGCTCCTGCCGCTCGCGTGCAGCGATTTGTTAGATTGCGCCGTTCCGCTAAGCGCGCCATTGAGATGATCTCACTCTCGTAAAGGTCGGATAGACAGTGCCCGCAGACCCGCGATAAAGCCTACCAGCCCAATGGGCGCACGAAACCAACTGAGTGTCATCCAAAGCCGAGCTTTCGTCGCCACCTCTTCAGGGCTGAGCCCAAGCTCGCGGCTTCTCGCCAACTTATTTATCGTGGGGACAAACCAGACGAAGGCGGTGAGATGCATGAGGAAGATGATCGTGGTGGAAATCAAAACCCACTTGCGGTGTTCACCGCGTGTCTTCAAGCACGCAATTAGAGTCGCCAGCGCCAGAATCGTGTGTGTCGGCGACAGAAATACCCAGAACCTGGCCCCCGCGTTCGGGACGTACTGCGGCTTGGCGATTCGCTGCGCTTCCCAATACCACACCGATTCAGGCGGTGATTGAGCCCAGAGCGGAACTGTCACGCGCATTTCATAGAACCCGGCCCCGATGACAATTCCCGCCAGAATTACGAAGAGCCACAGGAGAATTTGCTCAATCTGTATAGCTCGTGTCATCTTTAGCCCTCTCGCGTTTCAATTTCCGAACGGCAATCTCTATTTGCGCTAAGTAGCAGAGTCAATACTTTCTGGGAACTAACGTCGCTAATCAACAAAGCAATCTAACGCTTGACTTGGCGCGGCCGCGCGATTTCATTCAAGCCTCGCCGGACCAATTATCTTACGAAACAAGGCCCCTCCGCTCGCGTCCAACGATTTGTTCGGCGACGTAGCGAATGCAAAAATGTTCTCGAACAAAGTTTGAAGCATCCACTTGCCATCGGAACGCAAGCCCTGTAAATCCTCTCTGCTATTCGCATTCCATGGAAGACATCAAGGCTAATTGTCCGAATGGTTGGACCGGATGGATCTAGGAAGTTAATACTAGCTTTGTCGACCTGAAGTCGCAACCTTGGTTTTATCGGGATCAGAGAGTGTCACCAGTGGGGAGCCCTCCACGTCCCGCCCCGCAAATAGCCGTCGCGCGACAATCTCCCGAGCTGGAATGCGCGACAGATATTCCCGTCTGAGTGCATCCATTTCGGCCGACGACTTTCCTGATTGATCTGCTTGCTTTAAGGCTTGGCCCAGCTCACGTATGATCTCATCTGCCTGAGCG
This sequence comes from Pyrinomonadaceae bacterium, assembly GCA_046262775.1. Lineage (GTDB taxonomy): Bacteria > Acidobacteriota > Blastocatellia > Pyrinomonadales > Pyrinomonadaceae > PSRF01. The sequence continues at coordinate 13,258 of JBHEMC010000051.1, read as the reverse complement.
CTCATAACATCGGGCGGATCATTGATCGTCAGCCCATATCGCTTGCGATCCCCAGTATGGTCGTAATCCAACACGACAATTTGATCACTTTTGAACTGGTCCATTGTCAAAAGGGAATACGCGTCGATCTTTCCGTCCTTATCGCGCTTTGCGTGGTAACAGAAAGCACCATTTTCATGTCCTTCCTCGTTGGAAAAGAACACACCAGGACAATCTTTTTTATAATCAGCTCCCATGAGGACTCGGGGCACCCCGTGCGCATCCAAAATCTTGATCCGTTTCGCCGTAAGCTCCTCGAAATTCTGCTTCTGGCCAGATTGGGTGAATGCGGAAAAGCATAGAACCATGAACAGAGCTGTCATCAGGAGCGCGTAGGCCGCAATCAAGCGAAGACTTTTTTTGACCGCCTTTATTTCGTCATTCATACTTCTCTCCTTCTGGCTCCTGCCTGATCGAGGCTTTCATTTAATCCAAATACTATTATCAATGCAGCGGCAACCGGCCCGTTGCCGGCGAGAGCCAATGCGAGAACGACCAGCATGTTGATTGTGTAACCGCAAAGATGACGATCTCTGGCAAATTCTCTTTGAACTGGCGGTACGATGCTTTTTGAATTAACTTTGGGTCTGACTGAGCTGAAGGTCTGCCATCCTCGCTGAACATGCGTGCAAATATCATTGAGCGAAACGTTAAAAATCCGACGCGCCATTGAAAGGGGCGCAGCCTATTTAGAGTCGGCGCAACTTGCCAGTGGTGAGCTTCCGATTGAGATTTCACTCACATCCGACATGACTGGCGAGTGTATTCGTGAGCCGTGTGTCTTCCCGACTGCGTTGGCCGCGCGTACGCTGTCGATTACATCGGCCGCCGACCGCGTACGATCTCGCGCCCTCGATTTCCTCGAACGTGAAATGCACGCCGATGGTTTGTGGCGTCACCCATCAAGTGACAAGCCAATGCATCACGACACCCCACTTGATGTCGACGACACATCGATCGCATCAGTTGCGCTTGCCACCGCCGGTCGACAAGTTCCAGACAACCGCCACTTCCTAATAGCAAATCGCGACGGCTGCGGTCTTTTTAAAACATGGATCGTACGGTGGTGGCCACATCCGCTCTTGACCTATCGCTTCTTTAAGTACACGACAGCGAAAGTGAGTGACGTCGATGCGGTAGTCATCGCGAACGTCGTTCTCTACCTCGGTGATTGTGAAGAGACCAGACCGTCCATTTCACACATGCTGGAGGTCCTTCGCGGCAATAACGAATCGATATGCACCAAGTGGTACGAGAGTCGTTTTACTGTCTGGTACTTCTTTTCCCATGCACTACGCGAGATTGCACTTGAAGCAGGCGAGATGATCGTGCCGCGGGTAGAAACCGCGACACCTCGCAACGCACTTGAACTCGCAGCGACGATTTCGACTTTGCTGCTCTGGAATCGCATGACTGACGTGACGCCTCTGTTGGAGGAACAGCTTGAGTCGGGAGCGTGGCCCCGCACCGGTTTCTATCACATGGGTCTCAAGGAAATCGCGCCGAACGAGTTTCGAGCGACGCCGCCGTGGTGGGGTTCCGAGGCATTGACGACGATGTTTGCGGTAGAAGCGCTGGCTCGCGCCCTTCAACGGTACGAGTAAATGAACCTGGGGTTGACGTCAGTTCGCAACGAGGTATGACATATTTTCCAACTTCATCGGTAGTTCCTGATCTTTACAGCGCATTCATGAAAACTACGGTTCTCGTGTGGGCACTTGCTTCGATCGACCAAGACGCCACAACCCGCGCACGATTAACGCGGTTTCAATAGCCGTATTCCTCCAGCGCTTAGGAAAAACTAACCCATGAACAACCAGTACGAACGAATCAACAAAATGTTGGTTTGAAGAGGCCAGTATAAATGCGAGCGGGAAAAACACCTCGTAGTATTCGTGCATCACGATGTGATGGAATTTGGGTTTCGGCTCGACGATGCAGAAATTCGATCCGTAAAGTCGCCGACGCAGAAAATTGATTACTGCATAGAAGCCAAGCAGCGCAATGGCTACAACGCAGCGGGTGTGTAACAGCATAACTGCAAACGCTGTCAGCTCAACTGGAAAAATGATGAAGTTGCCCAGCCTTTGGAGCGATTCTGTTTTATGCGCGCGGACAAAAGTTCGAAGGCTGATACTCTCGTCGTAACGTAAGTCGCTAAGCTGGTGCCACAATATGCCTCTTATCCCAAAACTGAACGACCACACTCCAATTGAAACCAACCAGATCAAGTCAAACGGTTGCCGTGTCCAATGGTAGACAACGGCAACAGCTAGAAGTGTCGGAAAGAGGTGTGCACCGCAAGCGTCGGCCAAAACTCCCAAGCTACTACGCTCTTTTAACCTTATCGGGGGCAATGAATAGAGGGTGAACGCGACCCATGAGCCGGAGTACAAAAGCAATAACAGGCCGTCGTGAACCCAGTAAAATGCCACAGCGAGTCCCGACAAAATACAAAACGCCATAACCGTCGCAATAAATGACGATGATTTTCCGACGAGCCGGTTAGTTTTACCGCTTGCCATGTCGTCTGAACGGTCGGTAAAGTCATTTACGACGCTGACATACGCGGCACACGCAGCCAAGGCCACGAGCACGATGAACACCAGTGGCATCAAAGAGATGATCGAAACTCTCAAGAGGAACGCGCTCGCGTACATGGTGGCCAGGGCTGGACCGAGCTTGAACTCCCACCATTCGTTGGCGCGAACGGTTCTAAATATTTCGCCCCACCATTTCAGAATGTGAGAAATTTTCTTAATAGCGTGCAATTCCAAGAGGAAATGCTTTCGTGCTCCTTTCTAAAAACTCAACCAGCACAGATCTAACCCAAAAGCGTCGCTTCACGATTATAAGCAGTTGCTCAGATCTGTGGGGTGGAAGCGAAGAGTTGTGGTCGGCAGCGGCGTGCGCGCTGTTACAAAGAGGGCACAACATCTCTTGCTTCAAAAGCGGAGTTGATGCGACGCATCCGACCGTCCGGCAGCTGAAATCCTTGTCCTGCAACGTGCATAATCTGCGGCGGCGGAATCGTGCGCCAGTTTTGCTCAAGTATGCCCTCGTGCTTCCGCTTGCCATGCATCTCGCGAGGCGCCGCCCCGATCTAGTAATCATCTCGCAGGGCGACAATTACGATGGCCTTTATCTTGGTTACTTGTGCAGAAAATTGAAAATACCTTACACGCTGATTTGCCAGAAAGCCAGCGACTATTTTTGGCCCGAGGATAAACTACGTGAGTACAAAGCGCAGGTGTTTAGGGATGCCGTAAAATGCTTCTTCGTCTCGGAGCACAATCGCCGGCTAACTGAAGATCAATACGGCATCACATTGAAGAACGCGATCGTGGTTACGAACCCGTACCTGGTTAGCGTCACGAAACCACTTCCCTGGCCAGCGAGCGATGATGCAACGTTGAGGCTCGCGTGTGTGGCGCGTCTTTACCTGCTCGATAAGGGTCAGGATATTCTGCTAAGAGTGTTGGCGCGAAACAAATGGAAAGAACGAAAGCTGCACGTCTCGTTTTTTGGTGAAGGTGTGAATCGCGAAAGCCTCGAGTTTTTGGCTGCAAAACTTGGCACTCAAAACGTCTCGTTCGAAGGTCACACAAACGACGTGGTCGGTATTTGGAGAACTCACCATGCGCTCATTCTGGCATCGCGGGCCGAAGGAATGCCGCTGGCGTTAGTCGAGGCAATGATGTGTGGTCGACCGGGCATTGTTACGACAGTCGGAGGCAATGCGGAGTTAGTTGAAGATCGTGTGACTGGGTTTCTCGCGGCGCCTGTCGAAGACTCTCTCGACGCTGCGCTCGAAGACGCGTGGGCGCGGCGTCACGAGCTGCACGAGATGGGGCGACTCGCCGCGTCCAAGGTCCGCGAATTGATCCCACCGAATCCCGCCGAGGAATTCGCTCACCTGCTCTTGAATATTGCTGATGAGTTGGCCGAAGCCAAAGCTAGTCGAACAGAGCGGGATCCGATTGGTGTTTCGGATCCGAAGAGTTCTACCTGGGCATCGAAAAGATGATCAAAGGGCTGGTTTCGATAATCATTCCGACCTTCAATCGCGCCACCTGTGTCCTCCACGCAATAGAGAGTGCACAGGCTCAGAATTATCCTGCAAAAGAGATCATTGTCGTCGACGACGGCTCTTGCGATGACACCGCACAGCGCGTGTCTGGGGTAGAAGGAATCGAATACCTTTATCAACCAAATCAGGGACATGGCGCAGCGCGGAACCGCGGTCTTCGAGCAGCACAGGGTGAGTACATCGCTTCACTAGATTCGGACGATCTGTGGGACGAGGATTTCTTATCTACAAGTATCGGTTGTATAGAAGCACGTAATCTCGATTTTGTATTCATCAATTGGACAAAGGTGATGCACGGCAGCGAGTTGCAGTCGAGTGAATGGTTGCGTGGCCGCAAGTGGAAACGTTATAGCGCACAGCGTCACGGCGATTGGTTTTTTCTGAATCCTGAAGACGTCAGAAAACTATTTCTTGAACGTAATCCTGCTCCTTCGTCATCTCTGGTAATTCGCCGTAGCTCGATTTTTTCGGGTTGGGGTGAACAGATGCGAATCGCGAACGATTGGTACCTCGTCCTCGACACGGTTTTGCATCGGGACTGCTTTGCCGCATTCACTCTCGTACCGCGATGGAAAAAGGGAGTAGACGGAACGAATATTTACGACGGAAAACCATTTCACGAAATCGGTGAGCAACTTCACTTGCATGAGTATCCGAAATTCAGGCAGGACTTTCATTCATTGTTAACGCATAGGGAGCGGCTGACGCTCTTGGGACGCGAACTGACTTATCGCCTTCGGGTTCGATTGCATTTGTCGACAAGAAGCGAGCTCGCTAAGAAGTTACGAATACCTCATCTCATTGACCGAGTTGTCAACCTTCAGAGGACTGTTCGTTAACGACTTGATTACGGCTTTCGTGCAGAGCCGCAAATTACTGCAGAAGTCTGGAAGACATTATGCTCTCGGCCGGCTTCTTACTCTTCGATCATAACTATGTTAACAGGACACGATATCGTTCTAATCTCCAGTATCGACTGGCAGTTTAACTGGCAGGGCCACCAGGAAATTGCAACTCGCCTCGCTGCCGCAGGTAATCGAGTCTTGTATATCGAGAACATGGGAGTTCGCGCTCCGCGCCTGCACGACGCCAGACGAGTGGTGCAACGATTTTTCCATTGGGCGGGTTCTTTGCCTGATGGAGGAGTGCGGCAAGTTTCAACAGGACTGTATGTTTGTTCTCCGCTGATACTGCCACCCTTTGGCTCCCCCACGCGACGTCATCTGAATCGTAGTGTGCTGTTACCATTTCTGCTTCGTGCCGTCGAGAGGCTTCACTTTAAGTCGGATGTCATTTGGACTTTCCTGCCGACAGACACAGCCACGGATCTCGTGAGACTGTTCAAGAAAGCGCAGGCGGTGGTCGTTTATTACTGCATAGCGGATTTTGCCGAGCTCTCGCCGCACCACAACGAAATTCTAAGTAGCGAGCACATGACAATTGAGTTGAGCGACGTAGTGTTTGCGCAATGTCTGAAGCTTGCAGAACGTTGCTCGGTTGAAGGCAGGAAAGCGCACGTGTTTCCGTTCGGCGTCAACATGAACCGCTTTGCAAATGAGAAACTTCGATCGAAGGGCTCCGCTCAATTCCCACCTGCCATCGCGAGTCTGTGTTCTGCAACCACCTTCATGTCAGAGCTGCCGCGTCCGGTGATCGGGTATGTCGGAGGCATTCACAAATACCTGGACACTCAAATGCTGGCAGCGATGGCGCGAGCCAGACCCCACTGGTCATGGGTGCTCGTTGGTCCGTCGCAAACGTCAGTGCGCGAACTAAAGCGGATACCCAATATCTACCTTGCCGGACCCAGGGCTCATCGCGAGCTGCCGCGGTACATTCGCGATTTCGATGTAGGCATAGTTCCGTACAAATCGAACGGCTATACAGCGACCGTTGTACCGACCAAGATCAATGAATATCTGGCCGTCGGCAAACCGGTCGTCTCGACTGATCTTCCTGAAGTCATCGCCTTTAACAATCACCACGACATAATAATTACTTCGCCGAACCACGCTTCCCAGTTCATTGCCTCGATCGAAAAAGCGCTGAGTGCATCCAGTGAGAACGAGGTCATTAATCGGCGGCAGACAGTCGCGGCTCTGCACGATTGGGATGGATGCTTCGATCGCATGACTCAGTTAATCGAACGTGCGTTGGACAAAAAATCTCGATAATCAGAGGCTGGTAGCATTCAATATGAGCATCCCAACGCGGTGTCGGTCCGCCCCAACTCTACATCTGAATACTAGCCTGCTACGCACCGATGCTGCGGCGAGGCGGACTTCTAGGTCCGTTGCTTGACCCCTTCAACAATGCTTGTACCGAAATTGTCGTGGATCGGAGTAACGCTCCGAATCTCGAATCCAGCCGTGCGGTACAAGTGGCTCCATTGATCTTCAGTTCTTTCCCTGCCCGCAATAAAGAGCAGCATATTGATATCCAGAAGCTTGGCCGGTGTACCAGCCACGTTGCCCATCGGTGGAAGGACCGAATCGACACAGATTACCCGACCGTCTCCCTGCATGCTCCGGCGGCAGTTCTCGAGGAGCTGGATGCACTTCTCATCCTCCCAGTCATGAATGATATGTTTCATGATGTAGACGTTGGCGGGTGGTACCGAGTCGAACATGTCTCCACCGACATATTCCAGTCGGTTGGCAACGGCACGGTCCTTCACAGGAAAGCGCTCCCGGGCGACAGGAATGAGGTCGGGAACGTCCATCACGGCAGCTTGCAAAGTAGGGTACTTCTCCAGGAGCGCAACCGCCAAGTGGCCGAAGCCGCCACCGATGTCAGCAATCTTCTCAACGCCTTTGAAGTCGCAGTTCTCCAGCACGCCGCGGAGTGAGTTCAGACTGTTGGACTTCATGGCTTCCCCGAAGTCTTCCAACTCCTTCGGATTCGCATTGAGGTAGTCCCACCATTCCATGCCGAACACTTTCCGGGCCTGAGGCTCCCCCGTCTTGACAGCTTCCAGAAGTTCTGCCCAGGCTCGATACCAAGGCCCGCCGATGGCTTCTACCAGTTTCTTCACGGATACTGGCGAATCCGACGTCAGCACCTCGGACAGTTGCGTCGGGCCAAACTTTCCCGTCGCGTCCTCTGTGAAAACGCCCAGGCTCGCGCACGCGCGGAGGACGCGTTCCAAAGCATTCGGCGCTGCATGAATGCCGCCAGCGGTGATAATTTCGGTGGCATGCATTGAACCGTGTTGCTTGACGAGATCTGGAACTCCCAGCCTGGTCACCTCCGAGATGACCTTTGTGACCCATGCTCCCATGACCATTTGCATGATCACCCCCTGTGGAGGCGGTGATTGCTCGACAGCTGTCTTAGACTCCATCTCGCTTCTCCTGGTATGTAGGTAAGATTTACCGCGCCCGGGAATCTCCATTCACGCCCGGGATTTCCATTCGTGGCCGTCCGGGACCGCCCCGTTACGCATCATTACAAATCCTCCTGGCTCACCAATGTAGTCGGCCCAACACCCTAAGTATCTATCAAGAGCCTAGATAATACTTAAACACGCGGCATTACGCATCACATGGCTGAACCTTGATCATTGGTTCGCTTTTTGAGAGGCGCAACCGTTAACCATAAGGCACGCCCCATTCAGGGGATACAGACAGGGCCGGAGGTTTGTGTGATTCACCGCCGCACGTCGCGATAGAAAGGGTAAACGTACATCTTTTTTCACCGGTGCCCGTGAGCCTAATGATTCTGGTCCATCCGGCCCCGACCCCGCTCTCACCCAGTAGTCGCAGCTTGCGGCTTGGTAACGGTTCCGCGAAACACAGCATCGATAACGTCGCGAAAAGCAGTGGGCAATAGCCGTAACCGCACTCCCAGTTCGTGGGCATTTGCTGCGCACACAACGAGCGAATGGTACCTGCTAATTGTCCAGCCAAATCCTTGTCACGGCCACCATCGCCGTCAACCTACAAACGATTTGGTCGCTTTCCTTCAAAAAAACCGGTCACAACGATTTTTGTATATTCCAAAACCAGTCGTATCCTCTGCTGAAACTCACATCTCTTGTGAGTTCAAGAAGTGAATGCGAATATACAAAAGAGAATGCGAAAATCCTGGGACACTCGCAGAGCGAGGCGAAGAATCTGTCGTGTTGCAACACGAGTCTTGGGTAGTCTAGGTAGGAACGTAAGGCGGCTTTTCGTTTGAGAGCAAGAGTAAACGTACCCATAAAGAAGCTATGCTCGCGCGATTAAGTCACGCGAACTTTTGAAGCGACGGAGCTGTGATGACGACTTGGCGAAGTTTTATTACACCCTCAAAGTTCACCGCTTGCGGTGACGTTCTCCGCGCCTTGACCCTGGTTGCGGTGGCTTGGACGGTTTCGGGCCAGCAGGTCAAGCGATTTTCTGAAAACGGCGCGCCTCGTAGCCGGCGTGCGATGCCGGCCGATGCCGCCCTGATGGCGCAACACCGCTTCCTCGAGATGTTCGCTCGGGCATACTTTCCGGGACGAACAGGCCAACTACTGATTGTGCCACGTGAAGGCGACTTCATAACGCGGCCCGACCCTAACGTGGCGTACATGCACGGTTCGCCTTGGGCGTATGACGTCTCGATTCCACTTCTGTTTGCTGGCCCGGCAGTGAAAACGCGAGCATACTCGATTCCTGCCGTGCAACAGGACGTGGCACCGACGCTGGCGGCTGCGCTCGGCGTCGAGATGCCGCCGACTATGACAGGCCATGTATTGCCGATTTTGCGGACTGGTTTTGCTCGACCGAAAGTGGTCATGTTGATTGTCCTGGATGGCATGCGACGGGACTACTTCGAGCGGTACGCGGCGCAAATGCCAACTCTCACCGCCTTGCGCCTGCGCAGCGCCTGGTTCACGCAGGCACAGGTTAACTTTCTTCCAACGAACACTGCTGTTGGGCACTCGACCATCTCGACGGGGACTGATCCCCGCGTCCACGGGATCACCGGCGTCAGTGTGTACGATCGCGTAAACCGCCGGCAGCGCGAACTATTCGCTGGAGGGATGCCGCAAGATCTGATGGCATTGAGCCTGGCAGACGTCTGGCAACTCGCGACGTCGGGTCGCGCGATCATATTGGCACAGGGCAGCATCGATAGAGCAGCGACGCCGCTTGCCGGGCATGGAGCGTGTCAGTTGAATGGAGCTTCAGTCGTGCTCGCCAGCTACGATCAGCAGACGGGCAACTGGCACACGAACCCTGACTGTTTCCGGCTGCCTGAGTACTTGAAGGACCGAAACGCGAGAACGCTGTACCCGGCCGACAGGGAGTGGATGCATCATAGAATCGACTCGCCCGCCGCCGTGCGTTATTCAGCTCTGTTTCCTGCATTCGAAGCCGACGCCATGACGGCTATGATCGAGCATGAGCCCCTGGGCGAAGATGACGTTGCAGATCTCATTTTATTGAACTACAAATGCGCGGATTTCGTGGGCCATAAGTACGGACCGGATTCGAACGAGCTCCGCGTCACGCTCGGCGAGATGGACCGTCACCTGGGGCGGATACTGAGTGCGCTAGAGGCAAAGGTTGGCACGAATTATCTCCTCGCGGTGACCGCCGATCATGGCATGCCGCCGGAACCGTCCTCGCCCGATCGACGGCACTTGGCTCCGTCGATCGTAGATCTGTTGCAAAAAAAGTTTGATCCGAAGGAGAAGAAGCTGATTACGTCCTTCGAACCGGAAAACAACCAAATCTTTGTCGACGAAGCCGGACTATCGTCTCTGGGTCTGACGTTGCGTGATCTGGCTCGCTTCCTGAAATCACAGCCGTTCCTTTTTGCGGTGTTCACAAATGACGACGTGCGGCGCGCGGCTAACGAGGCGAAGGCTGTGACGCCGACTGGCAGGCACTCGAAGTCTAAATGGTGAGCGGTCGCTGCCGAGCAAAGCTGCAGGGCACTCTCAACCTGATGATTTTGAAAACGCTTCAGGCGATGGTCCGCTTCATAGATTCGCGATCGCGCGCCGGCTGGAACAGTTGACCAAAGAGGTGCTCCGCTTGAGCGAAGGGACCGTTTACACGTCGCTTCTGCGGTTGCAGCAGGAAGGATGCATCGCTGAGGAGTGAGGTGTTTCTGAGAACAACACCAAGAGATAACCAGGAGTCTCCCGATATTGACGAAGCTACAAAAAGGGGGTACAAAACGGGTACATTTCGATCATCTCTTTGAACCTGCGATTTTGTTTAGGCCCGCGTAGCTCAGTGGATTAGAGCGTTCGCCTCCGGAGCGAAAGGTCGCAGGTTCGACCCCTGCCGCGGGTACCATTTTCCTTAAAAACCATTCCGGCAACTTCCTTTTTCAAAAGCTATTGCTCGAGGGCAGTTCGCTACCTTTCCACCCAGGAAGGTAACCACTGCGGAGCACCCGAGCGTGCAAAATCAAAGTGCCTGCTCAAGACCAATTGATGTTGTTTGGTAATGGTGTATGCCAGGAACGGGGCCGCTAGACTCCAACAGTATTGGCCCGCTTATCGTAAGAACATTGTTGTTGCAGGTAGCTAGTCAGAATCGTCGAAAGGCGTTCGTGTCCAGATGAGATACCGCTTTTTGCGCATATTGATTATGAACGGGGTCTCCCACGACCCTCGATCACAACTAATCTGGAAACTGCCGCACTTGACACTTGCGAGGTAACCCAGATCCGAAAGCAGGAGTTTGCAAACCTGCCGCACTGTTTTTGATCGCCGTGACCGTCCATATAACACTAATCCATTCACGCCACGCGACGAGGTATCGTACCGTCAGAACCGCAGATAAATTCTTGAACCTGAGTCGCCGTATTAGGGTCCGAACCTCTGACGATACTCACTCGACGAGATAAAAGCCTTTACCATCTCGGCATTGATGAAGTTGCCATCAAACGCGTTCAGCTTGTTCAACCAAAAACTGTAACCGTCCGGGTCGGCATCTCTTCGTAAGTATCCAAAGTATTCCATCAACACGAAAATTCGGTTGAACTCTTCCTGCTTGAGCGTTTGGTTCTCCGCTACCTTTCTCAAGACGGTTGCGCGGGTTTCTGTGCCGGCGCTCAAACCATTCACTAGCGCGTTCCGATCAGACACAGGAAATGTCACGCCAGTATTGGCGATGAGGGCGTCGACGTATTGCCCATCCGTCCGAGTACCATATCCCGTGACAAACGCGGCTCGAGTTACAAGCTCATTGAAATACGCCTGTTTGTTTATCTCTAATTGCGTCTCCGATCCTGGTGCACCAAATACGTAGTTCCTTTGTAGACCTTGTCGATCAAACTCGAACTGTTGATTCGATGGCAGCAATCCAAATGCTGCTTTATTCGTCAAACAAGCCAACACACCTGTCTCCTGAAATTCAATCGAAAGAAAGAAAGCAGCGCTGACATTAATGCGTTTTGCCTCGATACACTGGGCATTTGAGCCACAAGAAATGATCTCGTTGCTCCAGAAATTTAGACCTGCCGTATCGGGCTGTCGGTTGAGGAAGTCGATGTAATGTTGACGAACAAAAAACTGCGCGCTGTCGCTGGGATTTGTTGTCGGTGTGACGACATCGTTATCCACAATCGTGAATTCCGCAGTGCTGATGCTTCCTAACGATGCTCCTCCCGATGGATTACTCAGAACTATGCTGCCGTTTTCGTTTCCTTCCACAAAATTATCGTCAACCACGAGCAAATTGAACGACTGACTTATGTCACCTGGAGTAAACGTAAGGATCCCAGTTGCTGCGATGTAATCTTTTGTTTTTAAGGCCGTTCCATCGGCGGTCTGATATTGGACTGTGTTAGTTATGGCGGTATTGCCTGTGCGAGTCACAGTAATGGTGGCCGAGAGCCCGTTTTCGTTCATCGAATAATTTGCGCTGCTGAACTGAATCGAGGTTGCGGTTGGCGTTGGCGTTGCAGTTGGCGCTGGCGTCGGAGTTGGCGTCGGAGTTGGAGTTGCAGTTGGCGCTGGCGTCGGCGTTGGCGTTGCAGTTGGCGCTGGCGTCGGAGTTGGAGTTGGCGAAGGCTGCGCCGTGGAAGTAACAAAACTCCATACTGGACCACCGGCTTCTTTGTTAGCCATCGTCTTGCCTACGATTCTCCAGAAATAGGTCGTACCGGGCTGCAGCATCACCGGTATTGTAAACGTTTCCGTCACCCCATCATCTATTGATCCTGTGTCGAGCAAAGGTTGACCAGGCGCTGCGCCACTCTGAACTGTACTGACATTTGAAACGAGAAGAGACGGATTTGAACTGGTACCAAGATAAATATCGTATTTATGCGCCCATGGACCACCTTCCCATTTCAGCGTCAAGGTTGTCGGTTGTCCTGTCGCTGCATTTGCCGGGACCAAGTAAGTCGGCTGGTCTGGCGGTTTCGGCACAAATGGTTCGTATTCTGTTGTTGAATTCCATTTACGTTCGAAGTGATTAACGAACCACTGGAAGAACCAGGACTTGGTCGTAAAGTAGTTGTGCTCCTGCTGTGAATTTGATGAGGGCCCTGTCCAGTTTGAAGATCCAAAAATGGTCATTCCCTTCCCGTATAGTAGGACGGCCTTCTCATGGTTCAACCCTTGATGCTTTCGCATCTTGATCTGCACACCTCCCATAAAAAGTCTATCCACGTTCCACGCATCCCATTGCCGCGCCGGATTACGGTATTCATTGGGCTCATGCATAAGGCGTACGGGAATTCCACGATTGACAGCCTCTATAGTTGTATCGGTGTATCGCTGGTTAGTTATCCGATACATGATAATGTCGATCTTTTGCGTTTCCAGGTTGAAATTTGCTTGTGTTCGATTGAAAAAATCCTGACTGTCATCTTTGCTAGGTGGAAAATTCATTGCCGGGTCGATAGGAAACGTCGGGTACTGACGCGTTAGTGGACCGCTGACGTTGGCAAGATTGCCGTAGTTGACTGTGTCAGTCCAAAGGTCGTCATATTTTGTCTTAAAGCTTTGGATCAGCGATGAATCATCAGTGAAGTACACCGCCTCATCGATGTAATCAACAAACGGATTCTGAGGAACGAAAAAGTCTGATGAAAAGTTGCCGCCGCTGAATTCAAGCTTGTTCTGAGCCGCGAACAACATCATCTTCCAATGGAGGATGCCGTTATTGAGCTTATATCGAATCGGAATTCCCG
>JBHEMC010000050.1:14436-30510 GCA_046262775.1 Pyrinomonadaceae bacterium | reverse complement strand
GCATATTCGTACGGGTTGCGCGCTCTCCCCACCCCTGTCAACAAGTTGCGCTATCGGCTCATACCCAATGCGGCGCCGAGTATGCGCCATCCACACAGCACCGAAGGTGCGATTTGCAATTTAACGGTGACGGCGCTTTGGTTTCGTCGTCTTCCCTCTCCGCAGAACTGACTCTCCAACTGGCGGATGCCTCGCTGAGTGATGAGATTCCTGGACAGGCTCTACTGTAGCCTTATCGAGCGACTCTGCAATCAAATCGTCACTGGGTCGTACTCCGTTAACGAAAGCAAATACATGATAGTTGGCATTTCGCTCCCGGATCGCTTCGATTCGGCCTTCCTTTTTTAGCCGCGCCAGCTCAGCCATTATAAATGTCTGTTCGGCCGTGCTCATGTAACGATAATCGATGTCAAATGCAAGACCAGTGGAATGTGGCGGCGTGTCGATGACCACCGCATTCCGATTCACCCTGTTCAATGCATGTTGGTACTGTTCCGGCCGCACAAGTGAACTCACGGGCAGTGGGCGATCAAACTCGCTTTGATAAGCGGCAGCTACTTGCTCCAATATCTTCAGTGCTTCTGGTCGCAGCGCGCTTAGCATGTTTATCTTGAATGCCCGGCGGTCGGTAGGAATGTCGAGTTCGTAAAAACGTCCATTGAAATTTGTCGCGAGCGACTGCAACGACTGATATTCGCGAAACAGCTTCTGACGTTCGCCAGCCCGACCATAGAACTGATCGAGAGTCGCTTTGATTTCATCGACGGACTTCAGCTCCTGCTGTAACGACAGCAGTCCGTGATCAGCCGAAGCAGGTTTACGCGACGTACGGCGGCCTCGCCGTGCCGCAGCTACTGGCTTCGCTGAAGCGATTTTGGATTGAAGATCCAACCGTTTCTCCTCAAGCTTTTTATAGGCGTCCTTCAATTCGTTCTCGCTATACAATCCGACTTGCCGATCGTCTTCATATTTCGTAAAGACGCCGTCATCTACTTTTTCTCCAACGCCATATAACACATATGTGCTTGTCACGGCCGGCACCGGAACGAGTTCTCCACGCTGTATCATTCCGGCAAGCTCAACGAAGTCGTGACAAGTTTGAACCTTGTATTTCTCGACCTCCGCAACTTGTGCCGCCAGAAACCAGTGGCGGTCGCTGTAGTGTTTGAGCTCCGGGGGAATGACCAGTCCACTTCCAGCCGCAGGTTCCGTTCGTGCTTCTTTGACCTTCGCAACCGCATCTGCCCATGTGGAGACATTCGCACTACCTATCTTGCCTGACCCATAATTGTAGGGTGTTACAGAGCCGTACTGCTCCCGTCCCTTAAAGTGGACAAAGGCCCAGGCGCCGGCACCTAAGACGGCTGTTAGCAACAAACCGACCAAAACTTTCTTAACCATAAATATCGACTGTCAAGACACAACATCGATGTCACATGAGATTTCCATCTCCATTGAAGATTCCTGACAATCTCGTTCTGGGGTTGCAACCGGAAAACCGGACACACCTGAGGAGGGATAAATAATTTCGGCTTATTTCTTGCTAGAGGGTCGGACCCGAGCGATGAGGCTGAGAGCGTGACGCCCCCGGCCAGCGATCTCTTTGAGTGGTTCCCGAAAAAGCGCTATGTCCGGTTTATCTTCGTCGAGCAATTCAAGGCATTTATCCGCACTGGCAATAATGACGTTGAGTTGGTCATGAACGTCGTCAGCAATAGAAGCAGCGACCTTACCAGTAGACGCAGCGTGACTAGCCTGGGCTAACTCGGCTTGAGTACGGGCGAGGATTTCTCGCGCTGCGTGTTGTTCAATCGCCAGACCGGCGATCCGCGTAGCGACCTCAGTTAAACAAGTCTCGTCACCAGTTGGTGTTCGCGGTTCCCGATAATACATCGCAAAAGAGCCAAGCACCTTGCCTCTCCCGGACAGAATTGGTGTGGACCAGCAAGCTCTCAGATCACTGGCGGCGGCAAGATCCCGGTAGTCCTCCCAGAGTGGATCGGTGAGGATATCGGTAACCACGACAGATTCACCGCGGTACATAGCTGTCCCGCATGAACCATGCTTTGGCCCAATGGGTGCGCCATTGATAGCGTTGACATAATCCTCTGGCAAGCTAGGCGCGGCGCCGTGCTGGATGTGGTCACCATCCTCACTGAGCAGCAGGACGGAGCAGAGCATATCTGGTGATTGTGCTTCGATCAGAAGCAGGAGGCGGTTCAGAATTTCAGTAAGTGGAGTGTTGGCCGAAACCATTTGTAAGATTTGGCTCTCAGCTATTCGAAACTCTTCTTCTTTCTTGTCTCTCAAGGAAACCGCATCAGTCACGACGCGTGGCAGCGTTTTGGAGTTATCAGCGGAGTGTATCAGCGTCGGTGTCTCGTCCAGCTCGTCCATATACTTTCCAGTGTGTTTGCAGAATATGATGTCTCAAATTGACAATGTAACGTATCGATGCCGTTTGAACGCATCTTCAACGTTGCACGTCATTTTGGACGCGGCTCATTCTACGCTTTGTTGCAAAGAAGAGAAATATCCGGAGATGATGTTCAATGGTTGTTCTGGTTTTCTCCGATCTCAAAGCGGCAGCGTGGCGGATCCGTGTTGCTCGGGAACCGCTCGAGGTTTTGCCAGGCAGGGCAGCGCTGCAGTATTTGCGGACAAAGAAAGAAAAAATGGGCCACTTGCTCGAGGCAGTCTGATAACACATAGAGGGAATGTGGACCACAACGAAATTTTTCTGGCGAGAGTCGACAAACTGGCAGACGGCGAAATGAAACAGTATCGGCGGCAGTAATACAGATCCTGCTCGTGCGAGGTTGAAGGAAATTTTCGCGCAGCTGGCGCAACCTGTCCGCATTATGGTGCACCGCTCGTCGAATGGTGTGCTCAACGGAAATCGAATCGTGTGTCCCTGGCATCATGCCTGTTTCGATGCCATAACAGGCCATCTGGAGGAACCACTTGCACTCGATTCGCTGCCCTGTTACGACATTAAATCGAAAGTCATCAAGTTATTGTCCGAATGCCTGCGAACCCCAGGCCCACAGTAGCAATTGAATGGAAATTTAATGGGACCTGACCGCTCGTGAGTTCACAACTACTTCATAGGCCAGCCCACGTCGGGCGTGAGCCTCCTCAGTTGTGTTGCGACGGCCAGGCTCCTGGACTACTCTGAACCTGACCAGCCAGAAAAGAAGATATTGACCTTCGCGTAAGAGACAGGTATCGTTTGCTTAGAGTTCTCAGGCTTCCACTGAAATCCTGAGTTCCCTTCCCGACTTACAACATACCCCTCAGAACCCCCTTGCCTATTGCCGATGCCGTTGACGATTCCTGGCCATTCAATGCCTGAGCTCAATTACTCAAAGGAAGTTTAGTTGTGATCAAACTACACACGCTTGCTTTAAAAGTAGTCTTGGTATCCAGCCTCGTATTCTTAATCGCAGGCGGTTCATTTGCATCCGCAAGTTCAGACAAGCACAAGCAAGGGGGCGGTTATCAGCTGACGCGGGTTGAATTGAAAGCAGCAGAGCAGCGGTTATCTGACATGGGATATCCGACAGGACCAGTCGACGGGAAAATCGATGGTGTCACACGGAACGCACTTGTTCTCTTTCAGAAGTGGGAACGACGAAGAGTTACAGGCCGGCTTAATCGGGATGGGTACGAAGCTATCATGGATGCCGACTCGCCGCGCGCAAGGGACGCGGGCTACCCTCACGTCGAAGTGGATCTTGACCGCCAACTACTGTTGTTGATTGGCGAGGACGGAGCCATCAGGAGGATGCTGCCGGTGTCAACGGGCAGCAACAAACACTACCATGAAAAGAATATGAGCGGTCTGGCATATACGCCGCGAGGTCGCTTCAGAATTTATGCAAAGTTGTCGGGATGGAGGAAGTCACCACTCGGCTTGCTTTACTACCCGGATTATTTCAGCGATGGCCTGGCGATTCACGGGAACCCTTCGGTACCGAGTTCGCCACAGAGTCACGGCTGTATTCGCATTCCCATGTCAGCGGCAGCTGGGTTGAGCAGGCTATTGCCTGTGGGAACGATTGTGTTGGTCTATGACAAAGAATCGTTTGTTTCCGCCAGGGACTGGGCCGAAACAGACAGACAAAGGCAGGAAGCAATAATCCGATAAGCAGACCCACTTGGACCGCGGCGAGATCCAATCAAAAGCAAAAACACTCCGAGCGCATATAAAAGCGGACGGCGAAACCGCCGCACTGAGGCGGGCTCGATCTCAACTTCAGCCAGCGTTGTAGTCGATGAACTCGTTGCGGTGAACAAGGATTTGGCTCCTGGTTCTTTAATCACGCAATTTCATGTAACTTCGGCAAACCTATCCGTCGAACTAAATCCTTGAATCGCGGGTCCAGATGAAGATAATCCAGCCGCGCATCGGTTGTCAGATAGACCGGCAAGTAATACGACCGATCCGCGTATGCTCTTTCAAGCCATTCGAAAGTTTTATCCTTGTCTCCAAGTCCAGCATAAATAATCGCGACGCTATAAGCGGAAACGTAATTGTTTTCTGCCAATTTTTTCCTCAGTTCAGCGAGCATTTTTCGTGCTTCGTCTTTTCTGCCGGATACAGCGTAAGCATGTGCCAGACCTGCCCAATTTTCCGATTGTCTGCTATCCAATGCAAACGCGAGTTTGAACTCAACAGTTGCTTCGGGAAGCATTCCCTTCTGCTCGTAGGCACGCCCCAGGTAAGAATGATGGAACCAGTAATTTGAATCCAACTCAATTGCTTTGTGCAGATGAACTATTGCCTCGTCCCAGCGGTGATTAAAGACCAAAGCCGCGGCCAGGCCAAAGTTTGTTCCCGATGATAGCGGATCAAGTCGCAGACCCTGGCGCGCGATCGCTTCGGCTTCGTCAGGTCGACCCATTGGTGACAACAAATAAGAGTAATAAAGGTAGGATTCGGAATTTCGCGGATTCAGCTCGAGCGAACGCTTCAACTCCTTTTCCGCCGCTGACCAATCCCAGTCATACCAGTGAGCGACTAGCCCTAAGACAACGTGAGCATCCACATCCGATTCGTTTATCTCTAATGCTTTCCTGGCGGCTTCTCTGGCTTTGGGAGCTGATTCGTTGGGAGGCAAGAACCAATCATCCATCAGTATGTATGCGTAAGCTAATCCGCTGTACGCTGAACTGTAGTTCGGGTCGATGTCAATGGCTTTATTAAAACTGTCTATGCTTTGAAGAAGTCCTTCTTGTGTATATCTATTAGCATAATATTTCCCTTTGAGATAAAGCTCATAAGCCGCTGGATTGGCGGTGTAAGACTTTGATAGTTTCGCGACCTCAGCCCCCGACAATTTCGTTTCGAATTTGGTTGAAACGTCGCGCGCAATCTCGCCCTGAAGCGTCAGAAGATCCGATTGTTTACGGTTGTATTGTTCGCTCCAGATGACATCCTCGGTACCTGTATTGACCAATTCGAGATTAAGCTTTAGATCGCTGCCGTGCTGCACAACTCTGCCGAGTAAGACAGCTTGTACGTTCAGTTCTTCACCAATCTTCTTTGGTGAAATTTCCTTGCCTTTATAGTAGAAGACCGTGCTTCTCGCTTTAACTGACACATTCGGTAATTGGGACAAACTGGCGATAAGTGTTTCGGTCATTCCATCCGCAAGATATTCAACGTCGGAGTTCCCGCTTTCATTGACGAACGGCATCACGGCGATGGATTGAATTGTGGTCTCGGCTCGTCTTGTGAAGTACGCATAAGCACCAAGAGAAATCATCGTACCGACCAGAAGAACGAAAGCGATTGCAATCCACAGCTTTTTAGATTTCGCTAATACGCTTGCTTCGACGCGCGGCAGCGGCGGCCCGAGAGTGGTTGTTGGATCACCGGATCGGGGGGTTTGTGACGTTGAAGAAGAAAGGAGACTTGTCTCCATTTCTTTTGGTTTCGCACCAAACCGCGCCGTTCTTGCTTCACCACTTGACGTATCTGCTTCAGCGATCAGCGGGGTGCCATCCGCTCTACAGAATACAAGTGAATGGTCCGACTCGACGCGATGACATTGGGGGCAACGTTTCATTCGAATTCACGGACAGGATTTACAATCTGCCGCAATACGGTGATTCAAGTACGAGCTGAAATAGCGCTGGCCCAGTCCTCGAGTGGCGGTTTCGAACGGTTAAAATCATTCCGGCAGATTCATCGTTTTCAACATTTGCTTGAATCGCGGTTCGGAGCGCAGATCGTCGAGTTCGGGGGCAACTGAATATTCGTTGGCAGTTTCCGAACGACTTGACATTTGCTTTTCAAGCCAGTTCAGTGCCTCCTCCTTTTCACCAAGCCCGATGTAAATAAGTGCCAGCGTATAGCCCTGAACATAATCGCGAGCGGTTTCCTGTTTCAATTCGGTGAGTAGCTTCATTGCTTCTTCGCGGTTGCCGGATTTCGCCAGCCACAGTGCTAAATATCCCTTTGCTGAGGAACCATTGTTCAAATTGATAGCTGTCCGCGTTTCGGCTATCGCTTCTGAATACATTCCTTTTAAGCCATACGCCCAGCCCAAAGCCCGGTGCGCGTAAGCAAAATTTGGGTTACTTACGAGAGTGCGCTTGTATTGTGCGATCGCCTCATCATACCTCCGAGCGTAGACCAGGGTGTCGCCGAGATTCGTCCCTATGATCGGGGAAAGTGGGTCAAGTTCCTCGCCAAGCCTCAATTCGAAAAGACTATCGTCAAACCGTTTTATGTACGCGAGATCAGCACCCAACCAATGGTGTGCGGTCGCATAATTCGGCTTCAGTTCGATGGCGCGGCGATACTCCTTCTCGGAGCCATCTCTATCCCAATCATAATTAGAAAGATAAAACCCGAGAGCGGTATGTGCTTCTGCCAGCGCATCGTCAATCTCTAACGCCCGCAGAGCCGCGGCTTTGGCCTGAGGCATGCTGTCGTTTGCCGGCGCAACATCGTAACTTGAAAAGAGAACGTATGTTTCAGCCAAACCTGAATAGGCAAGGGCATAGTTTGAATCTTTATCAATCGCCTCCCGATAAAACTCAGCAGCTTGTTTGAGCGATTCGTTCGTTCGTTTGTTCCACAAGAACTTTCCCTTCAAATAAAGCTGATAGGCTTCCGCGTTATCGGTGTAATTCTTTTCAACTTTCGCTACATCCGCACCCGACAGCCTTGATTTGAGCTTGCTCGACACATCACGAGCAATCTCACTTTGCAGCGTTACCAGCTCAGATTGCTTGCGATTGTATTGCTGACTCCACACAACCTTATCTAACGCAACATCAACCAACTCGACAAAGAGCGACAACTCCTGTCCCCGTTGAACCACGCGCCCGTTCAAAATCGCTTGTACGTTGAGCTCTTTGCCGATCGTTTGCGGATTTGTTTCTTTACCTTTGTACTGAAAGACAGAAGAACGCGGTTTAACATTCAGATTCGGCAATTGTGAAAGGCTACTGATCAGCGTTTCAGTCATGCCGTCAGAGAGGTATTCAATATCCGCGTTGCCGCTCTGGTTGACGAATGGCATGACTGCAATGGATTCGATGCCGGTCGTTCGACTTCGCGATAAATAGAAATAGCCAATGGCAAAGATCACCAGCAACACCATGCCGACGGTTGCGAATGCCAAACCGCGCCTCTTCGGTTTAGTAAGATCGCTGGTCGTTCGCTGAATATGACCTCCGGGCAATGCCGTTGTTGGTCCAGTGGTTCGATTTATTTCGGGAGTCGTTAGGATGTGGGGAAGCAGACCTGTTTCCATCTCGCTCGATACTGGAGCGGAACCAAACCTAATGGTTTTCGTGTCACCACCGAATGAAGCAGAATCAGTAATTAGCGCGACGCCATCTGAGCGACAGAAAGCGAGTGAGTCATCCTCCTCGATGCGATTACATTGGGGGCAGCGTTTCATGTTAAGAACTGAGACTAGCCTAAGCCGTCGGCTTCAACTATGTTGCCGGCATATGCGTTCATCTTTTTCAGATGAATATTAAAAGAAGAACCCTGTATGTAACCGCGAAACTCATCTTCATCCATCTTGCACGCAGAGTGTTTGCAATATTCCAAAGTTGTTCAAGGAGTCTTCAATGTTCGTCCAATGGGTGACACCAGCCCGAGCCATCCAAGTCAGTGCGATGGTCTCTCACATATGCGATGTAGTTAGGACCTGGAGACGCCCTGGGCGAACTGATTTGTCCTCAATTCCGATTGCGATGATTCCTTTCCTGCGGCGAAATTGCACGAGACCGTGACAACGCAGTACCTAAATCCAATCGCGTGATTCATCATAACAAACCAGGAATCATTCGATTAACACAGATCTAAGCGAGTTAACGATTCTTACCAAATTATCGACCTTCGGATCGAGCTCTGCGGCCAAACCCGGTGAGATGCCGCCAAAACCTTCGAGCTTACGAGCGCGAGAATCTTCGAGAATTGTCCAAAAGATGCCGAGATGCCCGGCCATCACTCGATGCAGATCTTCGCGCTTAACTTCAAGTTTGAACTGATCGCGACACCCGCGAATTTCACGACGCCCCTCATTCAGCAGGCTAAGTACACTCTCTTTTTGCTCTTCAGTTAAAGCATTGATTACTTCGAACATTTCGCCTTTTGGTGCGTCGCCACTTAATAGTTGCTCAACGTCATAGAAGAAACGGTCAAGCATCGCCAGCCGCGTGGACAATGCCCGCTGCTGGTTTGCGTTCAGTAGCCCATCTGCCTGGTCTTCGATCATTTGTTCCTTGACTGATCTCGGAATAGTTGCCAAACCGACTGAAGGTGGCCAGACGCTCGCGTATTCGCCGTCGTGACTGGAAGTGGACATCCAGAGGCCAATAGTTCAGATTGATTTTGTCGCTTCGCGGATGAGCTTCAGTTACGAGTTCGGTCATCGCGCCGCGAATGCTCTCATTCCATTGCGTGGCCGTCCGGAAAGATTCTTCTCAGCATCTATAGGGCATTCTCCGATTGAAGTGTCCCCTTACTAATGGCCTACGAGCGGCATGGGCAAGATGCGAGAGCAGTGCCCAACCACGCTCAAGACGTATTCGATGTGAATGTCTGGCGCGTGCGGCTCTCGCGTTGGATCTCCTGCTCGTGCGTGCGCAATGGAACACCGAAGGTTCGCACAGCTTTATCGGAAAGACATCACGGTCTACAAGCTATAAAATACTTGATTTTTTAATTTGTCGAGAGGCGCGAGCAGTTCTTTTCGATCGGCGGCAGAAACTGCTGCGAGTTCTTCGGATAACACCTGCTCGAGCCAGGTTTGGTATGAGTTCAGAGCAAACTAAAGAGTCAAATAGTCACGGCCTTCGAGGCATCATAGACCGGCTTCCTTTTGTAGTCTTGCATCGTGTTGACATAAACCATTAGTTTTTTTCGCTGGACCTTTTTGCCGTTAGCTTTACCTCCTTTCATGTCGTTCTTGATGTCACAGGCAACCCATTGTGGTAACGCAGGGTCGCGCACATGGCTGGCGCCTGCGCGACTTCATACGATTACAAATCGAGCCGAGATTTCTGACATGCGGCTAAGTCTTGTTTTCAGGTAGATTCTTACAAAGACTACTTAGCGCTTCGCGCAGCTCGCGGAGTTTGGGTGGCTTATTTAGAACGCGGTCAACATGCGGAGGGATCTCGCCTTCGGCGACCAGTCGTTGGCCCCAACCCGTCAGGAGAACGATGGGCGTTGTAGGCGACGCCTGTTTGATTGCCGTGGCAACCTGACGGCCATCAAGATACGGCATTCCGAGGTCAGTAAAGACCACGGAAAATGATTCGTCGCTTTCGCACGCTTCGCGGAAAATCTCAATTCCCTCCTGCCCGCCGCTGGCCGCAACCACCACATGGCCGTCGCTTTCCAGAGCGTCCTGCAGCGACTTAAGCACGATGGGGTCATCGTCTATTATAAGAAGTCGTTTACAGTTCAGCGCGTTTGGTGTGCTCGAGGCTGGAGTGGATTGAAGCGTAGAAGCTGTAGGCGCGATGAACGTTAAACGCACGGTTGTGCCCTCACCGGGTGCACTTTCAATTTCGACGTTGGCGCTATGCCGTTCGGCCATGCCATAAACCATTGCCAGGCCGAGCCCTGTACCTCGTTCGCCCTTGGTTGTAAAGAAGGGTTCCAAACAGCGACGACGAGTCTCCTCGTCCATTCCAATTCCAGTATCGCTTACTTCCAGGCAAACATAACGATCCGAGGAAGCAAATGCGAAATCCAAAGGTCTATCAGCCTCGCGTGTGCGCAGGGTCAACGTGCCGCCGTTAGGCATGGCGTCAAGGGCGTTGAAAATCAGATTTGTCAGTGCTTCCCGAATCTCATTCTCCGCTCCCATAATTACAGGCGTCTCAGATGATAAGTCTGTGACTAACTCAATCCTCGCGCCTTCGTGCTGCGCAATGTCACGCCAACGTGCTCGGGTGAGTTCGATCGCCTGTGTTGCAAGAACAATCAAATCAATAGGAAACTGTGTCATCTGAGGTTCGCGCGGGCGATAAAATTCTCGCAACCGGGCCACAGTTGCCGCCACATCGTCAATAGCGCGCTCAACAATTTTTAGCGAGTCCCGCGAACGTTCGGAAAGTTTTGGCTCGTTCTCAAGTATCGACTCCACATACAGACTCATCGGGGCCAGAGCATTGTTGATGTCGTGAGCAATGCCGCTGGCCATTTGCCCAACCGCACGCAGACGTTCCTGTTGCATTACAGCCTGCTGCGTGTTCCGCAAATCCTCATAGGCTTGCTCCAAAGCACTATAGAGTTGTCCCTGGTGCGCAGCCAGCGCGACGTGCTCGGACAACTGTCTCAGGAATTCACACTCACCGCTGCTAAAACTGTTGGCTTCTTTCCGCGCGGCGATTAGGACACCAAACGTTTTACTCTCAACCAACAATGGGGCAATTACCAGTGAGCGGAGATCGGCGCTTGCCAGCCTTTGCGGAAATGGGAATAGCGTCGGGCGGATATCTGGCTCATAGACCAACTGACCACGAACGCACCGTCCCAAACCATTCTCGTCAATTGCGACGGAAGACTGTTCCACCATTGCCATCTGCGTTGCCAGGTCCTGGCTGCGCACGCCCACGCTTGTGACGGTCAATAATTGGGTGATTGGATCGTATAAACAGACACAACCAAAATCGACCGGCAGATCGTCTTCCAGCCGACGGATCACTACTTGTAAAATGCTGCGCAGATCCTGCCGCTCACCGATCGAGCGAGTAATTTGCTGCAGTAGATCCAGACGAACAAGTTGTGCTTGAAGCTTGGATTCTGCTTGCTTTTTTAGAGTGATATCACGGACGATTTTGGAAGCGCCGATAATCTCGCCACGGCTGTTTCTCAGCGGCGAAATAGAACTTGAGACATCTATCCTCCTGCCACTTTTCGTAATCCTCACAGTTTCGAAATGATCGACACTTTCACCGCGTGCAATCTTATTTAAGATTGTGGTCTCCTCCTGCGCCCGTTCCGGAGGGATCAGCATCATGATAGGCTGGCCCACCGCTTGCACGACGGAGTAGCCGAAAAGCTTCTCTGCCGCACGATTCCAACTGGTGATAACGCCGTCCACCGTCTTACTGACGATTGCATCATCGGATGACTCAACAATCGCCGCTAGCCGCAGTTGCGCCTCTTCCGCCTGTTTGCGTTCTGTAACATCTAAAATGCACCCGATCATTCGCGAAGACGTTCCATCATCATGGTCTGGTCGCCCCCGCGACTCCAGCCAAACTATAGTTCCATCCGACCTGACGTAACGGAACTCAGATTGGTGGTTAGCGCCGGCTTGTCGCGCAGACTCGAAAAATAGTCGTGCCTTCTCTCGATCCTCCGGATGAACGAATTGGTAGAACCCTTTGGGATGCTCGACGTCGTTTCGCGACCTACCAAGAATCTGCAACAGTGAATCGTCCAACCAGGCGTTGTTCGTCGCAATATCAAATATCCAAGTGCCAATTCCTCCGCCCGACAGAGTGGACTCGAGGCGAGCCTGTGACTCACGTAACGCATCTTCGGTTTGGCGACGTTCCGCTATTTCAGTCGCCAGCGATTCGTTTATGGTTTTCAATTCATCGGTCCGCCGGAGTACGCGTCCTTCTAAATCTCGATTGAGCAGCGCCAGATCTTTTTCTACACGAAGGCGCTCACGCATATCCCTGGATGCCATTTGCATGACTGCGAGCAGCAAAAGCAGGTAACCGAATACCAAACCAAGATGCGCAACAATCGCCAATGAATCGTGCGGTTCGGATGAATAAAGCATCGCAACGTTTGCCACGAACAGCACTGCCGACATCACTGCAAGTGGCATCATCAGGCGCTCGCTGGCGCGCAACCGCCACGCCGCCCATCCGACTGTGCACCAGAGAAACGGCGCCAGGCCCAACGAGGGCCGTGAGATGCCCAGCACCAGCGGCTCCGTATACAAAGGTAGGCGCCTGAAGACAATGAGAAGCAGAACTGTCAATAGTGCGAGCAACAGGAACTGTGTCCAGGCGCGCTTAACTTGTCTATGCAGCATCCAGATTGCAACGCCGACACCAATCGGTAGCAGGTGAGCCTGTGGGGGCCACGTTGTCGGACGCAAGACGTTCTGAATTTGATCTCTTGCTGTAAACTCCATAGGCCACTCAACACCAACGAGGGCATGAAGAAAACCTAAGACGCTCGTAAACGCGAAGCTGAATGCCAGCAATTTTTGAAAATGCGACTCGATCCTTCGTC
Organism: Pyrinomonadaceae bacterium; assembly: GCA_046262775.1. Lineage (GTDB taxonomy): Bacteria > Acidobacteriota > Blastocatellia > Pyrinomonadales > Pyrinomonadaceae > PSRF01. Next base: position 17,768 of record JBHEMC010000050.1, on the reverse strand, counting down.
CCATCTCCCAAAACAACAACGCCAGAAGTCCCGGCAGAAGAAACATGCCGGTGTCCAGCATGATGTGCATGTCGGCGTAATCTCTTCGGCCGGTCCGCAGGACCAGTGCCGCCAATATCCCAAAGACAACAAGCGTCGACACCATGGTCGGAGTCAATCCGGCACGACGATTGTTGATTTTGATAGGCGAAATTTGAGAGGCCATGCGCAATCTCGAGCTGCAACTAAAGAATTATTCGGACTGCGAAAGCGTTGAGAAGAAGAACTACAGGTGCGCAATCGCGAGGCTGAGTGATCCCCCACTCCGATGCTTTGCGCGCCGCGTTCTGCCGAGGCGATAACCTGAATTCTACTGATGGCTTTCAAAGATGTACAGCACTAAATAAAACCCTTGATGATTATACCAAACAAGTTCTTACCTGGGGGTTTTGCTTCTACCCTCGCAAACACTTAGCTCCGCCTCATAGAACTCTCCCCACCGTGAAAACAATGTCCACCCGTGCACCAAGGCGCTCCCCTTGAAGCAGCGCCTTCGCTCTAAATCAATACAAAGGAACGTCAAGCCGTTTTCTTATAAGCCGTTGACAAAACTGCTTGAGTTCGTTTCGCGGGCTGACCAAGCTTTGTACCAATATGCTATCCAACACAATCTTTTTGAGTAACCGTTCAGTATCCGGATCCAAATTAGCCAGGTCGACTTCGCCGCTTTTCAGAATCGTACGTTACGGGGGGCATCTTAACGTGCCCTCTGTGGGACCTCGGACACTTACGTGACTCAAGCAGGCTCGACACAGATTCGTGAGTTTCTCCCACTCCAGGCTTCGTCCGATGCGAACTAAGAAGGAGTAAGCGCTAGTCGGAGGCGGAGTACGATGCGCTATCGGTGGTGACTGAACCATTTGGTCGTGGCCCGATCATTGCTACAGGCCGAGAGATGCAATCGAGCGCGAAACTATGTAGTAGTACAGTGCATCGGTATCCAAAGGAAAGCGATCCGGCGGCTCTTCCTGCGCTCAGATAAACCCGAGCATGAAGTGGACATGGATCTGTCCGGCTATATGGAAAACGAAATTTTCGGGATGAGTTCTCTCGACGTCACTCTCGAAGAGTCGCCCCCGGGCAGTTCTATCTTCTCGCGAACTGACCCGCAGGAGTGTTCCTTCAGGAACCATAGCTTCAGAGCAATCACACGCGGAGTGTCGCGCACTATTGCAGCGTGTCAGCTAACCTACCGATCCCGAGTACACATCGATTATGAGAAGGCTTCGTCTCAACTCGAATGCTACCGCCAACTTCTGCGCAAGTGGGATGTCGATCAGCTAACGATGCCGGCCAACCATACTTACCCGGATGCTTGCTTTGTTCAGGATACGGCCGTCATTCTCGATGAACTCTGTGTTATTGCCAGCATGGGTGCGGAAGCGCGACGCGGCGAGGTTTCCGAGGTGGAAAGAATGGTATCGCGATTTCGAAGTATCCACCGGATCATCCATCCGGCAACACTCGACGGTGGCGACGTAGTCCAATTTGGCAAACGACTCTTTGTGGGCCTCTCCACCCGAACGAATGCTCGCGGCATTGCCGCCCTGGGACAGATTGTCGAACCGTTCGGTTACACGATCGTGCCGGTCCCGGTAAATGGCGGGCTCCATTTGACTACCGGCTGCGGAATCGTAAATGACGAAACGGTGCTTTTGAATCCGCGTTGGCTTGATGCTTCTGCTTTTAGGACTCTTAGACAGCTTCATGTCCCGGAAGAAGAGCCTTGGGCCGCGAATACAATCCGGGTTGACAACGCCGTCTGCCTTGAAGAGGAAGCACCTCGCACCATTGATCTGGTCCAACCATACGCTGACACTGTCGACACCTTGGACATTTCAGAGTTTCGCAAAGCGGAGGGGAGTTTGTCCTGCCTTAGCCTAATCTATAGAGAGCCTCACAGCGTCCGAAACGACACGAACATGGGGGGAGCCGGTGATGGAAAGCAGTGGTAGCAAGGAAACAATCGAAGCGCATGTCTCCAATTACTTTGACAACGCAGAAGCGCAATTCGCCTCATTGATGGAGCTTGATGGATTGGACCAACGGATTACTTCAAGTCCGTTAATCGCCCGAGAGTTCGAACAGGCACTCGCCTTTGGGGTGCGATATGCGTTTCGTGCCGTGGCCGGCAATCATCCTCATCATCTATTTTTGCAGCGAATCCTCTATCGCATAAACAGACTTAAGTTTTTCTGGTATGACGATCTTAGTCTCTATAAGAACGAAGGTTCGGACTACTTAAGGCAAGTTCAGCATCGTATCGAATCAGCGTGGGAACCATGGGAGCTTTCTCAACTCGTTTTCGAGGGTGACAAAGGCGACGTATCCGAGCGACTGCGCCGGCGCGCCGCGGAAGACCTTGCTCCCTCTCCTTCACAAGAAGCAATTTATTTTCGCGATCACATGGGAATAGCCGGGTATCGCAGGCTTCTTCAGATCGCGTCCCTGGATGGACTAGTGGAAGCGAGCCAGCTCTCGCGCACTCTCGGCGGGGTGTCCAACGAAATTCACGCGATGATGACGCGGCTTTTAGTTGAAGAATATGGCGGTGGTCGATTGAGTCGTAAACACTCTTCCTTCTTCAGTCACATGTTGGAGGAACTTAATATTAGCGCGGTTCCTGAAGTCCACTTCAAATTAGTTCCATGGGAAGTACTCGCCACAATCAATCATAGTTTTCTGGTCTCCGAACGAAAGCGTTTTTACTTGCGCTATGTAGGTGGTTTGCTCTACACGGAAATTTCGGTGCCTGCGGCCTTCAATAATTATCGCCTGGCTGCCGAGCGGCTCGGAATATCAGAGAAAGGACGCGGCTACTGGGACCTGCACATCAAGGAAGATGAACGCCACGGAAGATGGATGCTGAATGATGTTGCCTTGCCACTAGCGAGGATGTATGCGGGCGATGCATCGGAGCTGGTTTTGGGTTACGACCAACAAAGGTTCATGAGCGAACGGGCCGGCAAAGCCACGGCGGAGGTAGCAAAGCAGGTCGACTACGCCGATCAGCTTGAATCCGACAGCCGCCAAGCAAGCTTCGAGGCGGCAGCATGAACCGGGCGACCACTCAGGACGTTGTTTGTTCGTTTATCATGCCAATTCGCCGTCTGCAGGTCGATCCGTTTGAGGTAGAGCGGTTGGCGGATTACTTTAAGTTGCTCTGCTTGGCGCGTTGTGAGGTTCTAATTGTAGACGGTTCGCCGAAACCCATTTTTGAAGAGCATAGGAAATCCTGGCAAGCCTTTTCACGACACGTAGCTCCTGATCCAAAGTACACCTACTTAAATGGA
>JBHEMC010000050.1:0-14426 GCA_046262775.1 Pyrinomonadaceae bacterium | reverse complement strand
ATGGAGTTCAAACGGGAGTTGATTTGGCTTCCTGCGAACGCATTATTCTTGCCGATGACGATATTCGATATTGTGTTGCTGACGTTGAAAGGATGTGCGAGTTTTTAGATAACTTTGAGATGGTTCGTCCACAAAACTTCATCGCTCCACTACCGTGGTGGGCACGAGTTGAAACTGCCCGCATTTTGATCAACCGGGGTGTGTTGCGCGCAGGCGATTATCCGGGAACGTGCGGTTTTCGACGCTCGACGATGCACCGTATTGGCCCTTATGACGGCGATGTCCTCTTTGACAATGAGGAGATTGTGCGTCACTTCGCTCTTAACGGCGTGAACATAAAATACGCGCTCGATTTCTTTATTCTCAAATTGCCTCCAACGTTTAGGAAATGGTTGGAACAGCGTCCGCGTCAGGCATACGAAGATTTCGTGATGCGAGCTAAGACTGCAGCTTTTCTCAGCATCTTGCCCCTATCATTGGGACTAAGCTTTGTGGGGTATGTGCGCATCGCGTTTCTGTTTTTGGCAATACTCTCCTTATTGTCAATTTTGATAAGCAGTCGCGGACTGTTGCGTGACGCTGCCTACCGATTTTTTCCGGTCTCTTCCCCCTTATGGGCTCCGCTGTGGATATTTGAACGTTCGCTAAGCGTTTATTGCGCCCTGTACTGGCGGGCGCGATATGGTGGTTACCCTTTCGGGCCAAAACTTCTTTCTAAAGGCACGGGCGATGCTTGGATTGCCGGCGGGAAAATTCAGAGTCAAAGCTTAGCCAACCCGCACCGCTTCCGAACCCTAATTAATCAGAAAAATGTGTAAGCATATGGCTAAGCAGGCTGCACAAACGCTGGGAGATATACCTGAAGAGGAATTCCGCAAAGCACTTCGACGGGCCGCTGAGTGGGTAGCTGACTATCGATCGAACATTGAGCAACGTGCTATTTCGCCGTCTGTCCAACCCGGAGATGTCTCAGCAACCTTATCGTCAACTATTCCCAAAATGCCGGTGCCCATTGAAACGGTGATGCAGGATTTCGAACGCCTCATCGTCCCGAATCTTGTGCACTGGGGCCATCCAGCTTTTCTGGGTTACTTTGGTTCTACTACCACGGCCCTGGGTATTCTCGGCGAGATAATGGCCGCAACTCTTAACGTCAGCGCGATGACGTGGGCGACTTCACCTGCAGCAACAGAGTTGGAGGCAGTCGTATTGCGATGGCTGCGTGATTTACTACGGCTGCCCAAAGAGTTTTTCGGCATAGTCTACGACACGGCATCTGTAGCGACCCTTCATGCGCTGGCCGCGGCCAGAGAAAATCTGTTCCTCAATGTTCGGGCTCTGGGATTAGCTGGGCGTCACGATGTGCCACGCCTGCGCATTTACGCCTCGGACCAGGCCCACAGCTCCATCGTCAAAGCCGCGATCACGCTGGGCATCGGCGAGACAAACGTAAAGCGCATTGATAGCGACGACCTGTTTCGAATGAAACTCAATAGTTTAAAACTTGCAATCCAATATGACTGCCGCGCCGGTTACATGCCCCTCGCGGTGGTCGCAACGGTCGGTACGACCTCTGCCACGGCAGTGGATCCGATTCCGCAAATCGCTGCTTTCTGCAAAGCCGAAAGGATTTGGTTGCACGTCGACGCTGCATACGGAGGCGCCCTGGCTTTGCTGCCGGAAGCGCGTCATCTCATGGAAGGCGTCGCGGCCGCTGATTCGGTTGTGGTCAATCCTCATAAGTGGCTTTTCGTACCCTTGGACTTTAGTGCTCTCTACACAACACATCCGCACTTGCTGCGAGAAGTTTTCTCCTTGGTGCCGGAATACCTGCGCGGGGATGCTGAGCAGTCGGAAATTAATTACATGGACTATGGCATTCAACTGGGCCGGAGGTTCCGCGCTCTGAAAGCCTGGATGGTCTTTTCAGCCTTCGGTGAGACGGGCTTGGTCGCTCGAATCCGAGAACACATCCGTTTGGCGAAACTCTTCGCGAGCTGGGTGGAGAACGACGTCAATTTCGAATTGCTCGCCCCGGTTCAGATGGGCGTGGTTTGCTTTCGAGCTCTTTGTGAAGAAGGTCGCGACGATAACTCGGTCGAACGAACAAATGATCTCAATCGATCGGTTGTGAAGGCGGTAAACGCTACCGGGCGAGCCTACTTAACTTATACGGTCCTAGGAGAAAAGGTTGCGATGCGTGTTGCGGTCGGAAACGTGCTCACAACCGAGCGACATTTAGCGTACGTCTTCGAAGTGATTAGACATGAACTTCAAAGCCAGAAAGATCTTTCCCTGCTGCCATCAGCTGTCTAAGTCTGAGGCCAAGGAATACAGAGACCTTAACCACTACTGCCGAGCCGCTCTTTCCGAGTCTCTTATGAAAGGAATGGGTGCGCCTCTCATCAACTCCTGTGCAGCCGTTGCCTTCATTTGACGGCGGCGAGTGACCACAATAAACATGCTATTCAGAATTAACGCCGGCACGGATATGGAATCCAAGTCGCCGGTGACGGAATAGTTGGCATTTCATCGAGCGATGACCCTCTCTTCCAGCCTCTGCCGATCAACTTGTCATTCGTCTGCTAGGTACTACAAAGGCTTTCGCATACTGAGGAAAAACTTTTGATTTTTCAGACGAGTGTTTTGCCCCTTTTTGCTAACGGCAAGGAAGGGCTTAAGTCGAGGACTTCTAAGGGTTCTCCAGCAAAGGCGCGCTGTCACACGCGCCGAAGCAATCACCTGCGTCGCCTTAAAAAAAGGAGCAGAACAGCGCCCACGAGAAATATTAGGAGAGTTCCCGGCCACAAAAACCAGCCGCGCTCGGGGCTGTATCCTCCCACGACCACGCAGCCCGGCAACACAATCAATATAATTGAAATGAGCCCGATCCGGTTCATGGGCGGCGCGTCGTAGCTGGACCTGATTTCGGTCATGTAATCTGTGAAACGCTCTTGTGGTCGGCCGTAACGAACTCGAACGCACCCATGATGCGTTTCCTCGTGGTAACGTCGCCTAAGTCAGAAACTTCGCTACTTCACCAAGAACTTCGTAAATATTCCCATCAGTCTGGGCAGACGCTCTCATTACCCAGCCCTCACGCAAGCCAATTGGCTTGCGTGCAGAGCCGGTGTACTCTATCGAGCTTTTTCATTGCCCTTATCGACCACTGCCTTTAGCGCCTGAAATGTCGGCGGCCAGAGACCAACAAAAATTCCAGCCTTTTGCTTGCCGCTCAAGTACAGCGCAATTGAAGCCCCAATTGAGCCGAGCGTCAGAATATGAAACAGGCTGATGCCTGTTGCCTTTTGTGTTGACTTGTCTACTACTTTTAGCATTGACTCCGCAGCATCCCTCTTTCCACTTGATTGCAGAGCGCCAGTTTCGCTTGTTGCCATTTCAGTTCCTGTCATCGACGTTTGTGTTGCTGACATATATCCCCCCTGATGTTAATGATACAGATTCCAATGAGCTTGCGCCCATACTGCAATGCGCGTGCCCTGGTGGCCGCAACGTTGAAGGACTACATCCCCTAGACAACTGCAATGTGAAGCTTGGTGTGCACCGCTATTAATTTCGGAAAGGGGTTCTGAAGAGTTCTCTGTTCTACTCTATGGCAGCGGACACGTGGGTTTGCAGGATGGGTTACGGGAGAAGTACGCGCCGTAAAAATGGGACAGGCGCCGCATTGCGGTTTCAAACCTCAACAAACTTTTGTACTCGGGGAGAAACGTTTACGAAGGGCCGGGTGGTTGAGCGATAGTTCAAACTACCAGTTCTTCCAGTGATGCAATCAATCGAAAACCATTTTCCACATCACCGTGAAAGTAGCGACTCGTTGATTGGGTTTAAGCGAACTCGCGGGAGACAATCTACTTGACATAGTCTCGTCTCTCATCGCAAAGCGAAAAACGAAAATAAGTTTTATACGAGAGGCTCAAATATCCTTAGTTCCTGTCGAAAAAGCGAAGATTAAGATCGCGGGTTGCAATTTCAATTAGCGAGCGCAATTTGGCTTAGGCTTTCAAATTGGTACTCACGGCGCTTCCTTTGGCGAGGCTGGCAACCACGAGAGCTAATTCATGAGGATCAATGGGCTTCGCTAAGTAAGTCTGAAAACCGGCTCTGAGGGCGCGAACCCGATCTGTCGGTCTGCCATATGCTGTCAAAGCAGCAGCGGGAATAAAGCTACCACGTTTGCCTTCTATGCTTCGCACTTTTTGCAATAGCGAATAACCGTCTTCCTTCGGCATTTCGATGTCCGACAACAACACGTGCGGAGCCCACAGCTCAATTGCCTGAAGTGCTTCCTGCGCGCCCGCTGCTGTCAACACCTCGGCTCCAAATTGCAGCAACATTTCAGAAATCACCGCGCGAGAGTCGGTGTCATCATCCACGACTAAAACCCGCAATCCCGTCAATGATGGTTGATCACTGGCGATGGAATCCTCGTGAGCTTCGGTGGATTCGGGGCTGCGCGCTTCCTCAAACTGCGTAAGCACAGGAAACATAATTGTAAATGTCGCCCCTTGATTTTCGCCATCACTATGGACATGGATCAGACCACCGTGAAGTTCGACCAGGTGCCGGACGATTGAAAGGCCAAGTCCTAAGCCACCAAACTTTCTTGTAGTTGAGCTATCGGCCTGCCGAAAGCGTTCAAATACATGCGGCAGGAACTCAGCATTGATACCCTGACCTGTGTCGGCGATTGCGAGCTGAACGTAAGTACCGACCCTGTTGACAGAGACTGCCACTCGACCGGCGGTTGGTGTGAATTTGATCGCATTCGATAAGAGATTCCACACGATTTGCTGTAGTCGGTCGGGATCCCCGGAAATGAAAGCGGCGTCATCGAGCGTAGCCTGTAGTGAAATTTGTTTCGTTTGGGCGGTGGGACTTATGGCATCGATCGTGTCTGTGATGATCGCGTCCAACTTCAAAGGGCGCGCGTTGAGCTGTAATTTACCCGTGGTAATACGGGAAATATCGAGCAAGTCTCCTATCAGTTGAGTTTGCGCGCGCGCATTACGCTCGATCGCCTCAATCCCGCGAGTGGCAGTTTTTGCGTCAAGTTTGCCGGTTGCCAGCATCCGCGACCACCCGAGCATTGCGTTGAGGGGCGTCCGCAGTTCGTGGGAGACAATGGCCAGGAATTCATCTTTGGCGCGATTGGCCTCCTCGGCTTGCGTCCGCGCGGCGCGCTCGCGGGCCAACAGTTCAGACCGCTCTTTTTCCAGAAGTCCTCGAGCCACTGCATAGCGTAACGAACGGATCAGCAAGTGACTATTCACCTCGTCTTTTATGAGGTAGTCCTGGGCGCCGGCATTAACGCATTCAACTGCCGTTGTTTCATCGTTTAGGCCACTAAGAATCACAACCGGCAATTTTTCGGCAGCACTGTGGAACGTAACGAACGTGTCTAATCCACTGCTATCCGGCAACGAAAGATCCAATAGGACCGCATCAAATTCAATTTCGTTAAGGCGCGACAAGCCATCGCTAAGTCGATCCGTGCACTCCAAACTGAAAGCGGTGTAATTCGCCTCGACGAGCATCTCCCGGATCAGACGGACGTCTCCAGGATTGTCTTCAACTAACAACACACTGAGTTGTTTAGCGCTCATCGCAATCAAGAGAAACAAATCAACCGAGCATCAGGACGAACCATCGATTGTCTGCGATACAGGAAGCTTGACGATAACAAACCAAAAGTCTCGGATTGCCTCCACCACACTGAAAAACTGGTCCAAATCAACCGGTTTAGTTACAAAGCAATTAGCATGGAGATCGTAGGACACTGCAATGTCGTGGTCAGCTTTGGAACTGGTTACAATGACCACCGGTATTCGACGAAGATTCTGATCCTGCTTAATCGTCGACAAAACCTCGTGCCCATTCAATTTCGGAAGGTTGAGGTCCAGAAGAATCAAATCGGGCAAAGCAGCTGTCGAATACCTTCCCTCGCGTCGTAATAACGCCAGAGCCTCCACGCCGTCCTGTGCCACGCTGATGTGGACGTGAATCTTGGCATCCTTTAATACTTCGGTAATTAGGCGTACATCCCCCGGATTATCTTCCACTAAAAGAACTTCAATCGACTTGCAGTCTGGTATTTGACACATAAATATCTGTTTAGCCCTGGTCTGATTCCTGCAACAAAAAACAGAATGTCGTACCGGTACCCGGCTCTGACTCAACCCATATGCGGCCACCGTGACGCTCAACAATCTTTTTGCAGATCGCAAGGCCGATGCCAGTTCCTGGATACTCGCCGCGGCTATGCAAGCGTTGAAAGATGATAAAGATGCGTTCCGTGTATTGCTGGTCAATACCGATGCCATTATCAGATACTCGGAAGAGCCATTTCCCGTTTTGTCGTTCTACGCCAACATGGATTCGAACCAGTTCCTCGCCGCGAAATTTGAGCGCATTCCCAATGAGGTTCTGAAACAACTGCAACAGCTGAGTTTCATCTCCCAAAACTGTCGGTAAAGGATCGCTTGTGACAGTCGCATGTGTCTCTTCGATAGCCACTCGAAGATTCTTGCAGGCAAGTTCAAATATCGCGGAGCTATCGGTCGGAGACAGGGGACTGCCCCTGGTGCCCACGCGCGAGTACTCAAGGAGATCATTGATCAGGCGCGACATGCGTTTAGCGCCCTCGGCAATGTACTCGATAAACTCATCTGCATCCGCATCAAGGTTGCCGCGATAGCGGTTCACCATCAGTTGGGTGAAGCTGGTGACCATTCTCAGCGGCTCTTGCAAATCATGCGACGCCACGTAAGCAAACTGTTCCAACTCAGCATTTGAGCTCGCCAGATCCTGCGCCCTTATCGCCAACTCACCTTCGGCGCGTTTGCGCTCAGCGATTTCCAATGCTAGTTCCTGGTTCGTCCGGGCTAGTTCAGCAGTTCTCTCGTGCACGCGCAATTCCAATTCATCATGCGCCTTCTTCAGTTTCTCTTCGGCAGCTTTCAGTTCGGTGATATCGAAAGCCACGCCATGAATGAACCATGGCTCGCCATCATCGTGGCGCACCATCTTCGCTTCACAATGAAAAGAAACGACTTTTCCATCGCGCGCAATCACTCGGTAAATAGATCGCAATGGCGTCCCGGAAAGAAACATCTCGGCGGCTTCGATGTTCCACCGACCACGATCGTCGGGATGAACTTGTCTGTACCATCGCACCGGATCGTTCAGCCATTCTTCCTGAGAGAAACCGAGGATGGCTTCGATCTGCGGGCTGACGTAGGCTTCGCCCATACCCTTATCAAGAAAAGCCATGAAAACTACGGCCGGGATTTGTTCGACCAGAGTCTGGTAGCGAGCGATGACGTCCGACGACTGGTGCAGAGTCAGAGCTGAAGTTTTCGAATGAAATTGATTGGCAAGTGGTCGGAGGGCAGCATCAACTGACGAATAAACATCTGCCAATGAGTTAAGAACATCTTGCGCCTCCGCCAAACTTGGCAGGTGGTCACTTGCCTGTAACTGTGCGCTTACTACGGGCATTTTAAAATTTAAGAGCTTATACGTTCGGGGGAACCAATCGGAAACTTTAGAAAATCCTATGTTGCGAGCTCAGCCGCTATCTTTCGGGCGTCGCCACACAGGCTCCTTATTCAGCGATGCCTGCGTAAATCGGCGCAAAGCTCGTATAGCTTTGCCATACGTCGCTACAGCCTCCGAAGACAGGAGAGAACCGGGGGGTTGATTCATAAAAGGCATAAACTTGTCAGGAAATCCAGGCATCGTACAGCCGATACAAATGCCGCCCACGTTGGGACATCCGCCGATTCCTGACATCCAGCCGCGTTTGCCGACGTTGCATTGGACCACAGGTCCCCAGCAACCTAACTTTACGATACATTCCACGTGGCCATACGTTTCAGTAAAGTCTGCCTGTTCGTAGTAGCCACCACGATCACAACCTTCGTGAATCGTCGCTCCAAAAAGCCAGACGGGCCGCAGTGCGTCGTCCAGCGGAATCATCGACGCAGTTCCGGCAGCCTGGCGCAGCAAGTAAAGGAGCGTCTCCATAAAGTTGTCCGGCAACACAGGACACCCGGGAACATTGACGATTGGAATTTCCGCTTTTGATTTCCATGTCCAACCCAGATAGTCGGCCAGTCCCATACACCCGGTTGGATTTCCTTCCACCGCATGAATGCCGCCGTAGGTTGCGCAGGTGCCGGCAGCTATGACAGCCCATGCGTTGGGAGCAAGCCGATCAATCCATTGACAGGTGGTCAGAGGCTGGCCGGTCGTTTGGTCCGTACCAAACCCGGCCCAATAGCCTTCAGTCTTATTTTGTTCGTTGGGTATCGATCCCTCGACTACCAGGATGTACGGATCCAACTTGCCTTCGGCGGCCAGATAAAACCGCCGCATGAAGTCATCGCCAACTTCATAAGACAGAACCGGATTGTGAAAGTTAACTTTCGGGATACCCGGTATTGCACCGAGGACGATATCTTCGAGGCTCGGTTGAGTGGCAGCGGTGATGGCGATTGTGTCGCCGTCACAACCCAAGCCGGCGGTAATCCACAAAACGTCAATTTCTTTGATTGGCTTCGTTCCGTCGCTCTTTACAATTGCCTCTGGCATTTCAGAATTACTCAGCATTAGTAATGCACCCGCCCGGTGTGCGCTCCGAACTAGCAAATTCGGGGTAACTGTTCACCCACAAGCATGTCAACAATGCGCGTCCCACCGAAACCTGTGACCATCGAAACAATCCCTCTCGGTTCCAGTTCAACCTCGCCAATAATACAAGCGTCGCGCCCTAAAGGATGTTCGTGCATTCGCTGCAGAATCCCCGGAGCCGCTTCTGCCGCCACTATTGCGAGCAATTTGCCTTCGTTTGCAACATATAATGGATCAAGACCCAGGATTTCGCACGCCCCATGGACCTCATCGCGGACCGGAATCCTCTCCTCGAAAATTTTAATTCCTACTTCAGAAGCTTGCGCAAATTCATTCAGCGCTGTGCCAATCCCACCACGCGTTGGATCTCGAAGACAATGTACCTTTTCAATTCCTCCACAACATTCCGCTTCTACAAGGATTTGCTGAACCAGGGAGCTTAGTGAAGCACTGTCGCTATCTATATTACTTTCGAGTTCCAGTTCGCCGCGGGCCACTATGACCGTGGTCCCATGATCGCCAATTGATCCACTAAGAATTACCTGATCGCCTGGGCGGGCGCCAGCAACTGAAATTTGACACTTCTTCTCGATTAACCCAATCCCGGCAGTATTGATAAAGAGCTTGTCCGCCGCTCCCCTCTGCACAACCTTCGTGTCTCCGGTAACTATCAGAACCTCCGCCGCATCAGCGGCTGCACGCATTGACGTCACGATCCGTCTTAAGTCTTCAGTTGGAAACCCTTCTTCAATTATGAATCCGGCGGAAAGGTACAGAGGTCGAGCTCCACTCATTGCTAAGTCATTGACCGTTCCGTTCACTGCCAACGAGCCAATGTCTCCCCCGGGAAAAAACAACGGATCGACAACGAACGAATCAGTCGTGAATGCTAAACGCGTCGAGCGATCCCGTTTTGTCAGATCGTCGTCAACGTGTCCCACGCTGAATACAGCCTGATCTTCAAGTTTTTCCAGCAGGGGGTTTCTTAGGATTTGGACGAAGACCCCTTCAATCAGGTCATGCATGGCCTTGCCGCCGCTACCGTGCGCCATGGTGATATGAGTATCCCTAAATTGCGTCTGACGGCGGCGCGCACGTTCGACGCGCTCAAATAGAGTTGAAGGAGAAAACAATTTTGCGTTAGCGCTCATGCTGTTGCCCCGGCCTGACTTCGCAAAGCAATTTTAGACAGCCGGCCAAAGTTGTAATAAGCCGCGCAGGCTCCTTCTGAGGAAACCATACAAGAGCCGATCGGCGTTTCGGGCGTGCACGCTGTGCCAAAGACCTTGCACTCCCACGGCTTCTTTACACCTTTCAATATCTCGCCGCACTGGCAAGCTTTGGGATCGGCGATTCTAAGGCCTGGCACATTAAATCTAAGCTCTGCATCAAAGGCTGAATATTTTGCTTGCAGTCTCATGCCACTGCGTGAAATTGAACCCAGCCCTCGCCACTCAAAGTAATCGCGCAATTCGAAAACTTCGCAAAGCACTTCAAGCGATTTGGAGTTGCCATCGCGAGTCACAACTCGGCTGTACTGGTTTTCAATCTCCGCGCGCCCCTCGACACATTGCTTGACGACCTTGTAAATGGCTTGCAGGATATCGAGCGGTTCGAATCCGGCGACCACCATTGGTTTTCCATAATCACGCGCCACAAATTCATAGGGTCGTGTGCCAATCACTGTACTAACGTGGCCGGGTCCAATGAATCCATCAAGCTTGAGCTCTGGCGACTCGAGCAAAGCCCGTAGTGCAGGCACAATCATGATGTGATTACAAAAGATACTGAAATTTTCTATTCCTTCCTTATGGGCCTGCAGTACGGTCATCGCCGTCGAAGGCGCGGTGGTTTCGAAACCCAGGGCTAGAAAAATTATCTGCCGATTACGATTCATTTTCGCAATCTTCAAGGCGTCGAGCGGTGAATAGACCATGCGCACGTCGGCGCCGGCGGCTTTCGCTTCCAGCAAACTCATCGAAGAACCCGGAACGCGCATGGCATCGCCAAAGGTAGTGAAAATGACATTCTCTTGTGTAGCGAGAGAGATCGCATCGTCGACTCGACCCAAAGGAATCACACAGACCGGGCAGCCCGGGCCATGAATCATGTCGACATTCGGCGGCAGCAAATCCTCGATCCCGTATTTGAAAATTGAATGCGTATGGCCGCCGCACACCTCCATGATCTTAAGCGGCGCATTCGTCAAGCCCGCAATTTCCTGCGCCACCTGACGTGCAATATCGCCTCGCCTGTATTCATCAACGAACTTCATCGCTCACGACCTCGTAGCTCACACAGTCGGCACTTGCGAATATTTCCGGACGTTGCAGAAACTCATGAACCACATCCCACAAAATGTGATAGAGCGCCACGTGCGTCTCCTGAATGCGGTGCACGCTCGATGTGGGAACGGTGAAGCAGAAATCCACCAATCCCCCGCGGCTAGCTCGCGCTATCTCGCCGCCGTCGTTACCACTGAATGCCATGGTGATGATCTTTAGACGACGTGCAGTTTCAAAAGCGCGAAGAAGGTTTTCCGAATTACCGCTGGTCGAGATTCCAAGCAGCACATCGCCCTGCTGACCGAGCGCACTAATCTGCCGGACAAATACGTCGTCGAATCCGACATCATTCGCTACCGCCGTAACCATTGCCATATCATTCGTCAAACAGATCGATGGCAGCGCTCTGCGACCGACGGTAATTGGGTGCATGAACTCCACCGCTACATGCTGTGCATCGGTGGCTGAACCACCATTGCCGCAAACCATAAGCTTGTGTCCGCTATGGAATGCCTGGGCCAATGTCGAAGAAGCTTCTACAATCCGATCCTGGTTCTCCGCAAAGAAGTTAATCTTAACCTGCGCACTCTCGCTGGCCTTTTTGAGCAAAGAGAACTTGAGTGCGGCGATGAATTCTCCCGGCGCTCTCTTATCGCCGTGCAGGAACGGGTAGAACACCCGCGAGAAGTCTTTGATTTTATCTGACATCAATTATTTCCTATTCCAGGGAACTGCTGAATTGCTCGACCTCAGGTTTGTACGAACCCAATTCATGCAACAGGCGCAGAGTTTCGGTAGCCTCGTGTTCATCAACCTTGCTCATGGCAAAGCCCACATGAATCAAGACGTAGTCTCCCAGCGCAATCGGAGTGTCTGCGAGCAGACCAAGGTTAATATTGCGCCGAATCCCGCCCACTTCGACCTTGGCTATTCGGTTCTCCTCGCCCACGAATTCCACTATCCGTCCCGGAATAGCTAAGCACATCAGTGGATGCTCCCCGACTTGATCAAAGCGTGCGCCACAACCGCCTGGCCCAGCGCAATTCCGCCATCGTTAGGAGGCACGCGCCGGTGCGTAAAAACTTCGAACCCCTGGGACTCCAGTTGCTCAATGGCTCGTTCCAGCAGCAAAGAATTTTGAAATACTCCGCCCGATAAGACTACGCGATTGACTGCGCGCTCAGCCCTTAAGCGCAAGGCTATCGGGACGATTAAATCAACAACAGCTTGATGAAACTTCGCTGAGATAATCGGCGCGGAAACAGAACACCGCAGATCTTTGACAATGCCCTGGATTACCGGGTTTGCACAAATTAAACCCTGGTTGAAATCGACTTCAAACTCATAAGCGGCTAAACAATCTCGATCTGCGATGCTTTCCAAAGCCATAGCAGCTTGTCCTTCGTACCTCACTGCGTCTCCCAGACCAAGGAGACTTGCAACAGCATCGAATAGTCGCCCCATGCTCGAAGTCTCAGGACAATTAATCCGCCGCTCGATCATAGTCATAAGATTTCCCCAGACCCGTCCGTTCAGTCTGGAAAAGAAGGGAATATCGAGTTCTGAGAATTCTTTACCAAAAGCCTTTTGCAGATAGACTGCGGCCATTCGCCAGGGTTCGCGTATGGCTTTCGTGCCGCCCGGCATTGGAACATACTCCAGGTGGGCCACGCGCTCTGCCCGCACCAAGTCGGCAACAAAAAATTCACCACCCCACAAACGCCCGTCGGTGCCGTAGCCCAGGCCATCCATCGCGATCCCGATCACTTCGCCTTCAATATTATTGTCAACCATGCAACTTGCGATATGAGCATGGTGATGCTGCACGGCCACTTTGGTTTGAACGTCATCAAGCGCCAAGGCAAACTTCGTCGAAAGATATTCGGGATGAAGATCGTAGGCGATGACCTCTGGATGTAAATTGAAGAGACGTTGGAAGTCCTCGATTCCCTGGTTGAATGACTGCAAGGTCTCAAGGTTCTGGAGATCGCCAATATGATGGCTCAAGTAAGCCTGCGATCCATTAATAAAGCAGAACGTATTTTTTAGCTCAGCGCCGCAAGCGAGAATGGTGCGATCTGCAGTAAGGCCGAGTTTCAGCGGCAACGGCGCATAGCCGCGTGAACGACGCAGAATAGTTGGCCGTCCGCTTTTGTCGGCGCGCACGATTGAATCGTCGGCGCGGCGGTGGATGCGGCGGTCATGCAGCAGAAAGTAATCCGCGATTCGATGCAAACGCTTCACGGCCTCATCGTCCCTATGACAAATCGGTTCATCAGAAATGTTGCCGCTGGTCATCACCAAAGGCCGGTCAGCATTCTCTAATAACAAATGGTGAACCGGCGAGTAGGGCAACATGAAACCCAAGCTGCCCCTCTCAACCGCAACGACGCGGGGGAGTAGGGTGCCGTCGCGACGATTCAGCAAGACGATCGGTCTTTGCGGCGACAGGAGTAGTTCTTCCTCCTCCTTCGAAACTTCGCAAAACTGTCTTATGACGTCAATCGAACCGGCCATCATTGCGAATGGCTTATCCTCTCTCTGCTTCCTGTGCCTCAGCCGTGTGACAGCTTCGGTATTCAGCGCATCACAGGCCAAATGAAACCCGCCTAGTCCTTTTACAGCCACGATCTGACCACCTGAAAATAGCGCCCTTGCATAGTCAAAGACATCTTCACCCGTTGTCGTAACCTCATGTCCGTTTGCGTCAGTCAGGCAAAGGTGTGGACCGCATTGAGCGCACGCTATTGGCTCGGCATGAAAGCGTCGGTCGCGCGGATTCTCATATTCCGCCCTACATCGATCGCACATTTCGAACGAGCACATGGTCGTGCTGGCACGGTCATAGGGAACATCTTCAATGATCGTGAACCGCGGACCGCAGTTGGTGCAGTTGATGAACGGGAAGCGATGGCGGCGATCAGATGGGTCGAACAACTCTCTGAGACAATCCGAACAGGTCGCAATATCCGGTGAGATAGACACCTGTTTGTCTGAATCTACAGAGCTCGAGACGATTCGAAATGCGTCGTACTGAACTGGAGCTAAATCATTAAACCGCTCTATTGAATCGATACTCGACAAGGGCGGCGGGCTGGACGTGATCTCAGTGATGAACTCTTCGATGACGTTCGGTTCACCTTCAAGATCGATCTGAACTCCCGCGCTATTGTTTCGTATTTGACCTCGCAGCGCGCGGCGTTGAGCCATCAGAAAGACAAAGGGTCGAAAGCCAACACCCTGGACCACTCCTTGCAACTGTATTTGAACCCTGATTCCCATCGAATAGTTATTCAAACACGAACAACTCACTGAAGAGCGCCGGCATAAAGGCGTTCACGTTCAGCGTGCAGAAAACCCAGCCACTGATCGAACTCAAATCCGGTCTTGACTGAAAGCTTCATGATCGGGATCCCCGGCCGCACTGCCTGTATGTTTGAACAGGCAAGCGCCAAATCGAATTCAGCGGCGGCAGCCAGATCCCTG
>JBHEMC010000049.1:0-31003 GCA_046262775.1 Pyrinomonadaceae bacterium | reverse complement strand
ATAGTATGTTGACTCAAGCAATACAAGAACCCGCGACCGGAGACAAGCCGGAAAAAGAAGAAAATGAAAAAATGGCACCTGGCACCGCGCTCCACGCCTATTTTTTACAAGGCTCCCCAATCTTGACATTAAAGTAAGGTATAACTTAAGATGCCTTTAGTGAAGCACTTAACGGAATTTGAAGCGGAGTGCGAAAGTTCACATGAAGATTTCCGCGCAGGAAGAATACGGCTTACGTTGCTTGCTGCAACTCGCTCGGGCTGAAGTAGAGGGTGAGTCGTTGACACTCTCCCAGATAGCACGTCGCGAGGGAATCTCGTCAGCTAACGCGGGCAAGTTGATGTGGATTTTGAGCAAGGCCGGGTTGGTTCACTCTCAAAGAGGAACGAAGGGTGGTTATTATTTGGCCCGGCGTGCCGCCAACATTCGCCTTAATGAAGTTATACGGATACTTGAAGGCGAGCCTGCAGATTCGCATTGTAAGAGTTATTCCGGTGTGCTGGATGCTTGCGTCCACACCGGCGATTGCGGCATTCGGCCGGTCATAGTCGAGTTGCATCAGATTGTCGATAACGCACTTGCTGATATCACGCTCTCACAGTTGCTCGGCACCGAGGCAAATGTCGACGCGGTGCTGCACCAGATTCAGGGTCCACGCCGGAAGAGGCCGACAGGCTTAGGTGCGTGATTCAGCTTATTCGGAAAGGACTGAGACGGATTAGAAGATGAGCACAGTCGAGTTGCTTGGCAACCAGGAATACAAATACGGCTTTGTCACGGATATCGAGTCTGATGTCATCCCTCGTGGTCTAAGTGAAGATACAGTCAGACTCATTGTCGAAAAGAAGAACGAGCCAGAGTGGATGCTTGAATTTCGGCTGAAGGCCTTTCGACATTGGCTTACTATGACGGAACCGAAGCACTGGCCCAACATCAGTTATCCTGCGATTGATTATCAGAACATCATTTATTACAGCGCGCCGAAACAGAAAGGTACGAAGAAGAGCCTTGACGAAGTAGATCCCGAACTGCTAAGGACCTTCGATAAGCTTGGCATCCCACTCCAGGAGCAAAAGCAATTAGCCGGTGTAGCGGTGGACGCAGTTTTTGATTCGGTATCGGTTGCGACCACCTACAAAGAAAAACTCAAGAAGCACGGCGTCGTCTTCTGTTCGTTTACAGAAGCGATACGCGAATATCCCGATCTGGTGCGAAAGTATTTGGGGTCGGTAGTACCGACGAATGACAATTTTTTCGCAGCACTGAACAGCGCGGTCTTTTCGGATGGCTCGTTCTGCTTCATTCCAAAGGGCGTACGGTGCCCGATGGAGCTCTCGACCTATTTCCGCATCAACAATTCAGAGTCCGGTCAGTTCGAGCGAACGTTGATAGTCGCCGAAGAAGGTTCGCACGTTTCCTACCTCGAAGGATGTACTGCTCCAAAGTTTGATCGGAATCAACTTCACGCAGCCGTCGTCGAGCTTGTCGCGCTCGACGATGCGCAAATCAAGTACTCGACGGTGCAAAACTGGTATGCCGGCGATGAAGAAGGCCGCGGTGGTATTTACAACTTCGTCACCAAGCGCGGAAAGTGCGCGGGTAGAAATTCGAAGATATCATGGACACAGGTGGAAACCGGTTCAGCAATCACCTGGAAGTATCCATCGTGCATTTTGCAAGGAGACAACTCTGTTGGTGAGTTTTACTCGGTTGCACTTACAAATCACGCGCAGCAGGCAGATACCGGCACGAAGATGATCCACCTGGGTAAGAACACGCGCTCCACGATCATCGCCAAGGGAATTGCGGCCGGGAAGTCAAACAACAGCTATCGGGGACTAGTGAAAGTGATGCCGAAGGCAAAAGACGCACGTAACTACACTCAGTGCGACTCAATGCTGATTGGGCCGGACTGTGGTGCGAATACGTTTCCGTACATTGAGGTGATGAACAACAGTTCAAGTGTCGAGCACGAAGCCTCGACCTCGAAAATCAGCGAAGAGCAACTCTTTTATTTGCAGCAGCGGGGCATTTCACAGGAAGATGCAGTATCGCTGATCATCAACGGTTTCTGTAAGGACGTGTTCCTGCAACTGCCGATGGAATTTGCAGTTGAAGCGCAAAGGCTGCTCGGATTAAAGCTCGAGGGCAGCGTCGGATAATACGAATATGTCCGGCAACTTCAGTTTGTCATTGGATTTCCAACTTGTTTTGCCGACAAACTGAACTTGTCGGACATTTTTGCGGAGTCGATTGAATGTTAGAAATTCGCGATTTACACGCTGCCGTTGAAGGGAGCGAAATTTTAAAAGGAATCAACCTAACGGTGAAGAAGGGTGAAATCCACGCGATCATGGGCCCGAATGGATCCGGGAAGTCCACACTGGCAAAGGTTCTTGCTGGGCACCCTCAATACCAGGTTACTCGCGGCCAAGTTCTGTTCGAGGGACGCGATCTTCTGGAAATGCCTCCCGATGAAAGAGCACGCGAAGGGATTTTCATGGCCTTTCAATATCCGATTGAAGTGCCGGGTGTTTCGAATGCGCAATTTCTCAGGCTCGCATACAACGAGAAACGAAAGCATCTAGGCGAAGAGGAACTCGACCCATTGGAATTCAAAGATCTGTTGAAGCAGCGCGCGAAGATTGTTGAAATGGACGCGAGTTTCATGTCGCGATCTGTGAACGAAGGCTTTTCCGGTGGCGAAAAGAAACGGAACGAGATTCTGCAAATGGCTGTTCTCGAACCGAAGCTCGCCATTCTGGATGAAACAGATTCAGGGCTCGACATTGACGCTTTGCGTGTTGTGGCAGGCGGCGTGAATCATCTTCATAACTCCGAGAACGGAATCATTGTCGTAACACACTATCAGCGACTGCTGAATTACATCGTTCCCGATTTTGTTCACGTACTAACTTCAGGTCGAATTGCACGCGAGGGCGGAAAAGAACTGGCTCTTGAACTCGAGGAAAAGGGTTACGACTGGATCAAGACAGCTGACAATCAAGGGAGCGCAGCGCCGGCAAATTAATGGTAACTGAATTAGCTAAAACAGAGAATGGTTATCAGTCAGCTTTTCGCACGATGCGGGATGAGCGCCCGAGTGCACGCTGGGTTGAACTTGTCCGCGAGAGCGCCATGGATCGATTTCAGGCGTTGGGCTTTCCTTCTGTCACAGAGGAAGAATGGCGGTACACGAACCTTGCGCAGCTTGTGAAGAGCCAGTTTGAACCAGCCGTACGCGAATCTGAAGCAATCGACGCAAGCGCGTTTAGCTATCCGGAAACGATCGGAGCCCATATCGTGCTTGTTGATGGCTTCTATCGGGAGGAACTTTCAGCGGCGGCCGGACTTGCCGACGTCGTCGTCATAGATCTTTTTCAGGCGATTGCAGACGGACGTTATGGGAAGCTTGTGCGCGAGTACCTCGCACGCAATGCCGGCTATCACGATAACGGTCTGGCTGCTCTTAACACTGCATTCCTGCAGTCGGGCGTACTAATTCTCGTTCCGAAGAACGTCAAGATCGATTCGCCGATACAGATAACATGCATTGCAAATGGTAGGCGTGCGGAGGCCGCGAATTTCCCAAGAGCCTTGGTGGTGATGGAACAAAACAGTTCTGCGACGTTTGTCGAGCGATACGCGAGCGTTGGACAAAAGCAGTACTTTACTAACTCTGTAGTTGAGGTCGTCGTAAAGGACGGCGCCTGTCTGGACCATTACCGGTTACAACAGGAGAGTGCCGACGCGTTTCACGTAGGCATGACTGCTGTCGAATTAGGTCGAACCAGTAGCTACACTGCTACCTCCATAACACTGGGAGCCAGGCTGTCGCGTCACGATATTAGGGTCATGATGGACCACGAGGGTGCGAATTGCCATGTCGATGGTCTTTACGTAGTTGGCTCAAATCAGCACGCCGATACTCACTCTGTGATAGATCACAAGCAGCCATACTGCAGTAGTCGTCAGCTTTATAAGGGAATTCTAGATGGTAACGGCCGAGCCGTCTTTAACGGCAAGATCTTCGTTCGCCACGGTGCTGTCAAAACTGACGCAATCCAAACAAACAAAAATTTGCTGTTATCCCAGTCGGCCCGGGTTGATACGAAACCGCAGCTTGAGATTTTTGCAGACGATGTGAAATGCGCACATGGCGCCGCCGTCGGGCAACTTGATGAGGATGAGTTGTTTTATTTGAAAACGCGTGGAATCAATCCGGAACTGGCGCGAAACCTGCTTACTTACGGCTTCGCGGAAGAGGTGATCGAAAAGATTGCGGTTGAATCGATTAAAGCGGAATTAAATGAGGCGGTACTGCACCGCCTGCACGCGAAATTAGAAGGTTAATATGGGCGCGACGGAAAAATTTGCAGCAGCACCGGCTAGACCATCCGTGCCGGGAAAGTGGAACGTGGAGCGTATTCGCGCCGACTTTCCGGTGCTCCACCAAACGGTCAATGGTAAGCCACTCGTCTATCTCGACAACGCCGCGTCCTCGCAAGTACCTCAGGTTGTCATTGATCGTGGCAGTATTTACCTCGAACACGAACATTCCAACATCCATCGTGGCGTCCATTACCTCAGTCAACGCGCCACGACCGCCTACGAAGGCGCGCGGGAGCGAGTGAAGCGATTCGTTAATGCCCGCGAGTCTCGAGAATGCATTTTCGTCCGGGGTACCACTGAGGGAATTAATCTCGTTATGCACGGCTACGGCCGCAAGTTCATTGGGCCGGAAGATGAAATCATCATTTCCGCGATGGAGCATCATGCCAACATCGTTCCCTGGCAGATGCTTTGCGAAGAGAAGGGCTGCCGGTTGCGCGTGATTCCGATGAACGACGCCGGCGAGTTAATACTCGACGAGTATGAAACGCTGCTGAACGACAAAACGCGACTTGTGGCAATTGCGCATGTTTCCAACTCGCTGGGCACAATCAATCCGATCAAACAAATGATCGCGCACGCCCACAAGTATGGAGTGCCGGTGTTAATTGACGGTGCGCAGAGTGCGCCGCACATGCCGGTTGACGTACAGGATCTTGACTGCGACTTTTACACTTTCTCTGGTCATAAAATGTACGCGCCTACAGGAAGCGGCGTTATTTATGGTAAGGCCGAGCTACTGGAAAAAATGAATCCATTCCAGGGCGGTGGCGACATGATCAAGAGTGTTACTTTTGAAAAGACAATCTATGCTGACTTGCCTAACAAGATGGAAGCGGGTACTCCTGCTATCGCTTCGCAAATTGGTTTGGGCGCGGCAATTGACTACCTGAATAGTATTGGTCGAGAACAGGCTGCGGCGCACGAGCGCGAGTTACTGCGTTACGCCACGGAACGGATCTCTGCGATCGAAGGAGTGCGAATCATCGGCACGGCTCGCGAAAAAGCCAGCGTCCTATCCTTTGTGATCGATGATATTCACCCGCACGATATCGGCACGATACTGGACCAGGAAGGCATAGCTGTTCGCGCCGGGCACCATTGCGCACAACCGGTGATGCAAAGATTCAAAGTGCCGGCAACTGCTCGTGCGTCCTTCGCCTTCTATAACACGAAAGAAGAAGTAGATGTCCTGGCGCAGACGATTGAGCGAGTAATTGAGATATTTAGTTGATGTCCAACCCTGTTGTAGACTTAGTTTGTCGATTTCTTAATAGCTGCGACCTCGGTATCGCCAGCCCGGGCAAGCTAAAGTCTTTCGGACACTGTAAATTCCTGATTGCCCGCCCTCGCGATCAGCTCGTATCAATCGTCAATCGTCAATTGACAATCAAGAATTAGAATAATCAATGACTTATGGAGCTATGTCAGAACTGAGTGAGCTTTATCAACAGGTAATTCTCGACCACAATAAGAAGCCGAGGAACTTTCGGAAACTGGAAACGGCGAACCGTTCAGCCGAGGGTTACAACCCGCTCTGTGGAGATCAATTAACAGTCTATCTGGATTTTGAAGACGATACGCTGAAGGACGTTTCCTTTGAAGGCTCAGGTTGTGCGATCTCTAAAGCCGCAGCGAGCATGATGACGCAAGCTGTCAAAGGTAAGAGCAAGAAACTTGTGGAAGAGCTCTTCACTGAGTTTCATAAGATGGTAACCGGCGAACTCAATGAAGAGGAGCAAGAAAATAGTTTGGGCAATTTGAGGATTTTCGCCGGCGTCCGAGAGTTTCCCGTCCGCGTGAAATGCGCGACCTTGCCCTGGCATACCTTGCATGCCGCTCTCCACAACGAGCAGGGCGCTTCCACTGAATAATCAGGCCCACAGCACAGATTTACAAAAAACGCGGACCAAGCAGAAGAGAACTGAAGACAGCTTCTTTTACTTTTGTGATCCGCGTTGTTGTGCGTTTCCTGTGGTTTCTATCGCAGCGAAATATTGATCGCGCGCAACACGCTATCCCCCATATCAACCTGCAGCTGATAAGTTCCCGCAGTCAATCCGCTCGTGTCAAGATTGAAGATGTACTGATTCGTAGTTGGGTCATAGCGGAATATGTTGCCCGCAGTTGCCGCCGAACCCG
The DNA here is from genome assembly GCA_046262775.1 of Pyrinomonadaceae bacterium. GTDB lineage: Bacteria > Acidobacteriota > Blastocatellia > Pyrinomonadales > Pyrinomonadaceae > PSRF01. Next base: position 24,469 of record JBHEMC010000049.1, on the reverse strand, counting down.
ATTCAACATCCACTGGATCACCGAGCACGTTGTTGCTGATCTTAAACATAAACAGTTTCGCAACCGCGTTTCTGACGCCGTCACTCGCTCCTGTCAACTGGAACTTCAACGGAATTGTGCGTCCAGTTTTATATGTTCCATTCGCATGAATCGGCGCCAACATTTCGGACCATGTGTAGGCTACTCCGATATTGATTACACGTTCACTATAAAGGTTCGGCAGTCCATCATCCGTTACGCGAACGTTGAACGTATAAACTTGACCTCCTTGCGACGCGGCCGGGGTCCAGCTAAAAGTGCCGGAACTCGAACCGATCGTGGCGCCGGCGGGCACTGACCCGGTGAGGCTATACGTCAGATTCTGGGCAGGAACATCGATGTCCGAACCAACTCCGGTGAATGTCAATGTGTTGCCGACATAAACCGTCTGATTGGCGATGGCACTAAGCGTTGGACCATCGTTGACCGGGTTCACTGTCACATTCACGTTGCCAGTTGAGCACTTCGAATCGGGCGCGCCGTTTGTTGTGCCGTCGTCACAAACCTGATACGTAAACGCCGCCAGTCCGTTGTAATCGCTGTCGGGCGAGTAGCTAATGATGCCGCTTGAGAGCATCACGGCGCCGTGTGTATCGGCAGTTGCAGATACACTGGTTATCGTTAGATTCTGGGAGCCCTCATTCGCAGGACCGGCCGTATCATTAGTCGCAAGGTCAGAGGCTGCGATGTCGAGGGGCGTGTCTTCGTCAGTGCTCTCACTATCGTCAACTGCTGACGGAGAGTCGTTCACGTCGGTCACGAGGATATTCACGGTCGAGGTATTCGAGTCGTGTACGCCGTCATTCACCTTGAAGGTGAAATTGTCGCTGCCGTAGAACTCCGGATCAGGTTCGTAAGTTTTACTAGCTCCCAAACCGGTCAACGTTCCATGTGTTGGCGGGGTAACGATGGTGAAGGTGAACGAAGCTGAGGGAACAGGACTTACTGCAGTTAACGTAATCGACTTCGACGTATCCTCAGGGGTTTTGACAGCTTGTCCTTCCGTTCCCGGAGGATTGTCGCCGTTTGTTCCAGCCTCGATAGCGTTTTCAATTGCGTCTGGAACGTTAGAAAAGAACTCATAACCCGTTGCCTCCTCAACCGCGTCGACTGTCGTCAGGTAGGTCATCCAGTCGTCTGGATTGCTTGTTCTAATACCCTGCTTGTTTGGCATCATCACGGCAATGGTTCGTGTTGCCGCTGTGACGCGCGAGATATCGTCAGTTCCTTTTGGCAGCAGCAAAACCACTTTCCACGTGAATGCAGGCACTGTGATGTTACCGCCCGCGATCGTACTCTGGAAGCCATTTGTTCCTGTTCCACCAACGCCGAGTGGACCAGAAACGATATACATCTCATTCGCATTGCCATTTAGTTGGCCGCGCAAATAATTTTCGAAGTTGGCCCACGGACCCTGATTGTTGTCGGGCGCTTGCGGAACCATATTCGTCATCAGGTAAGTTTCCTGATTAATCGGAATCCGGTTTTCGTTATCCCGGTCTGCGTTCGGCGTCATGTGACCGCGATCGAACCCAGTTGTGAAGTAATCCGTTGCCTGCACACGATACCAATCGGGTGGCACTGCAGGATCGGGTCGGAAAGTATCAACGCGCGCAAGGCTTCCGAACCATGACGTATCGAGATGCCAACTAACCCAGTTCGGCGTGCCCGCCGATCGGTTGTATGAAAGTGAATAAGTCGGCTTCACCATCAGATAGTTATTTGGAGTCAACAGATCGGCCACCGCGTTCGATGGGTTGCCCATCGTTAGATGAACATCTGGTGGATAAGGCGCGGGTTGACCCGCACCAACTACAGTAAATGACCACACGTAATTGTCGTGCAGGCTGTCAGTATCAGGGGCGCTGTCGTCGAGATCTTGATCGTGAACGTAGTCCTTGTTAATGGTAACTGTGCACTGTTCACCAAACTGGAAGTTAATATTGGGCGTTATTACCTGTGTCTTGCCTCCTTCTGAAGCGACGATAGTTGCGGAATTGTGCTGCGCAGAACTCGCGCAGGTAATGTCGAACCACGGCCCGACAACGTTGACCGGTTCTGTAAAGGTGATTCCGACACTTCCGTCGTGCGGCACGTTGAAGCCGTTGGAGGACGGGTCGGTGCTCAGTACGATTGGACCCAGCTCAACTATCGGAGCAGTGCGACGAGGACTCGGCGCACCTACAACAAAATCGTTAATGTTGCTGTCCGTGTCGGTCGCGCCATCGTTGTTTCGCAGGAGGGCGGTTGTGTTCGATGGCGCGGCCGTACCCGCGGTTCCTTCGAAGCAGAAACCGGATCCACTGCCGCCATAACCAACGAAATCGACGACGTGCGTGTCAAACAATGGGCATGGACCACTGAGTGCCTGGAAGCTGTTTACAAGCGCAACTTTCCCGGCAGTGGCACTCATGTTGATTTCGCCTGAGATGTTGGCTGCCGGCAAAGGCGAGCCCACGGTACCGTTTGACCCAAGTGCAACCAAGTAATACTCGCCTGGTCCAATGGTGCCGCCGATTGGTTGACGATTCGTTTCCCAGCCGCTGCCCGTCTCCGAGGCGTACTGAATGCTCCAACCCGTCAAGTCGACGCTTGTGCCAAGTGGGTTGGACAACTCGACAAAATCGTTATTGTACGGTGCGCTTGAATTTCCGCCGCCGCCGTAGATCTGGCTAATGCGAATATGTGGACCTTGAATGATCAGAGGGATTGTTGCATTCACAGTCCGAGTCTGTGCGTCAGAAACAGTTACGGGGAAAGTCTTTACCCCCGGTGATGTCGCAACTGGGATCGTAATTCCAAAAGTGAACGTGTTTCCCACGCCGCTGAAAGCTTGATGCGCTGAGCCGCCAATTGATGACAGATCGGCCACGACACTCATCCCGGTGCTTGGTGGATTCACCGCGGGAGAGACCGCAACTTTGAGCGTTGTTGAGTCGCCCGCCGCGACGCTGTTTGGCGACGCGGAAGCTGTGGCGAGGATCACGTTGCAGGTAGTGAAAGGCGAGGAAGTATTACGTGGATTAGGGGACGCATCGCTAAAGTCGTTTGAATTGTTGTCGCTGTCGGCGCAGCCATCATAGTTTCTCAAGGCCGCAGTTGTGTTGGAAAGATTCGGCGCTGCCCCTAATCCTTCGAAGCAATTCGCGGTTCCGTAACCGACGAAATCGACGATCGACGGCGACGAAGGACAGGCGCCGGTTAATGTACTCGTACTGCTCACAAGTGCGATTTTGCCTGCAGTCGCACCCATTGCAATCGACCCAATCTGATCTGGTGCGGGCAGATCATCGGTCCCACCTGTGCCTGCGCCCTCCTGCACGAGGTAATACTGACCAGGTTGAATAGTGACACCAGTAAGATTGGTTTTTTGCCAGCCTGTGCCCGTGGCAGACGTGTATTGGACGGACCACCCCGTGAGATCAATTGGGGAGGCGCTATGATTGACGACCTCGATGAAGTCGTTTTTGAGATTCGCGCCGTTATTACCGCCACCACCGTATAGCTGGCTGATCACGACGCTGCTTGGAACGGCAGGGACTGTGTTCGTAACCGTAAATGAGAAGATTGCATTGGCAGCCATGTTGTCGGGCGGATCGTTTGTGTCCTGATCAAGAACCTGGCCCGCAAAAACGGTTACAGTGCATTGTTCACCGAGTACAAAATCCGCGTTAGAATTGATTACGAACATGGTTGGACCACCTGAAACTGATGTGTCTGCAACCTGTCTCGTGCCGCTACTGCCGCAGGCGATCTGGAACCAGTTATTGCTCACATTTACCGGCTCACTGAAATTGATCGAGACGTCCGAATTGAGAGCGATGTCTGTTGCACCACTGGCTGGAACGGAACTGCTCACGAATGGAGCAGTATCTGCAATCGTGCCATTCGCAGTAAGCGAAAAATCGTCAATGGCGAGTCCATCGTCTGAACCTGCAATGTCAAAATCGGTCCAACGAATGAAGAACGTTGTTCCATTAGGGATGCTCAACCCTGTAATGGACGAGCTAACGAGAGTGTGATTCGCGTTGCCATCGAGAGCACCAGCAGCAACGTTAATGTTCGGACTCGAAAAGTCGAGACTGTCGACATCCGTGTAAGTGCCAGTGGTGAGACTTGTTGCGTTGGTGCTGATTTGAAAATCTATTCGGTCCGCAGCGTTTCTATTTGCAACTCCCGCGCGCCACTGTTCGCCAATATATGAAATGGATAGAGATGTGATTGTGCCACCAGTGTTGTTTGTGAAGCTTGCTCCGATAATCGGATTGAGTGCGCCGCTGCGCAAACCACCGAGCGCCCGATCCGCGGTGTTGCCAAAACTATAGGTGTCGCCAGTATTCGAGGAACCTGTTCCTGCGTTGTAGGTTGTATTCGCGGCTGTGCCCGACTCTATGAATCCCCAGCCGGCTGGCGTTGTGCTAGAGGTACCTGAAGAAGCCAGCGTATTGAAATCTTGCGTTACTGAAGTACCGAAGCTGCCAATCGTGATCGGCGTAGAAGTATTTGCAAAGACGGCTCGACTGAATCGCAGGGCAAATGTGCCTACGAGCGACACGCAAACGATCGTCAGCAAGAGAAACAATCGATTGTGCGTCCCTTGAATACGCAGATTGTATAGTGTTGGAATTTGATGAATCTGACCCGCTTTTGCGCGCTTCGGCATGCGACTCTCCCAGTTTTTTCTTAAAGACAACTTCCGCACGTTTTGTTGATGACGAATACCGGAGTGCACCCTTTCGAGGCCGGCAGGAAATGTGGTCAGCTTTTAGCAGGAATCAAAAATCAGGTCAAGCAAAGAAAGAAAATTTTCTCAGTATGTACAGCAGATTTCATTTGCAGCTGCGCGTTACCACTCTGCATCTACCGCCCTTGAGAAATTAAACTTTGGGTAGTCTCTTAAACAGCGACAGAACCAACGGCGCCACGACTTTAACGAAAGCTGACAAGTCAGACGTGGCAAGGCATAATGCCCGCACCGGAGGAAACCCTTTAACCTTGTTCATCTCTTCCATCGAGCTGCGCGAGATCCGTCTACCGCTGATTCATTACTTTGAAACCAGTTTTGGTCGCACTATCGAACGTCGCATCATTCTGGTGCGTGTCCGTGATCGCGATGGTGGTGAAGGCTGGGGTGAATGTACGGCCGGAGAAGGTCCTTTTTACAGCGATGAATGGACCGATAGCGCATGGTCTACACTGTGCGCGTTTCTTGCTCCAATGATCGTTGGCCAGAAACTGACTCGGGCCGCGGACGTGTGGCAAACCCTTAAGCCCGTTCGCGGCCATCGCATGGCTAAGGCAGCAATAGAAAACGCATGCTGGGATGTGGAGGCAAAGCGTGCAAACGTTCCTCTTTGGAGACACCTCGGCGGTGTGCAAAAAGAAGTATCTTGCGGCGTTTCGATTGGTATTCAGGATTCGGTAGAGACTCTGCTCGAGAAGATTCACAAAGAAGTCGATGCGGGATATCAGCGGATCAAAATCAAAATTAAGCCAGGCTGGGACAGCAACATTGTTGCGCGAGTCAGGAAGGAATTCCCAAACATCCGCCTAATGGGTGATGCGAATTCCGCATACACGCTCGCTGACGTAGCGCTGTTCCAGCAGCTCGACGAGTTTAATTTAATGATGGTTGAACAGCCGCTGGCGCACGATGATATTTTTGATCATGCCCAGCTGCAAAAGCAGATACGCACACCTGTTTGCCTCGATGAGTCGATACATTCTGCTGAAGATGCACAGCATGCAATTGATCTTCAGTCCTCCAGGATTATCAACGTCAAACTCGGACGCGTGGGCGGACATGCCGAGGCATTGCGAGTTGAACGTGTAGCACGCGAAAACAACATCCCAGTTTGGTGTGGTGGAATGCTGGAATCCGGCGTAGGACGTGCACACAATATAGCGATGTCGACATTGGCGGGGTTCACTCTGCCAGGTGACGTTTCTTCAAGCGCTCGCTATTGGACGGAAGACATCATCGAGCCTCCAGTGACGGTCAGCAAACTGGGTACCATTACGGTTCCGGAAGGAGCTGGAATAGGCTTTGAGGTCAATCTGCCACGCGTCGAGTCGTTGACTGTCAGAAGAGAAAAGATCTGAAGCATTAACATATGATTGCGCGCACGACCTTTTCCGATACCATCAAGTCGATCGCTATATACCTTCGCGAACAACAATCGATGATCGAGCAGATGATCCGCTCGGTGGTAGAGATAGAATCGCCGTCAGGTGACGAAGCGGGATCGCGGGATGTTGTGGACCTTCTCGCACGGTCGGTCTCGCCGCTCGCCTGTGTTGAGAGTGTCAAACGAGTACCCGTTGCGCATTTGGGGGAGCATCTGATCATTCGCGCGTTCGGTAAGGGAAACGACCAGGGCACCTTGCTGGTTGGTCATACGGACACGGTACATTCGCGCGGTTCATTGGCGTTGAGTCCGTGGCGAGTTAATGGAAATCAAATCTATGGTCCCGGCATATTTGACATGAAAGCGAATTGCATACTGTCGGTGGCAGTGCTGCAGGCTTTTGACATTTTAAAGCTCGAGCCATCAGGTCCGATAACTATTGTTCTCACATGTGATGAGGAAATTGGCAGTCACTCCGGCTGGCCGTTACTCGAGAGTATTGCGCAGACGGATCGGCCTGCCAGGGCGCTCGTGCTCGAGCCACCCGCTCACGGCGGAAGCGTGAAGACGGCACGTAAGGGCACGGGAATGTTCTCTATGCGAATTGCAGGTAAGGCGGCGCATGCAGGTCTGGAGCCGGAGAAGGGGGCTAGCGCAATTTTGGAGTTGGCACGACAAACCGAACGCCTTCACACCTTGAACCGCTCTGGATCCGGAATTACTGTCAATGTTGGCGTTGTGCGTGGCGGTACGAGGTCGAATGTTGTTGCCGCCGAAGCTGAAGCGGAGATTGACGTGCGTTTCTCGACGCTTGATGAGGCGAAGGAAATTGAAAGGATATTACTGAACCTGAAGCCCGTTGATGAGCGCGTAAAGATGTCTGTCTCCGGTGGCATCAACCGCCCCCCGCTCGAGAGAACTCCATCAGTGGTCCAACTTTTCGAAAAAGCCAAAGGCATTGCGGATGCGCTTGATTACGATCTCGAAGAGGCTCAAGTTGGTGGTGCATCAGACGGTAACTTTCTTGCGGCAATGGGAATTCCGGTCCTTGATGGTCTCGGCATACGTGGCGACGGCGCCCATGCTGAGCACGAACACATCGAACGCAACGACATCCCCGTGCGCGGTGCATTGTTAGCAGGATTAATGTTATGACGGTGAGGAGCGCCCCTCCATGTGGCCCATCGCAGAGAAACCACGTCTTGAATAATTAGTTAACACGAGAGCGCAACGACGGAGCCGGTCGACGGGATAGTAGCCCGTCCCTGAGATAAACGGTCGAGCATAGCGAACATAGGTCTTCCTTGACAGTCGGACGACTGCGCCCCCAAACCCCGGATGTAAGTGGAACTACCGAGTGATTTCTTGGAAGTGCTAAACCCGCACAATATGAAAATCGCCACCTGGAACGTCAACTCTATCCTCGCTCGTTTGCCGAACGTGCTTCGCTGGCTCGACGCTATGAAGCCTGACGTTCTTTGCATGCAGGAAACGAAATGCACCGACGATAAATTTCCATCGGAGCCTTTTCAGGAACGTGGTTATCAGTGTCTGCTGTTCGGACAACAGTCGTATAACGGAGTGGCCATAGTTTCGCGTAGACCATGCGACACAAGTCGCTGCGGCTATCCAGACGATGATGAGACCATGCAGTCTCGTCTGCTAGCGAGCACGGTCGCCAGTATTCAGATCGTCAACGTGTATGTACCAAATGGACAAATGGTTGGATCAGAAAAGTACGCATTCAAACTAGAGTGGCTGCGACGCCTCCGGGAATTCTTCGACACTCATTACGATAAAAAATCTAATGTACTGCTGTGCGGCGACTTCAATGTCGCCCCGGAAGAGCGTGACGTTCACGATCCGCGTTTGTGGCAAGGGAGAATCCTTTTCAGCGAAAGGGAACGGGCCGCGTTGCAGCAAATCAAAGAGTGGGGGTTTACGGATACGTTCCGAATGCACACAGAAGCTCCGGGAAACTATTCGTGGTGGGACTATCGCGCTGGTGCGTTTAGACGAAATCTTGGCCTGCGAATTGATCACATCTGGTGCAGCGCGGCACTGGCTGCTCGAAATGAGAACACCTGGATTGATTTGGAACCAAGAAAATGGGAGCGTCCGTCGGATCATGCTCCGGTAATCGCCGAATTTCGCGACGTTTGAGAAGGGGGAAAGATGAAACTTACAACCAGGAGCGCAATTACCCTGGCGGGGGTCGGAGTGGGGATTGCCACGATTTCGCTGTTGCGAAGAAAGAACCATTACACGCTTGATGGAAAGGTCGTCTTGATCACGGGGGGTTCGCGTGGGTTAGGTCTTGTGCTCGCGCGACAATTTGCTAGCGAAGGCGCACGAGTGGCGATCTGCGCTCGTGATCAGGATGAACTCGATCGAGCGGCAAACGAGCTACGCCACTCCGGAGCAGAAGTCATGGCCCTGCGGTACGACATTACTGAGCAGGAAGACGTTGAAGCGATGGTTGGAGAGATCAGTAACCGGTTTGGGCACATCGACGTACTGGTTAACAACGCAGGCGTAATTGAGGTTGGACCTGTGGAGGTAATGACCCTCGAAGATTATGAGCGGGCCATGAAAACACATTTCTGGGGGCCACTATATGCGATGTTGGCTGTGGTACCTGAAATGCGCAGTCGTCGTGAAGGTCGCATCGTGAATATCTCATCCATAGGCGGCAAGATCAGTGTTCCGCACCTGGTGCCATACAGCGCGAGCAAGTTTGCTCTCGTTGGATTATCAGAAGGACTGCACGCCGAACTCGCGAAGGATGGCATCGCGGTAACGACCGTTTGTCCCGGACTAATGCGTACAGGTAGTCCGCGTAATGCCGACTTCAAAGGAAAGCACCGAGCCGAGTATGCCTGGTTTAGTATTAGCGACGCATTACCGTTTACGTCCATAAGCGCTGAAAAGGCAGCGCGTGAAATTGTTGATGCGTGTGTTCGTGGAGATGCGGAGGTAGTCCTGTCGATTCAGGCTCAACTTGCGGTTTTATTTCATGGAGTGTTCCCTGGACTGACTGCTGAGGTGCTGGCGCTGATTAATAAACTTTTGCCGGGCGCCGGTGGCGTGGGTCCGCAGCGGATGAAGGGAAAGGACAGTAGTTCGGTGTTCTCACCGTCGGTATTGACAACGCTGAATGAGCGGGCAGCTTTGCGAAACAATGAAGTGTAGCTGCACGAGAAGCCCGGGCGATCATCAGCAGAATGCGTCAAAACTTTTCGAGAGTGACTACGTCCCTTTGACAACTGAAGAGTTAGGCAAAGGCGGTTTACCTCCGTCCGGAATGATCGAACTTGCAAAAGAATGGACGAATCGCCACATGTAGCGCCGGCAACTTTAGCACATGAAGAAAGGTCGCCAAGGCGTGTAACATCTGCCGAGGTCCCCCGGGACCACGTGAATGAGAATCAACACCGTCCGAGGGAGCATCAGTGTTCTCAGGTGTAGCGTCCGGAGTTGATCCACCCTTTGATGAAAGTCCAAATTCCGGATGTTACGATGCGAACGATACCGCTTACCACACCTGCATTTTGGAATGTTTGACTACGATTAGAACAAAACAAATAAAAGTACCCAGTGCCACAAGCAGGATAGGGAAACCCATCGACCCAACCTCCAGTTGTAGAGAGCGGTTCAGTTAGACGTGAGCTCTGCAGTTTTTTCCCTAATGTCTTTTTGGGCCCATTCGTTGTCGCGACTTGCTTCACCCGCCTTCATTCGTTTTGCCGCTTTCATCTTCTGCACCAGATCCATGTGTGTGGAAAAATAGGAAAGACTCTTGCCAACGATTTCCCGCAGAGAAGAAAATCCTTTGTCGACTATAAACTTTTCGACACCTTGTTTAAGTTCCTCGACCATCTTTACACCCTGCAACATCACGCCAGTGCAGATCTGCACGGTCGAAGCACCCAGTAACATAAACTCGAGTGCGTCATGTGAGGTTTCAATTCCTCCGATGCCGCTGATCGCAACGTTTTCCGGTAAACCAAGTGCGAGCTGACTCACCATGCGTAGCGCGATCGGTCGGACCGCTTGCGCGGAATAGCCGCCGGGCACAGCGTGACCTTCAACAGTCGGCATTGGCCTGAGAGTTTGGAGATCGACCCCGATTACCGAAAGAATTGTATTGATAGCAGAAATGCCAACGGCTCCTCCACGTACTGCAGCCAACGCTGGTTCTTTGATGTTTGTAATGTTTGGCGTCATCTTCGCCCAAACTGGAACCTTCGCCACTTCCGTTACCCAAGCCGTTACCTCCTCCGTCAGATCGGGATGTTCGCCCATTTCAGAACCCATCTTACGTTCCGTCATTCCGTGCGGACAGGAGAAGTTAAGTTCAAAGGCATCGACACCGGTGTCCTGTACCATGCGAGTGAGCTCCTGCCAGCGGGTCTTTTCATACTCTTCCATGATCGACGCGATCAGAATATTGTTTGGGTACTCTTTCTTGATTTGTCTAAATTCGTCCAGCCAGACACCGATCGGCCGGTCTGAGATCAGTTCGATGTTTTCGAATCCAATGACCTCTCCGGTGCTGCGCGATCGCAATTTTCCATATCGTGGGACGACGTTAACAACTTTCGCAGACTCGAGGCTGACGGTCTTCGCGATGGCCCCACCCCATCCAGCGTCGAACGATTTTGCAAGTACCCGCGCATTGGTGCCGGGCGGGCCCGAACCAAGCAGGAACGGATTGGGGAACTTCATGCCATTGACTGTGATCGAAAGATCCATTGTTGACTCCTAATGTTCGACAAAAACCTTGAAATTTATAGGACAGTCCTGATTGAGATGTTCAAGTCTGCTCGAGTCCAACTTGCGATTGGTGGTTTACCACCGCTCGAAACTCAGCAACCAACGCCATAAGTAAAGCATAAACTCACCTATCAAAATTGAATCATGTTGAGGGCCGCGACAATCAGAACGCTATTGTCGGACGGCTCAGTCTGCGACTATAGCGCTGTACGTGTCGGGCCGGCGGTCACGGAAAAATTGCCACGTGTTTCGGACCTCACGTATTTTGTCCAAATCCAGGTCGGCAACTACCAGAGCATCCTTGTCTCTCGGAGCCTCCGCGATGAATTGCCCTCGAGGATCGCAAAAATAACTCTGGCCGTAAAACTCACCGATGTCCCACGGCTGTTCATGGCCCACGCGATTTATCGCGCCTACGAAATACCCATTCGCAACTGCGTGCGCAGGCTGTTCCAGCCGCCAAAGATATTCTGACAGTCCCGCGACAGTCGCAGATGGGTTGAACACAATCTCTGCACCATTCAAGCCAAGAATGCGCGCGCCTTCAGGGAAATGGCGGTCGTAACAGATGTACACCCCTATGCGCGCGTAAGCTGTGTCGAACGCCGGATAACCAAGATTACCTGGGCGGAAGTAAAACTTTTCCCAGAAACCCGGATTAACGTGCGGGATGTGATTCTTTCGATACTTACCTAAGTACTTTCCGTCAGCATCGATCACTGCTGCGGAGTTGTAATAGAGCCCGGTTATCTCTTCCTCATAGATCGGCACGATCATCACCATATTGTGCTCTTTGGCCATTTCCTGCATCAGTCGCACTGTTGGGCCGTTCGGTATACGCTCGACGGCTTCGTACCAGCGCGGTTGTTGCTCTGCACAAAAGTATGGCGTAGTGAAAACTTCCTGCATACAAAGTATCTGGACGCGTTGTTCGGCTGCTTGTTCAATGAAACTTAAATGCTTTTCGATATTTAGCCGTTTGATATCTTCGATTGGCAGATCGGTAGGGGCTGCGTTAGAACACTGAATTAGTCCACATTTAACTGTGCGTGGCATGACTCTCCCTTTCGTTAACGGGATCGACTTAATGACAGGCTATGGGTGACGACAGAAAAAGCGATCCACAACTGTAGGTCTAGCTGCGTCTGATCCGGCCGCTCATCAGAATGTAGTATATGACGAACCCCAGTCCGAAGGTAACGAACCACGCATACGTGTACATCGTGTCGAAAAAATTCGGATCGATGATCTGCCCGCCTGGAGTTACGGCTGCCCGAATAAAACCGGGGACGACGGGAGCGACCGCCAGGAAAAGGGTGATCATCGCCCGCCAGTTGAAGCCCTTACTGTACGAATAGATACCGTTCGGCTCGAACAAGTCCGCAAGACTTAGTCGTTGATTTCTGAGCACCCAGTAATCACAAATCAGAATTCCGGCAATAGCACCCATCAGTCCCGAATAGCCGATCAACCATGTAAAGATGTAAGCACCCATCGACGCCATTATCTTCCACGGCATCATCAACACGCCAATAATGGCAGTTATAAGACCTCCGGTAACATACGAAATTATCCGCGGATTCAAATTGGAAAAATCGTTTGACGGCGACACTACGTTTGCTGCCATATTTGTGGTCAGCTGCGCGGCGAAGATTACAGCAGTAGCGAAGAGGATGATTGCAACGCTGTCGAAACGCGCCATCAGATCTACGGGATTCGGAATCGCGACGCCATAGATCAACAGCGTCGCACTTGTCACAGCCACACCGATGAAGGCAAACGCCGTCATCGTCAGCGGAAGTCCAAGGGCCTGACCCAGCATTTGGGATTTTTGTGACCTGGCGTAGCGCGTAAAGTCGGGGATGTTCAGACTCAACGTGGCCCAGTACCCTACGGAAGCTGTTAGTGCTCCCGGGAAGATCTGCCAGAAATTGTTGTGCGCTTTCTGAAGCGCGGCTGACGCTGTCAAAACATGCCCCAGTCCGCCGGCACGCGTTGCAGCCCATGCCAACACTGCAAGACCTCCAATCAACAGGAGTGGAGCTGACCAGGTTTCAAGATACTTTATTCCTTCGACTCCCTTGAGAATGATGAATACCTGAATTCCCCAGAACAGAAAGAATGCAATCCAGGTGTGGAGGCCGATGCCGAGGATCGCTGAGCCTCCCAACACATTAGTCCAACCCGTCCACATTACATGCAGTAATGCGTCAATCGCACTTCCGCCAATCCACGTCTGAATGCCGAACCATCCACACGCAACAATCGCGCGTAATATCGCCGGAACGTTAGCACCTTTTGTCCCGAATGAAGCGCGGCAGAGAACCGGAAACGACACTCCGTATTTCGTGCCTGCATGTGCGTTGAGGATCATTGGAATGAGAACGATCGTGTTGCCAAGCAGGATTGTGATCATCGCCTGCCACCAGTTCATACCGGCTTCGATGAAACCACCGGCGAGTGTGTAAGTGGTGATCACTACGCTCATGCCAATCCACAAGGCGGCGATGTTCCATGTGGACCAGGTCCGTTCTTTGATAGTGGTTGGCGCAAGATCTCGGTTCCACAGAGGACTGTTTGACACGTCCCTTTGCAATTCTTCGAAATCGGGTTGAGTCAGCGCAATCTCGCTAGCGACGGATTCTGTTGACATAGTTTCTTCCGGGGGAAGTCTCGGTGTTGAGCACTGGTGAATGTTTACTTTCTTATCGAATCGTCCATGAACTTTGCTACATCTGCTCGCAAGCGGCTCAGCGACTTTTCGTCGATGTACATCATGTGCCCGGCTTCGTAGTAACTCGTCGAGAAGTTTTTCAACAACTGTGGATCTAAGCTGATGTGATGCAGCGTGTACTCCACCGCAGAATAGGGTGTTGCCATGTCGTAATAGCCCATTGCGACGAAGATTTTAAGGTACGGATTTCGTGCGAGCGCATTTCTTAGCGGTACACTCGTATCAACAAAAGCATTGTTGGTGTTCCAGTTCCATGGGCCAATGCCGCCACCTAACACGTAATACTCCAGATCAGTTTTGTAGCCGAGTTCCGACCTCGCGTATTGATTGAATGTCGCAGTGTAAGGCGGACGGATTGCAGTCTCACTTGCGTCGAATTCGGGACTATCTGTCGCAAGGTTCGAGTCATACCCCTTGAAGCGGCTGTCAAGCCTGCCAATACTTCGCTTCTCGTTTCGCAGCAGTTCCTTGCGAAACAGGTTTAACGACACTCGTAGATTTGCGTTGTCGATAAATCGCGAATCCAGCCCGGTATACCTTGCAAGTTTCGTAATAATGTCCTGTCGTTCTGCGGCGCTGAGGCGATCACCCTTCGCGAGTGCATTGCTGTATTCGTTTTCCGCCCACTCTTCAGCTTCTGCCACGACCTGTTTTACCGGTTTCCCTTGTAAGTCGGCCGCCAACTTTTTGTGATACCACGCAGTTGCGGTGTAAGACGGCAAGTACAGAGCATAGGGCAGGTCATTTCCGGGCGCCGCTTGCAAGGTCTCAAAATTCATCACCGTGGAGATCAACATGATGCCATTGAAGGCGATGCCGCGATCGATCAGATAACCCGACAACGCTGAAGCTCTCGTCGTACCGTAACTCTCACCCGCCAGAAAAAGGGGAGAAGTCCATCGCTCATATCGCGTCAAAAACATTCTGATGAATTCACCGACTGATTCGATATCGCCTTGCAAGCTAAAAAATCGTTGAGCCAGATCCGGCCGTGCAGCACGGCTGTATCCTGTGCCCACCGGGTCAATAAACACGAGGTCGGATTGCGTCAACCAGGTGGATTCGTTGTCTTCGAGTTCATACGGCGGGGCAGGCATTGATCCGTCGGCTTGCATTTTCACGCGCCGCGGCCCGATCGCTCCCATGTGAAGCCAGACCGAAGCGGAGCCTGGCCCACCATTAAAGGCGAATGTCAGTGGACGGCGTGGTCTACCTTCAGGTCGGTCGACCGTGTAACTCGTAAAAAACATGCGTGCTTCAACATCGCCGTCGCGATTTTTGATCGGCATCAGACCACACGTCGCAGTGTAGTGCAGTGTCGCCCCACCGACTTTGATTTCATGTCGTGTAACTACCGGCGGCTCTTCAGGAGTTGGTGTAGCTTGTTCCTGTGGTCTCCTCTGCTGATTAAAAGCGCCAGGCGGCGAACTTGTTTGCGTTGGTTGTGGCGGAGATGCCTGGGGTGTGGGGATTGGTTGTTGTGCTGGAAATTGTCCGCGTTGTCGCTCCTGACCCGGCGATGCGAATGTCAGGAGAAGCAGGATAGAGAGAAGCATGTGTCGTTGAACTCCGTCGGAAAGCAATTGAGAAGCGTCAGGCAGCGCGCATAGTAAGAGATCGAAAACGTGCGGTACAAGAGGCGATTGTTGCAGCGTGTGGGCTACGGCCTTGCCCCGCGGTAATGAGTGTCAACAACGGCCTATATTTATCTGTCGCGCCGGTGCATCATGGAGACTTAACTTGCGTGATTTTGCCGGTTAAAAAGAACGGTTTACCGCCGCCTGAGGTTCATGGGCTTGCGGACCTGACCAAGGCATGCAGTAGTCCCGTACCTTGGCCCGCGACAATTGGCTTGTGTTTCTTCACGACAGAGAAGCTGATGGAAAATTCTCACATATTCGCGCAGGTTCCACGCTTCAGAAATTGCCCATCGCCCGGCTTGCCCTTGAACTCGCCGCTCTCCACTACGACGCGACCGCGAGAGAGAACTGTCTCGACTACGCCCTTTATTTTCTTACCTTCATAGGCATTGTAATCAACATTCATATGACTGGTTTTGACGCTCAAGGTCTGTTCCTTGTCGGGATCGAACAGAACAATGTCAGCATCTGATCCGATTGCAATCGTGCCCTTTCTCGGAAACAGTCCAAACATTTTCGCAGCCGCAGTCGACGTCAATTCAACAAACCGGTTTATGCCGATTCGATTTTCTACTACACCACCGTTGTAGATTAGTGGTACACGATTCTCGACTCCGGGCGCTCCGTTGGGGATCTTTGTGAAGTCGTTGCGTCCGAGTTCCTTCTGCTCTTTCATGCAGAACGGACAATGGTCCGTCGATATTACCTGGAGGTCGTCCATCTTCAATCCTTTCCACAGCTCCGCGTGGTTCGATTTCTCGCGCAGTGGTGGAGTCATCACGTACTTGGCGCCACCAAATCCAGGTTCGTCATAGTTATCGGTCGAGAGGAAAAGATACTGCGGACATGTTTCAGCGAAGGCGGGAAGACCTCGGTCGCGTGCTTGTCGTATCTGGTTGAGGGCATCAGCACATGACAGATGGACTATGTAGACGGGCGATTCAGCCATCTCTGCAATCGCTATAGCTCGGTGCACACCTTCGGCCTCGGCCGCCGTTGGACGAGTTAATGCATGATACTTCGGAGCCGTTCGTCCCTGGTCTAACGCACGCTTGATAATCTCGTTGATGACGATTCCGTTTTCAGCGTGCATGCAAATAAGACCGCCGCGTGCTCCGGCAGCCGACATCGCGCGAAAGATGGTGGCGTCGTCTACCAAAAACACGCCCGGGTAAGCCATGAACATTTTGAAGCTGGTAACACCTTCATCCATGGCTGTGTAGAGTTCTTCAATCTGTTTGTCTTCGAGTTCGGTGGTGATGAGGTGAAAGCCGTAATCGATCGCTGCTTTACCTTCCGCTTTCTTATGCCAATTGTCGATGCTTTCGATTAACGATTGTCCCTTGTATTGGACTGCGAAGTCGACAATGGTGGTGGTACCTCCGTGCGCGGCGGCGATGGTACCGGTACGAAAGTCGTCGGATGATTGCGTGCCTCCAAACGGAAGCTCCATGTGCGTATGGGGATCGATGCCGCCAGGAATCACGAGCTTGCCTGCTGCATCGATGGTTCGATCTACCTCAATATTGAGTTTTGCACCGATTGTAGTTACACGTTCGTCTTCGATGAGAATGTCAGCATTGTAATCATCTATTGCGGTAACGATGTGTCCATTTGTAATCAGTGTTTTCATGGTGTTTGGCAAATGAGATGTTAACCCTTCCCGAACCTGAACGAGTTAAGAATCAAAGGTAGTTCGCCCGTCTCGCCGACGTCGTTCACGCTTTTAACCGCATCGCTCGCAGATGTGGCCAGCATGATCAACACTGCGCCTTTTCGATCGTCGCCGCCCGGCAATAACACTGCACGACCCCAGATATCCAAGTCGCCGTTAGGCGTATCTTTCGCATGTGCCGTAAAGCGAAATTCATATCCGTCATAACTGCCAACGTGAGTTTCGCCTTCCGATACTTTCTTGTATTCCGGGAAGCCCCCTGAAAACTGCTGACTCAGTTGATTGGCAAGTTGCGGCATTGCGTCCTTCTGTCCGGTGAAATAACCGACTGCGAAATTTTCCGTTGTGATCTTGTCGTCGGTCGCTCGTTCCACCTTCACGAAATTCGGCGAGTCACCCTTGCCTGCATTCTCGTCACGTTTCCACGTGTTCGGGTAATCAAAACTGAAGTCGACGTAATTCTCTTGAAGCGTGCCGCTGAACTTCTGACTTGAATTCGTATATGTCGTCACGTCTGCGGCGTGCGTTGGGGAGGTTGAGTTTACATTGCCGTTGCGGTTTTGGACGTCCTTCAGGTTCGAAGTAGCGGCTGCAAAAAAGACGAATACGGCCAGCCCAATTACGGATAAAACATTTCTCTTAAATTGAGGCGTCATTCAAGCTCCTTTTAAAATTAATTTCCGATGTAAAAACCAGAGCCAGCACGAAACCCGTGATGCAGGCCACCAGATCTCCTGTGTCGAATGAACCGGGCACGACGCCGATGAGTTGACCAAACTCGATACCACAGCCAACTATCAAACCGACCGCAACCCATGCCGAGCGCAGCCATGAATCGGTGTCTCTCCACACCAGGGTCATGAACGCTGTCAGGGAATAAACCCAGAGGCCGTCAGGCAACGAATAGCGAACCCATTGGGGCATATTTGCGTCTAGTTTGCCGGTCAGGCGTATGGCGCTGATTAGCCCTCCCATTCTAAGAGAATCCGACCAGCGAAACATCAGAGTCTTCGGGTCTCGCCAGAGCACGTATACGAGCCCACCAAGAAAAAGAGGTAGAAACACGTGAAGAAAGCATTGTCGCTTGTTCATATACGAGCGCTAGCCAACTACACGGAAGCAAACCCTGCGTCCAACGCTTCAATCAATTCGTCAACATGATCTTTGGTGGAATTCAACATCATCCCGGTTCGAATCACGTTGCCGTAAAGGCCGCCCTTGCCAATTAAGACGCCCCGTCGTTTCGTTTCCTCGAAAACTGTTAAGACAGCTTGTGGCGCTGGTTCCTTCGTCTCCCGATCTTTGACGAGCTCGATCCCCTGCATTAGACCAAGTCCGCGTACGTCTCCAATGACGTTGTATTTTTCCTTGAGACCTTCGAGCTGTTGTCGCAAATAGCCACCGACTTCCGCTGCATTTCGTCTTAAGTCTTCTTCCTCTATTACTCGAATCACTGCCAATGCTGCGGCCATCGAAACAGGATTACCTCCGAAGGTTGAGAAAGTAAGGCCAGGATATTTATCAGCCACTTCAGGGGTCGCCACGGTGATACCGATTGGCACCCCGTTACCAAGACCCTTCGCTGACGTAATGATGTCTGGCTCTACGTTCCAATGCTCGATACCGAACCACTTATCACCGGTCCGTCCCCATGCGGTTTGCACTTCATCCGCAATGAACAAGCCGCCGTGCTTGCGCGTGATCTCAACAGCGCGCTCGAAATAACCTGGAGGCGGAACTATGAAACCACCGACACCGAGAATCGGTTCGGCCATGAACGCGGCGATCTCGCCGGTGGTGGTTGTCATAATCAATTCTTCAATATCGTTCGCGCAAGCTAATCCACATTCGGGATATGTCAGCTTGTACGGACAGCGATAACAGTAAGGCGCCCGCGCATGCACGAACCCGGCGACTTGCGGCGGGAGCGGTCGCCAGGGCGCATGGCCCATAGCGGAAAGAGAAGTAGCCGATCGCCCACTGTAGCTGTGCCGGAGTACGACAATCTCGTGACGGCCAGTTGCCGTCTTCGCGGCGTGAACAGCAGTATCGTCAGCTTCCGTACCACTGTTCGTGAAGAAAGACTTTTTCAAATTGCCCGGCGTGATCTGGTACAGCTTTTCGGCGAAATCTGATTGGGGCTGGTTGGCATACAACGTCGAGGTGTGTTGCAGCTTTTTGACCTGATTGACAATTGCTTCAGTGACTTTCGGATTCGCATGTCCCACACTCACTGTCAACACGCCGCCAAAACAATCCAGGTACTTGTTATCCTGATCGTCCCAAACGTGAAATCCCTCGCCACGTATCAGGGCGAGAGGTTCCTGGTAATACATTGCTACTGCGGGAAACAGAAACTCTTTATGCTTCCTTACTGCTTCGGATTTCGTCTTCACCTCAGTGGTGCTCATTGCTGTCCTTTCATTATCGATTGAAGATTTCAAGCTTGCGCCGAATTGCTTTTGCAGCTGGTCGTTAAAAATGTCGACGTAAAATGACTGCGCCTCTGTTTATGATCTTGTGGATCAATAGAGGTTTCCTTCGCGCTTTCGACCTGTATAGTCGACGTAGACAACCTTGAGCTCGGTATAAAAATCAAGAGCGGTGGAACCCTGTTCGCGATCGCCGATCCCGGTAGCTTTTGTGCCGCCGAAAGGTATATGTGCCTCGCCTCCGGTTGTAGGCGAATTGATGTGCGTCATACCAGTTTCAATTTCATCCACGAAGCGGAAGATTCGGGTAGCATCGTTGGTAAAGATCGATGAGGATAGACCGTAGTCGCAATCGTTCGCCACTCGTATTGCTTCGTCAAAATTCTTTACCCGCAATACAGAGAGCACGGGACCAAAGATCTCCTCGCGTGCAATACGCATGTCGGTGTTGACGCGATCAAAAACGGTCGGGTGAACGAAGTATCCTTTATCGAGTCCGTCACTGGTGGCTCGTGAGCCGCCACAAACCAGAGTCGCACCGTCTTCGCGTCCGAGATCGATGTAGCGCATCACGGTCTTGAACTGGTTCTCATCCACGCTCGGCCCCATTTCTGTTTGCGGATCGAGACCTGCTCCAAGACGCATTGACTTTGCGCGTTTGCTGATTCGTTCGACAAACTCGTCTGCAATCTGATCGACCACAACCGCCCTGCTTGTCGCCGTGCAGCGCTGGCCTGATGAACCAAATGCACCTTGCGCAGTTGACTCGACGGCCAGGTCCATGTCTGCGTCTTCCAGAAGTACAACGGGGTTCTTGCCGCCCATTTCACACTGCACTTTCGCGCCGCGTCGAGACGCCTGTTCGTAAAGCCGGATGCCAACTCCATTCGATCCGGTGAATGAGATCGCTTTGACTGCAGGATGATTGATAATCTCATCACCAGCCTCAGAGCCCGAGCCGATGATCAAATTGAGTACGCCAGCCGGCACACCTGCCTGTTCGAATAATTCAACAATTCTGACGGCAGTTGCGGGTGTCAGAGTCGCTGGCTTAAACACCACAGTGTTGCCGGCAACCAACGCTGGAGCGATCTTCCAAACTGGAATTGCAACGGGAAAATTCCATGGCGTGACGCACGCGACGACGCCGAGCGGTTGTTTGATCGTGTAAGCAAAGTTGGACGGTAACTCCGACGGAATTGTTTCACCCGTGAGCCGCCGTGATTCGCCCGCACAAAATTCCGCGACATTGATCGAGCGTTGAAGTTCTCCACGCGATTCCGCGATGGTCTTACCCTCTTCTCGCGTCAGGAGTTGTGCGAGTTCCTCTTTATGCTGCTCCATGAGTTTGGCGGCCTGGCTAACAATTCGACCGCGGGCCGGCGCTGGAGTTGAGCGCCATGCGCGAAAAGCCTCGGCGGCTGATTCGACCGCGAGGCGCGCTTCGTCACGTGTAGCCGAAAGCGTGTTGCCGATAACATCATCAGTGTTTGCTGGATTAATGTTGGCTACAGTTTTGTTTGAGGTGGATTGGATCCATTTCCCGGCAATGAAGTTTCGATAAGTAGTCATCGGTAAATTCGGTCAAATCAGATAGTGTGGGTTTGGAGTATATAACATCAGATAGATTGAGGCAGGTTACAACATCTCTAATGTGAAGAGTGGTTTTTTCGACGAACTGGTTGCTGCTGGTATTCCGCAGCGCCAAAGGAGCGGAATATACTAGCCAGGGGCAGAGTACTGAGCAGTGCAAACTGTGTGGCTGGGAACTGCCATGAAATTCTAAGCCGTAATGAAAGCGAAATCGGAACCAGCATGCGAACCCGACGACCTTTTTATGCCCTTCTTCAGGGTTTTTCAGACGCGTCAATACAGGGGCGACGTAGGTGGCTTAGTGCTTGCTTTTAATTTCCATACGTTGCGCCGATGCCGCTGAAACTTCAATTGATAACATTCGACATTTGATATATAGCAGCAACTTCAGTAGATAAGCACGCGATTTATAGAGTCTGGAGTGACTAAACACCAATCAAATCAGCCGGCGAATATTCGTGAGCTGCTAATAGATCGCGCGGCTCGCAAACGGGAGAAGGTGTTTCTTGTCTCGGAAGTTGATGGTCGAAAGTTCACGTTTGCAAGATTTCTGACTGCGGTAAACGCAGCTGCTGCGATGTTGCACCACAAGGGAATTCAAAAGGGCGATGTCGTTAGCCTGCTCCTGTCCAACAGTGTCGAATACGTAATTGCCTATTTCGCGTGCTGGCAGATCGGAGCAGTCGCAGGGCCAATCAACTCGCTCTTGAAATCCCAGGAAATTGGCTACGTCATAAATAATTCAGAAGCAAAAGGATTATTGATTAATTCAAAGTTCATGCCCGTTTTGGATCCAGTACGTCCGCAATTATGCACGTTGAGATCAGAAATCGTATTTGATGACGAGACGGAAGCGACTCGAGAGTTTGTTGGTGCTGAATATCCCAAGTCGTCACTGGATTCGAACGACGAAGCCATAATTATCTATACATCGGGAACGACCGGAAAACCAAAAGGCTGCTTGCTGACGCACGGTAATCTCATTGCCAACGCGCGACAGATAAGCTCCTGGCTTCGTTTTACAGAGGCAGATCGATTGTTGACCATCATGCCTCTTTTTCACATGAACGCGGTTTCCGTTACCACGATGTCAGCGCTTTATGCAGGCGGATCGACGGTCGTCAGTCTGAGATTTTCAGCATCACGTTTCTGGCAGACCATTTCGGATTATCAAATCACTTCGTTCGGTTCGGTAGCGACGATGCTCTCAATTTTGCTTAGCACCTATCCCGATGGTGTGCCCAAAGGACTAAAGACCGATCAACTTCGGTTTGCTATGTGTGGGTCAGCGCCGGTTCCAGCAGAAGTGCTGCGAAAATTTGAAGAGACTTTTAACTGTTTGGTTGTCGAAGGCTATGGTTTGTCTGAATCTACGTGCAGATCGACGTTCAATCCACCGGATGAACGGCGCAGGCCTGGTTCATGTGGTCTGCCGATAGGAAACGAGATGCGCGTTGTCGATGAGAACGACAGCGGCGTACCTGATGGCACGCTGGGCGAGATCGTATTGCTCGGGGAGAACATTTTAAAAGGCTATTACAAGAATCCTGATGCAACTGCGATCGCATTTCGCAATGGGTGGTTTCACACTGGCGACATCGGTTACCGGGATAAAGATGGGTTTTACTACATTGTCGATCGCAAGTCGGAAATGATTATTCGCGGTGGCGAGAACATCTATCCGAGAGAGATAGATGAAGTTTTGTACGCGCACCCGGCTGTCGACGCAGCGGCTACAATTGGTATCCTTGATAAACTCTATGGCGAGGAAGTTGTGGCTTTCGTTGTTTTAAAAGGCGAAATGACCACCAGCGAACAAGAGCTGATAGATTTTTGTCGCGCGCGTCTTGCGGACTATAAATGTCCGAAGTCAATTCGCATTTTGAAAGACATTCCCAAGGGTCCCACCGGCAAACTGCTAAAGCGCGAACTGTCGAGATTGTTCCTTGATAACGAGTCTAATTGAAAGGCCCGCACAATGGCGGGCCGGACGTATCTCTTTCTAGTGAGCTTCAGTGACTACCCTCCGCAACGGCTGCCGGTCGAGCGCTGTGACGAAGTCGATCGAACAACCAACCCACGAGCAGCCATAGCGCGCATATGGCGATCATCAAGGGCGAAAACCACTTTCCATAAAGTCCATCCGGCGAGAATTTCTCAGTGGCCGCGTGTAGTGCGTCGCTATTCGGAAGCAGTCCTGCTTCCGCAAATTCATGAAACGAATAAATGCCTACCTGAACGATGAACAGCAAAAGAAAGATGCCTGTCACCTGAAAAAATCGTTTCACATTTATCAGGTGACCGAATCGTGCCCACGCCCAGGCGAATCCGGCTGCCGCTGCAAGGCCGAACGTGGCGCCGGTTATCAATTGAGAGTCCCGGATCTGAAGTAGCAGCAACGCGGTTTCCATACCTTCCCGCGTGATCATTAGAAACGTGAAAAGGAAGACACCTAACAGCGCAGCAATATGAGAGCTGCGTGCCGATACCACGCCCAAACGCTGACGCATTCGCTGCTGGATCTTTGGTCCCGTGCGCCACATATGGATCACGAGTGTTCCCACCATAAGCATCGCAATCACGCCCAACACTCCTTCGCGCAGCGACTCATTGCCGAGAAACTGTCCGACAGAGGCGCCGAGCGCTACCCCTAAATTGCGCTGGAGCAGGGAATCGTCGACACCATTTTTAAGGAGATAGGCAAGTCCGAGGCTTGCCGCTAAAGCGAGGGCGACACCTAAATAAACCGCTGACGTAAGCCATTTCTGGCCCGCTTTGCGGAGGTAAGAGAGGATTACAGCGACGAGCAGAAAAGATTCAAAACCTTCGCGCAGCACGATAATGAACGAATTGAGCATGATTTCAGACGACGTCTTCCAGTTTGGATCTCGCTTGGCCGCAGCCTGGAGCGGAATCGAAGTATATGCTAGTTGAAATCAGATTTCAATTTCACAATGTCAGGACGGCCCCCGGGCCGTCGAATTCGTTCCAATGAATTGATTCGGGCGGGAGAGGCTAATCTCCCGATCCCATGTCTACTGGTTTGTGGTCGGGAGAATTGCAAGGTCTGCGCGAAGGGGACCAATTTCAGTCGACGCTGTCAATCGCAACGGCAGACGCCGTTTATCATCGCTGATCCAAACGCGGAGCTGATACTTGTCGCTTTCGGCGTCGTCCGTCGTCAACGACAATGCAAACGCCTGAATCTTCTGGGAACCAATTTCTATTGTGTCGCGTTTCAATGAACTGATGAAAAGTGTCTTGGGTTTATTCTCAACAAGTATCGAGATTGCATTTCGCTTTGGCGGAGTTAGATTGAACGTTCGCACAGCGTAGAAAAACGAAAGGTAGTCGTGTGTGCCGACTGGAATTTCGATTCGTTGCCCATTGTCCGTTGTGGCCGTGCCATAGTCCTGGTTTACCGTCAACGTCTGCGACAGTCGACGTTTGCC